>NZ_CP136422.1:1742500-2095000 GCF_034355335.1 Blautia coccoides
CCTCTTTGCCATAGAGTAAACAAAGGCTGTTTTTTCAATAGGATGGCCTAAACTTGAAGTTTTTGGCCTGCCCCGGTACTGGCTGTTCCGGGACAGGCTGCGGATTCCGTTTCGGTATATCATGGCGATGATGGTTATACTTGCGGCAGTCAACAGCATGGTTTTTTACTACATCAACTTAGGCGGGTATGAGACAGCGGCACAGTGGACGACGTTCATGCGCTACGGCTTCACGCTGGTCAACCTGGTGTTATCCTTCCTTCTCATCAAGGAGAGCTTATCAAAGCTGATGTTTACTTATCTGCTGATGATGGCGTGGTCGTTTTTTGTGTATGGCAATGCGAATTTTATTGAAAGCCGGTATTTCTGGGAGCTTTCCGAACTGCACCCGTACCTGGTTTACAATATGGCTCGTGTGGTGATCTACATGATCACCTGCCCATTCGTGTTCCGGTTCCTCTGTCATACGGTGAGAGATGCGCTGAAAATCGAGGACAGGATCATGTGGCGGTATCTGTGGGTCATTCCGCTGTTTCCCACCCTGTTCGGTATGCTGTACTGCTTCACCGAAGATGTGTACGCCTATGCCACATGGCAGTTTATGGTGTCCCGCTACCTCATGCTGTTCGGGGCCTGCTATGTGTCTTATGTGGCTTTGAAGGTGCTGGAAACCTCTCGCAGACGGGTGCAGCTGGAAGCCGCTCTGGAATACGCTGACCGCAGTATGTCGGTGCAGAAAAAACAGTTTGAAAGCCTTACCTCCCATATGGAGGAAATGAAGAAAGCCCGCCACGACCTCCGTCAGCATCTGGCTGCGGTGCAGTCTTACATAGAGCGCGACGACAAGGCGGGCCTTGCCGACTATATTCGCCTCTATCAAAACCATCTTCCCCGGACCTGCGGGAGCGGTATTGTCAAAACGATGTGGTGAACGCTGTCGTCTGCTATTATGCTGCTCTGGCGCAGGATGGCGGTATCGGGTTTGAAACGGGGATCGATTACCCGGAAAACTGCCCGGTGTCCAGCACGGATATCACGGTGCTGTTGGGGAACCTGTTAGAGAACGCGGTGGAAGCCTGTAAACGGCAGGCGAACACGGCTCAGACCATCAAGCTTCGGATAAAGCAGCGAGGCGGCTCGGCACTTCTGATCCTGGTGGATAATCCATGCCTGACACCTGTTGTGTTTGACGGGGACATGCCCTTGTCTTCCAAACGAAAGGGAGCCGGGATTGGAACTTACTCTGTTCGGGAGATTGCTGTACGGTATGGCGGGACCGCGCAGTTTGAGCAGAAAGCGGGAGTATTCTATGCCTCGGTGCTGCTGAACATCGTCCCGGACGTGACTGGAAAAGAGGCACCGGCAGGGAATGTCTGTTTGTCTAAATGACCTTGGGATTATTCCGGGGTTTTGGTATTTTAAGTTGAAAAATTGGTTTTTTTGTTGAATGGTTTCCGTTGACAAGGTAACACATTTTCTTCATAATAAGAGGTAGGAAGAGAAAGATTTCCGTCCGCAGATAACTGCCGGATAGGAGCAAATATGGCAAAAAGCGAAACCTTTCAGGAGCTTGATCTGAGCAATGCGTTTCTGTTTGCATTGGTTTTAGGAATACCGGAGGTATGCCCCTCAATGACGGAACAAAAAAGATATTTCTAAACACAAAAGGGAGAAATGATCCAGATGTACCCCTTGAACTCGTGCATTTTCTCAAATATGTGGAAAACACCACAGACGAGTTTGTGGAGAAAGCAAATGACCCGGTGATCAAGACGATCCATGATCAAGTTACAGAGCTGAAAAAGAGCCGGGAATGGGAGGCGAAGTATATGAAATTTGAGGAGTTACTGTTGGACAGAGAACAGGAAGGAAGAGAAGAAGGCAGAGAAGAGGGCTTGGCCCAAATGTCAAAGCTGATCAGGCTTCTTCTCCGTGATGGCAAGGCAGAACAGATACCGCTTATAACAGAAGATCCTGAACTCAGGGATCGGCTATTAAAACAGTATCATATCTAAATTCTCATATCTATAAATTTCTTTGCAGTACCGGGCGGGAATCTGCCCGTCCGGCGGACTGCATCTTATCATCTATGATATTATCGGAACTGTTCCGTATATTCACAGTTACGAAAATATCCATGCAGACCCAATCATAATAAAAAGGCAGTACACTGTGCCTGTAAATCTTTCTATTCCGGATTCTGATATGCAAAAAGGCAGTCAGGAAAAGTCCCGGCTGCCTTTGGCATAAAATATAAGTAAAAGAAAATACAGGCTTATTTATTCTGGCTCTTTTCTGCTTCAGCCATCTTCATAGCGCGAACCTTCAGTGGGAGACCGAACAAGGTGATAAATCCGTCCGCATCGTGGTGGTCGTACAGATCTCCGGTTGTGAAGGAGGCCAGTGACTCACTGTACAGGCTGTACGGGGAAGTGGTACCGGCTTTGATAATATTACCTTTGTACAATTTGAATTTCACTTCACCTGTCACATACTGCTGTGTGCTCTCAACAAAAGCCTGGATAGCTTCGCGCAGTGGTGTGAACCATTTTCCTTCATATACGATCTGAGCAAACTGGCTGCCCAGTTTTTTCTTGGTCTCCATAGTGTCACGGTCCAGGATCAGTTCTTCTAACTGGTCATGAGCCTCCATTAAGATAGTTCCGCCCGGTGTCTCATAAACTCCGCGGGATTTCATACCAACAACACGGTTTTCCACGATATCAATGATACCGATCCCATGTTTTCCGCCCATGGCATTCAGCTCTGTTATGATTTCGGAAACCTTCATGGATTTTCCGTTCAGACTTGTGGGAACACCTTTTTCAAAGGTCATTGTCACATATTCCCCTTCATCAGGAGCCTTCTCAGGTGTTACACCCAGAACCAGCAGGTCGTCGTAATTCGGTTCCTGTGCCGGATCTTCCAGTTCCAGTCCTTCGTGGCTGATGTGCCATAAGTTACGGTCACGGCTGTAGCTGTGGCTGGCGTCAAAGGGAAGGTTAATGCCGTGTGCCTTACAGAACTCAATCTCGTCCTCACGTGACTGCATGGTCCATACATCTGTCATACGCCATGGAGCGATGATCTTCAGATCAGGTGCCAGAGCTTTGATCCCAAGTTCAAAACGGATCTGGTCATTTCCTTTTCCGGTAGCGCCGTGGCAGACAGCGGTAGCGCCTTCTTTTCTTGCGATCTCAACCAGTTTTTTTGCGATTCCCGGACGTGCCATGGAGGTTCCCAGCAGGTATTTGTGTTCGTATACAGCGCCTGCCTGTACACACGGTACAATGTAGTCGTCACAGAACTCGTCAATGATGTTTTCAATATATAATTTGGAAGCGCCTGATAATTTGGCACGTTCGTCCAGTCCGTCCAGTTCATTTCCCTGTCCGCAGTCCACACAGCAGCAGATAACTTCGTAATCAAAATTTTCTTTCAGCCACGGTATCAGCGCTGTGGTGTCCAGTCCGCCTGAATATGCTAAGATAACTTTTTCCTTCATGATGAATTCCTCCTGTATTTTCCGTTTTCTATGTACTAAAAATTTTGTATTTGCTTTCGACATGCTTTACTATACAACATCTTTTATATTTATGCAATAGGAAAATGAAAAAAATGTAAAATTATTTTAGGAGAGATATTTTTGAGAAAGGAAGTTTCCTTAATTAATATATGGAATTTTCTAAACTCATATAACAAAAAAACTGGAAAAATTCTCAAGAAAAAGCTTGCATATTATACAGAAAAGATGTATGATTATGCAATCAAAGAACAGTTTATGCAGAATCCTGGTAACAGTTCAGACTTCCACTGTCCCGCGAGGTGTTGCCTGGCATTTGCAAGGCAATCCCGAGACAGCCATGCGCCAGACTGCGGTTTTTGCAGTCTGTTTACATGCTTTTGTTGCTATGAAGCCGAAAGGCTGAATAGTAACGAATCCTGTTGACAGGATAAAGCTTTACTATGCAAAATAACTGGAGTATGATAAAAGCATACACGGGCGGCCGCAGCGCCGCAGACACGAATGAATATCAAGATCATTGAGAAAGGTTGTTGAAGAACATGATAAAAGCAGGAATCATCGGAGCTACCGGTTATGCCGGAGGCGAACTTGTCAGATTACTTTTAAATCATAAAGAAGTGGAAATTAAATGGTACGGTTCCAGAAGCTACATAGATAAAAAATACTACGAGGTTTACCAGAACATGTTCAAACTGGTAGACGATAAGTGTATGGATGACAATATGGAAGCTCTGGCAGATGAAGTGGATGTGATTTTTACGGCGACACCTCAGGGATTGTGTGCATCTCTGGTGAATGAGGAGATTCTCTCGAAAGTAAAAATTGTGGATCTGAGTGCGGATTTCCGCCTGAAGGATGTAAAAGTGTACGAGGAGTGGTATAAAATACAGCATAAAGCTCCTGAGTATATTGAAGAAGCTGTCTATGGACTCTGTGAACTCAACCGCGAGGATGTAAAAGCAGCACGTCTGGTGGCAAACCCGGGCTGTTACACCACATGCAGTATCCTGACCTGTTATCCTCTGGTAAAGGAGGGACTGATCCGGCCTGAGACACTGATCATTGACGCAAAATCAGGGACTTCCGGTGCAGGCAGGGGAGCCAAGATTGATAATCTCTACTGTGAGGTCAATGAAAATATTAAGGCGTACGGCGTGGCAACTCACCGGCACACACCTGAGATAGAAGAGCAGCTGGGGTATGCGGCAGGCAAAGCGTTTTGTCTGAATTTTACACCGCATCTGGTACCCATGAACAGGGGAATCCTGGTGACTGCCTATGCTTCCTTGGCAAAGGACGCAGACTATGACACCATCCGCGCAGCTTATGAGAAATATTATGGAAGTGAATATTTTATACGTCTTCTGGATAAAGAGGCGTGCCCCCAGACAAAATGGGTGGAGGGCAGTAATTTTGTGGATGTGAATTTTAAGATCGACAGCAGAACAAACCGTGTGATCATGATGGGCGCTATTGACAACCTGGTGAAAGGCGCAGCAGGGCAGGCGGTGCAGAATATGAATCTCATGTTTGGATTTGAGGAGACAGAGGGGCTGAAGCTGGTACCCATGTTCCCGTAAATGATAGGAGGATGAAGAAGATGAAAGTAATAAATGGCGGTGTGACCGCGGCACAGGGATTTCAGGCAGCAGGTATCGCAGCAGGGATCAAAAAAGGAAACGCAAAGGACATGGCAATGATTTACAGCACAGTGCCCTGCAGGGCAGCGGGAACCTTTACCACCAATATTGTAAAAGCAGCCCCTGTCAAATGGGACCAGCAGATCGTCTATCATGCACCAGCAGCGCAGGCGGTAGTCTGCAACAGCGGTATTGCCAATGCATGTACAGGGGAAGAGGGATACAGCTACTGCAAAAAGACAGCTCAGACAGCAGCAGCGATCCTGGGAATCCCGGAGGATTCCGTATTGGTGGCTTCCACAGGGGTTATCGGAAAACAGCTTCCCATGGATATCCTGGAGGCAGGTGTGAAGAAAATGGTTCCCCTGCTCTCAGAAACAGAGGCGGCAGGCACACTGGCGGCAGAATCCATTATGACCACAGATACTGTGAAGAAGGAAATCGCAGTAGAGACAGAGATCAACGGTAAAAAAGTCACCATCGGCGGAATGTGCAAGGGTTCCGGCATGATCCATCCCAATATGTGTACCATGCTCGGCTTTTTGACCACAGATGTGAATATTAGCAAAGAGCTGCTGCAGGAAGCACTCAGTGACAATGTCAAGGACACTTACAATATGGTTTCCGTAGACGGGGATACATCCACCAACGACACGGTGCTCCTCCTGGCTAACGGTCAGGCAGGCAATAAAGAGATCACAGAGAAAAATGAGGATTATTCCAAATTTACAGAAGCTCTCGGATATGTGAATACCTGGCTGTCAAAACACATTGCAGCGGACGGAGAGGGTGCTACCGCATTGTTTGAGGTAAAAGTTATCCATGCGGAAAGCAAGGAGCAGGCAGTGACCCTGAGCAAATCCATTATCACCTCAAACCTTACAAAAGCAGCTATTTTCGGACACGACGCAAACTGGGGACGTATCCTGTGCGCTATGGGATATTCTGGTGCCAAGTTTGATCCTGAAAAAGTGGATTTATACTTTGAGAGCGCAGCAGGAAAACTGAAAATAATCGAAGATGGTGTGGCAACCGGATACAGCGAGGAAGAGGCCACAAAGATACTGTCAGAAAAAGAAGTGACAGCTATTGCGGATATTAAGATGGGAGAGGCCCAGGCTGCGGCATGGGGATGCGACCTGACCTATGACTATGTAAAGATAAACGCGGATTACCGGTCATAAAAGAAACGGAACAAAAAGCGTATAGAGCAGTAACCATACAGAACAAAAATCAAACAGAACAGTAATAACACAGAACAGTAACGGAGGATAGGGAAATGGTGAATCAAAAATATCTGGACAAAGCGGAGGTACTCATTGAGGCGCTCCCGTACATACAACGTTTTAACAGGAAAGTGATCGTTGTAAAATACGGCGGAAGCGCAATGGTGGATGAACAGCTCAAACGCGATGTCATCAAGGATGTGGTACTTTTAAAGCTGGTTGGTTTCAAACCCATTATTGTCCACGGCGGAGGCAAGGAAATCAGCCGCTGGGTAGGCAAAGTGGGAAAAGAAGCCAAATTCGTAAACGGTCTGCGTGTCACAGATGATGAGACTATGGAGATCGCAGAGATGGTCCTGGGAAAAGTCAACAAAGAACTTGTGACTCTGGTACAGTCCCTGGGTGTAAGGGCTGTGGGTATCAGCGGAAAAGACGGCGGTCTTTTGTCAGTCAACAAAAAACTTTCCGACGGACAGGATATCGGATATGTGGGAGACGTGAAAACAGTGAATCCAAAGATCCTCTACGATCTGCTGGAAAAAGATTTTCTTCCCATTGTGTGTCCCATAGGATTGGGAGATGATTTCGCAACCTATAATATCAATGCCGATGATGCTGCCTGTGCCATTGCCTGTTCCATGAAAGCTGAGAAACTGGCATTCCTGACAGATATTGAAGGGGTATACAGAAACCCGGATGACCCTTCCAGCCTCATATCAGAGCTTTTCGTAAATGATGCAAGAAACCTCATTGAAAACGGAAATGTGGGCGGTGGTATGATCCCGAAGCTTCAGAACTGCATTGACGCCATTGAGGAAGGCGTTTCCAGAGTACATATATTAGACGGCAGGATTCCGCACTGTCTGCTTCTGGAAATCTTCACAAATAAAGGGATCGGAACAGCAATCTTAAGGAAAGGCGAGGGGAAATATTATCATGAAGACCAAGAGTAATGCATATATGGAACGTGCCGAGAATGTGATCCTTCACACGTATAACCGTTTTCCGGTAGTTCTGGAAAAAGGAGACGGTGTCCGTCTCTACGATGTGGACGGAAAAGAATACCTGGATTTTGCGGCAGGTATTGCTGTTTTTGCTCTGGGTTATAACAATCAGGCATATAATCAGGCGCTGAAAGACCAGATTGACAAAGTGATCCACACCTCAAACCTGTTCTACAATGTGCCCATGGTAGAAGCGGCTGAAAAGCTCACAAAAGCTTCCGGCCTTGACAAGGCATTTTTTACCAACAGCGGGACAGAGGCTATTGAGGGGGCTATTAAAGTGGCAAGAAAATATGCCTGGCTGAAAGATAAAAATACAGACCATGAGATCATTGCCATGAGGCATTCTTTCCACGGCAGGAGTTTGGGCGCCTTGTCTGTAACAGGCAACACCCATTATCAGGAACCGTTTAAGCCGTTGATCGGCGGTATTAAGTTTGCTGATTTTAATGATCTGGAGAGTGTAAAGAGTCAGATCACAGAGAAGACCTGTGCTGTCATCATGGAAACCGTCCAGGGAGAGGGCGGTATCTATCCGGTAGAACCGGAATTCTTAAAAGGTGTGCGTGCTCTGTGTGATGAGCATGATATCCTGCTGATCCTGGATGAGATCCAGTGCGGTATGGGCCGGACCGGATGTATGTTCGCGTTCCAGGATTACGGTGTCGAGCCGGATGTGATGACAACTGCCAAAGCACTGGGCTGTGGTGTTCCCGTTGGAGCATTTGTCCTGAATCAAAAGACTGCAGAAAAGTCTCTAGTGCCGGGGGACCACGGAACCACATACGGGGGAAATCCTTTTGCCTGTGCAGCAGTCAGCAAGGTTTTCGACTTGTTCGAGAGTGAAAAAATATTGGAACATGTAAAAAAAATATCCGCATACCTGGAAGAGAAGCTGGATGCACTTGTGCAGAAATACGATTTCCTTACAGCAAGGAGAGGAAAAGGACTGATGCAGGGGATTGTTGTCACTGGCCGTCCGGTGGGAGAAATCGTGTCAAAAGCTATAGAGAACGGCCTGATGGTCATATCTGCAGGCAGTGATGTGCTGCGCCTTGTGCCGCCTCTTGTGATCACGGAGCGGGATGTGGATGAGATGATAGAAAAATTAGAAAAAAGCTTTTAAATATATGAAATCAGAAAAGATGCGGACTGTCCATATGCGGATGGTCCGTATTTATATACTGCAGGAAATGCGCAGACCTATTAGATTGTTGCGGCATATCCACATAAAAATTGTTTTTTGGGACATTCTAGTAAGAAAAAGGATGTGGAGGGATTTTTTATGTGGGGAATTTTAGTTGCGCTTCTGTCAGGTGCGCTGATGAGCGTACAGGGTGTTTTTAATACAGCGCTGACAAAACAGACCAGCTTATGGGTATCTACAGGATGGGTGCAGATATCGGCATTTCTGGTCTGCATAGCCGCATGGCTGTTTACAGGACGGGACAAGATAACCGATTTGGCGAGAGTTGACCACAAGTACATTTTATTAGGGGGAGTCATCGGCGCGTTCATCACAGTTACGGTTATCCAGAGTATGTCTTCCCTGGGACCAGCCCGCGCAGCTATGCTCATCGTAATAGCACAGCTTGCAGTGGCATACCTGATCGAGGTTTTCGGTGTCTTTGGAGTGGAAAAAGTAGGATTTGAGTGGAGAAAGCTGATTGGCATGGCAGTGGCCATTGCAGGCATTGTCATTTTTAAGTGGGAAACCTGAAACCAGAAGCAGAGACGTATTATGATGACCGGCAGAATCTATCTGCCGGTCATCTGTAAAAACAGGGAAAGATAAAAGAGAAGCGCAAAAGAGAAGCTGCAAATCAACAGTTGAAAAATTGAATAGCCTAGATTAAAATAAAAGAAGTAGAAACCCTGGAAAAAAACACCAGGAGATTACGAGAGTACATCAGGGAGAAAAACGAGGGAAGAGAATGTCATATAACAAGGCTATGTTGGCACAATTGAACAAGAAGATAGTGCTGGAAATGATTCGTACACAAGGCCCCATCAATAAAGCGGAAATCGCAAGAAAGGCTGAGCTGAGTATTCCCACTGTAATGAAGATCACAGAGGAATTTGAACGGGAGAATCTGGTAAAAACTATCGGAAAAGGTGAGTCAACAGGAGGAAAAAGACCTGATTTACTGGAATTCGTTTCAAATGCCTATTACATAACAGGAATAGATATTGGCCGCCATTACGTGAAAATCGTGATTATCGATATGGCGGCTGTCATTATGTCAAAAGAATGTTTTCCTACTACGGAGGAGGACATTAAACAACCGAAACAGTTTCTGGAAAAAATAGCCGAACGTGTGGAAGCTCTGATCATAAAAAGCGGGATTTCCAAAGGACGCTTTATGGGGATCGGCATTGGTATGCCGGGGATTCTGGATTACGCCAGGGGAGACGTTATTTTTTCCCCGGACTTTAACTGGGTAAATGTGCCGCTGATGGAGATATTCAGGAACCGACTCCCGTTTTACAAGATCTTTCTGGAAAATGCTAACCGTGCTCTGGCGCTTGGAGAATATATCTACGGCGCGGCAAAAAACGCGGACTATATCCTCTGCATCAATCTGGGATACGGTATTGGGGCGGCAATTATTGAGAGCGGCCAGCTGCTCTATGGTAAAAGCGGGACCTGCGGCGAATTCGGACATATGATCATGGAGCCGGACGGTCCTCTCTGTGATTGCGGCAATCAGGGGTGTCTGGAGGCGCTGGCTTCCGGGAACGCCATTGCAAAGCGGATGGAAGGGGAAATAATGGAAGGAAAGCAGACTCTAGTCAGCAGGGCAGCGGTTAAACAGGGGAAAATAGAGGCGGAGATGGTATTTGAGGCCGCCAGGGCAGGCGATATACTGAGCCGGAAAATAATAGATGAGGCAATGGAGTATGTGGGGATCGCCATAGCCAGCAGCATTAATCTGCTGGACCCGGATATGATCATACTGGCCGGCGGCCTCACAAAATCTAAAGATTTGTTTTTGGACCAGCTGCAGAGGACAGTAGAAAAATACAAAATGAAGTATTCCGGGAAAAATGTGTCTATAAGGACCGGTACCCTGGGAGAATACGCTACAGCCATAGGTGCTGCCGCCATGCTGATAAGGTTGTTTATAGAAAACGGAGGGGAACTTTGACGGACACAGAAGCTGTCGTAAAGTCTTTTGGGGGCTTTACGGCAGCACTTTTGTCAGCATTCGCAAAAGCATGTCTTTTGTAAGGCAGTAATAAAATAATGCATTTTTAAATTTTACGTTAAAACGCACAAAAAAGAGTTGACAATTGAAAAACAGTACGTTATAATTCACATATAAAGTTAGTTAAGTTAATTAAGTAACTGTTGAATTAAGAGTAAATTAGAGCGCATATTAGAATGAAAAATAATAATTTGTCGTAATTTTGTATATTTATTTTTTTTATTCAGTTAGTTAGTTAAATTAAGTAAGTTAACGAGGAGCAGAGAATAGTGAAATACGATAAGTTTGCAATGGCACAGATGAACCGGAGCATGGTCTTTGATCTGATCAGAAGAAAAGGACCGATCAGCCGTGCGGAGATCGCCAGAACCATTGGCCTCAGCATTCCGACAGTTATGAAAATAACGGAGGAATTTTCTCATAAACAGTTTGTGCAGGATGTGGGAAAAGGGGAATCCAGCGGGGGGAAACGCCCGGAATTACTGGAACTGATACCCGACTCAAAATATATTATCGGAGTGGGGGTAGGGCGCAGCAAAACAAATGTGCTGATGATGAACCTTGCAGGTGAGGTTTTTATCCGTGAGATCATGGAGACAGGAGGCACAGTGGTGCCGGAGGTATGGATATCTAGACTGATCCGGGTAATAGAAAATGTGATACGGGAAAGCGGTCTGCCGGAGAAGCAGATTTTAGGAATGGGAATCGGTATGCCGGGAATTCTGGATGAGGAAAGCGGGAAAGTTCTGTTTTCTCCTGATTTTAAATGGGAGAATGTGGATATGCTCACACCCATCCGTGAGCGGTTTAAGATGGATATAACAATCGAAAATGCCAACCGTGCATTGGCTATGGGAGAGTATTACTTTGGCGCCGGAGTAGATTCCAGAAATTTTTTAGTTGTGAATCTGGGTCACGGTATTGGTTCTGCTATTATGCGGGAAGGGGAATTTTACAGGGGAAGTTCCGGAAGCAGCGGGGAAATCGGACATATCATTCTGGAAAAGAACGGGCCAAAATGCAACTGCGGCAACAAAGGATGCCTGGAGGCCATTGCCTCAGGAAACGCGATTGCCAGAGATGCCAAGATAGCAGTGCTGGAGGGCAATGCATCAAAAATAATGGAATTGGTAAATGGAGACATCAACCGCATTGAGGCGAAGACAGTATTTGAAGCGGCACATCTGGGAGACCAAATGGCGATCCAGATCACAGAGCGCGCCATGCAGTATATCGGAATTGGGCTGGCAAATTATATTAATCTGCTGGATCCGGACCTGATCATATTATTTGGAGGTCTGACTAACGCAGGTGATATATTTTTAAAGAAAATTAAGGAAGTGCTTCGTGAGAGGCAGATGAAATTTGCAGGAAGGCAGGTGAAGTTAGTAATTTCTCAGATGGGTGAGAACGGCACCGCAGTCGGGTCTGCGTCCCTGGTGCTGAAAAAGTTCATTAAATATGGGAATTAGATCCGAAATAAATATAAACGCACTTTAGGGGTACAGCAAAAATTATGGAGGTATTGATCATGAGTAAAGGAATGAGAAAGAAAATCGCAGCACTTTTGGCAGCAGCTATGGCAGCAACAGGACTTTCCGCATGTGGCAGCAATGAGTCGGATACAGGGGGCAAAGGCCAGGATGCAGGAAGCGGGACAGAGGCAAAGGAAGAAGCTGGGAAAACGGATTCTGACAAAGAAGGAAGCGGAGAAGGGATCACGATCCGGCTTCTCACAAGAATGTCAGGGGCTGACAGCGGTACCAAGCTGAAAGAGGAAGTGCTCAAGGAGTTTCAGGAGAAATATCCGGGTATTACGATCCAGGATGAGAGCACCAATGACAGCAACAGCTTTACAAACCAGTTTAAGACAGATATTGCATCCGGAAATGTAGCGGATATTATCCAGTGGCCGGGTATCAGTATTATGAAAGAATACGCAGATACAGGTGTTTTTCTGGATTTGACGGATTTGATCGCAGAGACACCGGATGTGAAAGACAATGTGGACGCCACACTTCTCGATATGATGGAATTATCTTCTGTGGGGACAGAGGGAACATATGCGTTGCCCATTAACAACCAGATGGAAGTCTTCTATTATAATAAAGAACTGTTCCAAAAAGCGGGGATTGAGAAAACACCGGAAACCTGGGATGAATTCTATGAAGTGTGCGATAAATTAAAAGAATCAGGCGTCACGCCATGGGTGGTGGGGGCATCCAATGCATGGCGTGTGGTACATATCCAGACAGGGCTTCTCTATAAAATGTGCGGTGTGGAAAAGGCAAAAGAACTGGGCGGAAGAAAAGCAAAATGGACAGATGAAGATGTTGTGGAGACTATTGCATTTATCCAGGACCTGGCAGACAGAGGAATCTTTGGAGAAGATTACCTGGGACTTGACTATGAAACGGAAAAAGCCATGTTTGTAAGCGGACAGACAGCCATGTCATTTGACGGAAGCTGGAGGATCGCAGAACTGACCGATATGGAGGACAATGTGGGCGTATTCCGTATGCCGTATATGTCAGACAGAGAAGAATTTAAAGACAATGACATTGCGTATCCGTCACAGTTGGAATTGGGAGGACACTTGAAGGATGAACCGGAGAAACTGAAATACGTGTGGGAACTGGCTTGTATGTTCGCTGACAAAGAGACCCAGCAGAGATACGCATATGACTGCGGAAATATTCCGGTCAGAAACGATGTGGAATTGGATGCAGACAAAATGAGTCCGCTCCTCTCTGATCTGCTGGAGATCAAGGAAAAGGACGTAAAGGTATGGGGCAGTGATGCGTGGGCATACGATACTGTAGCCGTATTGGAAGATATCGTCGGAGAAGCATTTATCGGAGCACTTACAGGAATGACGGCAGATGAAGCGGCAGAACAGATCCAGAGCCGTTTGGAGGCGGCCGGTTCAGGTCAATAACCGGGAGCAGCACGAGGCCGCTGCAGTATGATGCTGCGGCGGCCTCTTCAGAAAAGGAGGCACAGCAATGGAGAGAATAAGAAGGAATAAAAAGGCAGTGTTATGTTTTCTGCTTCCCGGGTTCCTTTTATATACGGTACTTTTAATGGTTCCCATCGGCGGTTCCCTGGTTATGTCCTTTTTTAAATGGAACGGGATCAAGAATGTCCCCATGGTGTTTGTGGGGTTCAGTAATTTTAAGGCGGTTATCACAGATGCCATGTTTTGGCATTCCATCAAAAATATCATGTGGTTCATGGTGCTGACATTGTGTACGCAGCTTCCCATAGGGCTTTTGTTGGCAGTTATGCTCAGTGAGAGATTCCGGGGATACCGTTTATTCAAATTTGCTTATTTTGTACCACAGGTACTGTCCACAACGGTTATCGGTCTCTTATGGTATTTTATACTGATGCCCACAGGTGTTTTGAACACCATGCTTCAGGGAATCGGTCTGGACAGCCTGGTAAAGAGCTGGCTGGTGGATAAAAATACTGCCATGACAACCATTATCCTGGTAAATGCCTGGTGCGGCATCGGTTTCCACATGACAGTCAGCTATGCTGCCATTTCAGGGATCCCTGATGATGTGGTGGAGGCTGCGAAGCTGGACGGAGCTGTGGGAATAAAGAAGGTGTTCCATATAATCATTCCAATGATCTGGGAATCTATTATTTCAAGCATTGTGGTCATCGTAACTGCGGTTTTGAAAACCTTTGATCTTGTCTATGTTATGACAGAAGGAGGTCCAAACGGCCTGACAGATGTGCCGAGTACACTGCTTTATAAAGAGGCATTTCGATACAATGACTTTGGGAAAGCATCTGTTATCGGTGTTTATATCTTTATCCTGAGCATTATATTTACTGTCATAAGTCTCCGCATTACAAAACGGGAACGGCTGGAATATTAAGGAGGAAAAATGAACGATCACGCTAGAAAAATAACGAAAAAAGTCATATTATACCTGGTTTCCCTATTTTTTCTCTTTATTTTTATTTACCCATTGTATTTTGTTATGATATCATCCGTTAAAACGAATACAGAGATTTTTACATCACCGTTTAAATTTCCTTCGGCGTTTCATTTTGAAAATTATAAAACGGCTATTGAAATTGGAAATATAGGAAGGCAGTTTTTGAACAGTATGTTCCTGGCCGTTGTGACGCTGGCACTGACGGCGCTGGCGGCAAGCATGGTATCCTTTGCCATCTCACGTCTGCGCTTTAAGGGACAAGGGGCAGTCAGAGTCTATTTTGTCATGGGCATGATGGTGCCTATTCAGAGTATCATTGTACCTTTAGCCTGGGCGATCAATAATTTTGACATCCGGGACAACTATCTGATCCTGATCCTGCTTTTTACGGCGTCACATATGCCTCTGGCCACCTTTATCATAACAGGCTCCATGAACAGTCTGCCCACCTCTCTGGAGGAAGCTGCGATCATTGATGGATGCAGTATATACAAAGTGTTCACCAGAATTATCCTGCCGCTTGTAAAGCCTGCCATTGCCACTGTGGGGATATTTGTATTTATGTATACCTGGAATGACCTTCTGGTCTCCATGGTATTCATCGGAAAAGCAGAACTCAGAACCATTTCTGTGGGTCTGCTGAATTTTGTAGGGGCCAGAAAAAGTGATTACGGTGCGCTGATGGCAGCCATTTTCATAGCTATTCTGCCGCCTCTTACCATGTATCTGGTGCTTCAGGAAAATGTGGTTAAAGGACTGACAAGCGGAGCCAATAAATAAAAAAGGAGAAGAAATTTATGGGGATAAAAGTTAAAGAATGGAAAGAACTGACAGATTACCGGACACCGGAATGGATGAGAAAAGCAAAATTCGGCATTTACACTCATTGGGGTGTCTACAGTGTGCCGGCATTCGGACCGAATGTTTCCTGGTATCCATATAAGATGTACCAGGAGGGGACGGATCAGTTTGCTTATCACTGCAAACATTTCGGACATCCGTCAAAAACGGGATATAAAGATTTGATCCCTATGTTCACCGGAGAAAAATTTGATGCCGCAGAATGGGCAGAGCTGTTTAAAAAAGCAGGTGCTAAATTTGCAGGCCCGGTGGCGGAGCACCATGACGGGTTCAGCATGTGGGACAGCCGTGTGAATGAATGGAATGCGGCAGCTATGGGACCTAAGAGGGATGTGGTAGGAGAGTTGGAAAAAGCGGTGCGGGAACAGGGCATGTATTTTATGACAGCTTTTCATCACGCAGAGAACTGGAAGTTTTACCCTCACTGGGTAAAAGAATACGACACCTCAGATCCCAGATACGCAGGCCTGTACGGAGAAGCACACAATATGGACTGGGGTTCTGATAAGAGATATATGCCGGAACCGATCCGCTGGTCTAATACCATGGACGGAGCCATAGACAGGCAGTGGATAGCCCAGGACCTTCCAAGTGCCGCATTCCATGAAAAGTGGTTTATAAAGCTGAAAGAGGTTATAGACGCATATAGGCCGGATTACATATGGTTTGATTTCGGTCTGGCCTTTATCAATGATTTTTACCAGAGAAAATTTCTGACGTATTACAGGGATATGGCAGAGAAAAACAGACAGGAGACAGCAGTTTCCTATAAATGGAACCATCTGCCCGTGGGAGCCGGTCTGATTGATCTGGAACAGGGAAGATTTGCTGAAGCTACATATCATGACTGGATCACCGACACCACCGTGGACGCAGGGGAAGCATGGGGATATATGCAGGATGCAGAGTATAAATCAGCCAAATCCCTGATCCACTATCTGCTGGACAATGTGAGTAAAAACGGATATCTGCTTCTGAATGTGGGACCAAAGCCGGATGGAACGATTCCCGAAGAAGCCCGAAAAATCCTTCTGGAAATGGGAGAATGGCTTGAAGAGAACGGGGAAGCTGTCTATGATACTACACCATGGCGCACAGCAGAGGAAGGACCTACAAAAATGACAGGCTCCGGTGCTTTTTGTGAGATGGATGAAGTGGAATATACACCGAGAGACATTCGGTATACCATGAGGGACGAATATATCTATGCATCCGCGCTGGGAAAAATAGGAGACAAGACGGCACTGCACCATATACTTCCGATGGTCTATAAAGAGGAGATTGAGAGCATAAGCGTTCTGGGTGACGGACGGCCGCTTACATGGACTGCAAAAGATGACGTACTCCTTATTGACACAGCAAATGTCAGGAAGAACAACATTGCCACTGTCCTGAAGATCAAGAGAAAGAATATTTACGGATGACGGGGGCGTGCATATGAACAAACGGTTTGAATATGAGCAGACAACAAAAATTATTTTCGGAAAGGGCAGCATTGTAGAACTTCCCGGTTTGGCAGCGGGATTTGGTGATAAGATCCTTCTGGTCACGAGCAGGAAAAAGTCCACCAGGGAAAAATTGTATGATGGAATCATAGAAAGCCTGAAAAGCAGCGGACTTACTGTTTGGCACTTTGATAACGTAGCACAAAACCCCACCACAAAATGCGTGGAGGAGGGTACCGCTGTTGCAAAAAAAGAAGGATGTCAGGCAGTGATAGGCCTTGGGGGTGGTTCTGTCATGGATACGGCAAAAGCCATTGCTGTGACGGCGGCCAGCGGAGGCAAGGCGTGGGATCATCTGTTTTTTAAAAGTCCGCAGCCAAAAGCCACGCTGCCTGTGATCGCGGTACCGACAACCGCGGGTACAGGGTCACAGGTGACGCAGGTAGCGGTCATGACAGAGACAGAGACCTGTACTAAGAGCGCTATTTTCAACAATTTGATCTATCCCCGCGTTGCACTGATCGATCCTGAACTTACCGTTTCCATGCCGGCCCATATAACAGCGTCCACCGGATTTGATGCGTTCTGTCACTGCTTTGAAAGCTATATCAATGTCAAGGCTTCTCCGTATACGGACATGATCGCACTTGAGGGTATGAAGTACACTGTGGAATATCTGAGAAGAGCAGTGAAAAACGGTGAGGATATGGACGCCAGAGAAGGAATGGCCTGGGCAGACACGTGCGGTGGGCTGGCGATTGCCAATGCAGGAGTGACGCTTCCCCATGGTGTGGGCATGACTATTAGCGGCCATTGCCCCCAGATCATGCACGGGGAATCTCTGGCCTTGATATACCCGTCCTTTTTGCAGTTTACCTGTCCGGCGGCGGAGAAAAAATTTGCAGAAGTTGGGCGTATCTTCAATCCTGCCCTGAGAGAGGCACCTGATGCCAAAGCCGCGTCAGAGTGCTGCAGGGAAATAGAAAAACTCATGAAAGATATAGGAATGTGGCTGAATTTCCCTCAATTTGGTGTGGAATATGATATACTTAGGAAGATAGCAGAGAGGGGACATGAACTGCCTGATTATCAGGCAAACCCCAGAATCGCGGATATAGAAGAAATCTACAGAGAGCTGAAGGAGGGATATGATCGTGTCTGAAAAATCAGGAAGATATCTGGACAAACTTTTTGGACTTGAGGGCAAGACTGCTGTTGTAACGGGAGGAAACCGGGGAATTGGTCAGGTAGTTGCCAGAGGACTGGCAAATGCAGGGGCTGAGGTTGTCATATTAAGCCGTTCCGGTGGGGGCGAAACGGTAAGGATCATTCAGGAGGATGGGAATAGGGCCTATGATATCAAGGCAGATGTGACGGATGAGAAGAGCGTGGACCGGGCGGTAGAAGAGATTGAGAAGAGAAGCGGCGGTATTCATGTGCTGTTCAACAATGCCGGTATCTGCATCCACAAAAGTACCTTTGAGGCCAGTATCGAGGAATTCAGGCGTGTGGTTGATGTGAACCTGACCGGGGAGTATATTATGGCCCGCAGCGCTGCAAAGCTTATGGTACGGAAAAAGATACACGGAAGCATCATCAACATGGCATCCATGTCAGGTACCATTGTGAACATACCTCAGTGGCAGGCCTCCTATAATGCCTCAAAAGCCGGTGTGATACATCTGACAAAGTCTCTGGCTCTGGAATGGATTCCCTACGGAATACGGGTAAACAGTTTAAGTCCCGGATACATATCCACACCAATGTCTGTCGATACACCCCAGGAGCTTAAAGATGCCTGGAAAGGCATGATGCCCTACGGCAGGATGGGGACTCCGGAAGAACTTATCGGGGCGGTTCTTTATCTGGCCGGGGATTCCTCTGCATATACGACCGGAACCGACCTGATCGTGGATGGAGCTTACGTTTGCCAATAAGATTCCCGCAGCTTTTGTCGAACACATTTTCTTGCATTTTTTTCATCCCCTGCTATAATATTCCTTAAAGAAAGACGCAAACTTTGAAGATACTGAACAGTTGCGACGCAAAATGGAAGGGGTCAGTGTATGAGTGAAACCAGCTATTCGGTTTCTGAAACGGCGAAGCTTTTGGACGTGCAGTCACATGTCCTGCGCTTTTGGGAAGAGGAGCTGCATCTGCCGATCGACAGAAACGAAATGGGGCACAGATACTACACCCGATATGATATCCAGGTACTTCTGGCTATTAAAGAACTGAAGAAAAAGGGACTTGCATTAAAAGAAATCGGCAGCCTGATTCCCTTTTTATATAAGGATGAGGAAAACCGGGATGAGACAGAACAAAGGACAACCGGCAGCCGGGAGAAAGTGACTGAAACGGTACAGCAAAAAACACCGGAGCCGGCAGGACAGAGACCGGCAGAGCAGAGAAGAGAAATACCTACATCAAGGAAAAGCAAAAGGGCAGCTGCAAGAAAAGCGGCCTCCAGAAAGAACAGGCCGGTTCAGAATCATAACCCGGTTCAGAATCATAACTCCGCTCAGGAAAAGAACCGTGCAGTCACCGGCAAAACGCGGCAGGCGCCAGTACAGGCTGAGGCGGAAGCTGAAAGCCAGGTTCCGGCAGAGTTTATGGAAATACTGGACAGGTTGGTAAAAGAGCGGATGCGGACCCTTCATTCCGGGGAAGAACGCTATAAAAGGCTGGATGAGAGAATCAGAATCTGTCAGAAATCCCGCAGGGAAGTGGCGGCGGCCATGGAGCAGGAGCGGCAGAAGAATAAAAAATTGTTTAAGAAAAAAAGATAATAAAAAAACACAAACCTGCAGTAAAACAGGTTTGTGTTTTTTTTATTAAGCCTCTACGATTGCTTCTGTAGGACATGCTTCTGCGCAAGTTCCGCAGTCAACACATTTGTCAGCATCGATAACGTATTTGTCATCGCCCTGGGAGATAGCTTCAGATGGGCATTCTCCTTCGCAAGTTCCACAGCTTACGCATTCGTCTGTAATTACATATGCCATACTTAAAATCCTCCTTTTATAATTTCTGAACCCTACCTTATCTTATCCCCGCGTCAGCGCAGCGGTAAAATTCGGAACATCCGTTGGTATAAGATTCAGTTCTTACGCATATTCTAATATATTTGGTATTAGAATACAAGTCTTTATTTCTAAACAATCCGTGAATTATTCTTGTTTGCAGGCAAGTGGGCTATCCGGCGGGAAATGGAGTTCAAGTCTGCAGACAGGAGTACCAGCTGTCCGTTTCAAGGCATCTGCTGTGATCACTGCCACAATTTTTGGAAAGAAAAAGAAAACCGGAGAAAAACAGTTGAATATAGGAGAAAAAGAGTTTATAATAATACACAGTACGAAAAAAGGAGGAAACTATCATGACAATTTCCAAAGATATGACAATCGGCGAATTACTCCGTGTGGATGAAAATATTGTTCCGATTCTGATGAGAGCCGGTATGCACTGCATCGGCTGTCCTTCCGCTCAGGGTGAAAGCCTGGAAGAAGCTGCTATGGTTCATGGAATTGATGCAGATGTTCTGGCTGCTCAGATCAACGATTTTCTGGCAGATAAATAATTGAAGATGAAAAGCCCCGGCGGTCTCCATAAAAATGGATATCCGCCGGGGCTTTTTACCAGCATCCGGTTATAGGGCTGCCAATTTCTGTAGTGCTTTGCCGGCAATAATGCGTTCGGCGTGTTCCCTCAGATAAGCTTCGCCTGCCTGTGAAAAAGCACTGCCTTTTCCGTATTCGGAAAGCATGTTGCAGACTTTATTAAAATCGGACGGGGTGTTCTCTGACTGGTGAATGACCAGTTCATATTCCCCTGTTGCACCGTCCTTGTAGAGGGAGTTCTCTCCCTGGAAGAAATTGTTCAGACCGCGGGCTGCGCGGATCACGCCGTCCAGGTCCTGAAAACGGTACTGCCGTATAAGACGGACCGGTACTTCCGGTGACTCTGTCGGCGCTGGTGTTTTCACTCCCTTTTTCTTGGCTGCGCTTTTTGCTTTGGCCTCATAAATTTTCTGGAATACATCAATGATGTCATCAGCTCCTTCAAATTCTAAAGGCGGCTGTGAATTATCTCCTGCAGGTCCGCCGAAAGGCGTAAACTTGGAAAAACGTGTGTCCAGTTCCTCGGGATCTTCCACCTTGGTAATGATCAAGATAATGCTGTCCGCAGAAACCGGAATCGCCTCAATCATCAGCGGTATATTATCGGCTTCAAAACCGAATTCATAGTTTGCCTGCTGCATCATATCACGGAACAGGTCTTTGGCCTTTTCCGTACCATAAGCCAGTTCACTTAAACGAATCTGACGGTCTTCCAGATCAGCCTTTGTGAGCGTGCAACGTATCTGGTTGTCGTTGATTTTTTCTATCTTCATTTTATCACATCCTGTCTATCTGTCAGTTCTGCCCTTCAGGCAAAACAAAGATGCTGGTATCTCACTTATATTATATACTATGAAACGCAGGTATGTAAAGCGCTTCATACTTTTTTCATATATGTGGAAAAAAGTAAAAATATGATCAAAATAAGAAATAATTACATAAAATGGCTTGCTAAGTCAAATTCATATATGATATAATGATTTCCACAGACAAAGAAGGAGTGCTGTAAAATTTTTTACAGAGGGGAGTGATGACATCCCGTAGGCCTTCGTCAATGACAATATTCTTAATTTTCATTTCAGGCGGCGTCTGACCGCAGGCAGAGAGTACATTCTGTACGATTTGCATGATCCCATGTGACAGAGAACACAGACTATGGATATATTTTTTATGGGGATTACAGCGCCTTTCTTTATCTGTAATATTGGAACCGCGTTTCAAGAAGAAAGGAGAGGGCAGAGGTATAATATATCACGAACTGCTGTCCACAGTAAACATGAAGAAAGACAAGGAAACTTCAGCGCTCCGGTGTGAACTGGAAACCTACCGGCGTCAGGGGATTCCCCTTATGCTGAACGGAAGTCCGAGCACTCCGGAAGAAATTGAACAGGCATGCAGTGTCGCAGAGGAAGGTGTCTATATGCGGGACTATGTGCAGAATGAGAGAGGGGAGGTTGAAAAGCTGCAGTTTGATTTCGTGAAAAACGAGTAAGCCATTTAGGAAACCCTGTGATATTTGCGTTCCCGGTATGTATGACAGGGGGCCGGAACAGGGGGGATCTCTGTGCTTGTGAGGGATTTTCCCCAATCCGGCTGTTAAGTTCTACTATTAAAAAAATATAAATTGTCGAAGAAAGTAATGACGAACGAAAAAAGTATGTTATAATGGTGGAGAAATGCGAGAAAAAATAAGGAGTTAAATTATGAGTCAAAAGAAGAGAAGGCGGAGAAGGAGAAGGAACAGCAATGCCGTTATGGTACTGGTAGTTATCCTTCTCATAGTAGTGGTTGCAGCTGTGGGAGTGCTGACTGCCGCGATCAAGAGACGTACACCTTCCGATACGAGAATGGATCTGAACACGTATTATGGATTGGAGAAAGAGGATGATGTGGCCTTAGTGCTCCAGAATACAGTGAGTGAAGCGAAGGGTAAATTGATGGATGGACACGTCTATCTGGATTACGATACCGTGTCAAATGTGCTGGGAGGGCGTTTTTACTGGGAAGCGGACAGCTCACAGATGCTTTACACCACACCAAATGAGATTCTTACCATAGCACCGGAGAGCACTGCTTATACAGTGAACGGTGAAAATAAAGACGAAGGCTATAAGATCATCCGCCAGACCGATGATAAAATTTATCTGGCACTTGATTTTATTCAGAAATATATGAAAATCACCAGTACGGTGACAGAAAACCCCAACAAGGCGGTAATTCGCTACCAGTGGGGGAGTGAAAAGATCGTAAAAGCGAAGAATGACACGGTGATCCGTTACCGGGGCGGCATCAAGAGCGATATTTTGGCAGATGTGGCAAAAGGTACGGAACTGACATTGATAGAAGAGCTGGACAATTGGTCTCAGGTGGCAACTCCGGACGGCTTCAACGGCTATGTGGCAAAAGAAGACCTGACAGCGTCAGAGGAGAAGGACGTGGAGTATGACGGCAGCTATAAAGAAGAGTTTACCAGTCTCACAAGAGATCATAAGATCAATCTGGCGTGGCATCAGGTTACCTCTGAGGATGCCAATGCCGGGCTAGCCCAGACGCTGGAGGGCATAACAGGGATCAATGTGATTTCTCCCACGTGGTTTTCCGTCACGGGGGCAGAGGGAACCATCTCCTCCCTGGCCAGTGCGGATTATGTGAAGCTGGCCCATGAAAAGGGGCTGGAAGTCTGGGGCCTGATCGATAATTTCAACAAAGATGTGAGCACTCTGGACACGCTGTCAAACCGCACATCCAGAGAACATCTCATTCAGAAACTCATAGAAGAAGCGGCAAGAGTGGGTCTGGACGGCATTAACGTGGATTTTGAGACGCTGACCCAGGAGGAAGCACCTCATTTTATCCAGTTTATCCGCGAACTGTCCATTTCCTGCCGGAAAAACAATCTGGTTCTGTCCATAGATGATCCGGTTCCGCAGTTTACTTCCTTTTATAATAGGAAAGAACAGGGAATCGTGGCAGATTATGTCATTATCATGGGGTATGATGAGCATACAGACGGAACTGAGAAAGCAGGTTCTGTTGCCTCCCTGCCATTTGTGGAGGAGGGAATTCAGCAGACATTGAAGGAGGTTCCGAAGAATAAGGTGATCAATGGGGTTCCCTTCTATACGAGACTTTGGTTTACGGACAATGCCGGAACTGTGACGAGTGAGATTATGGGTATGGACCAGGCAGATAAGATTGTGGCAGAGATGGGTATGGAAAAGTATTGGAACAAAGAGGTTTCACAAAATTATGCGGAACTGGCTACAGATAACGGCCTGTATCAGATATGGCTGGAGGATGAGCAGTCACTGGATGCCAAGATGCAGTTGATACAAAAGTATGAGCTGGGAGGCGTGGCAGAATGGAAACTGGGATTTGAGAGAGCTGATGTGTGGAACACCATCAGCCAGTACCTGCAGTAAAGGCCAAAAACAGCAAGAATGTGATTCAGAAAGGAACAGGTGGAGTAATGGGAGAACACGAATTGTTTAAAACCACGATCATGGGGGGATTTGATAAGGAGGATGTGCTGGAACAGGTGCAGCGAATGAAGGATGAAGCTGCCTCTGAACAGTTAAGGCTGAAAAAGCTTATTTCGGAAAAGGATGCCAAGATAGCAGAGCTTATGAAGCGCATTGAGTTAAAGGACGCCCATCAGGAGCGTCTGGAAATGGAAATCCATGAGAAATATCAGAAGTACATTGACAATTATGAGAGCATAGGAAAACTGGTCTTTGATGCCCAGTTAAAGTCAGACGCCATGATCAAAGAGGCTGAGGAGAAGTGCAATACCATGATTTCCGACGCGGAAGCAGAGGCAAAACAGCGCGTGGAAGCAGTGCAGTCAGAAATTGATGATAAACTGCGGGAGGGCAAGAAAAAATACATAGCGGTTCAGGATGAGATGAATGAGATCGTACAGTTGATCAATCAGGCCCAGAAGCGTTTCATGGCTTCTTATAAAGAGGTACATCAGATCATCAGTACAATGCCTACATCACTGAATGATATTGAAGAGGAGCCGGATGTAGAACTTCCGCCGCCGGCGGAGGATGCAGAGGAGCTTCATTTGGGAGATACCCAGGAACTGGATCTTTTGGATGCACTGGATGATATTGCGGAACTTGAGGAGTTTGAGGAAGATGAAGACTCCAAAATTGCAATGCAGATATCAAAACTTCTGAGTGAAGAAGATGAGGCTCTTCTTGAGGAAGAACTGGAAAACGAAAGATAGAAGCTGAAAAGCGGAGTATGATTTTTACTGCCTATTGCCCCGGGAAGACAAATCCCGGGGACTTTTTTGAATTTATTGTCAATATGTGGTAGAATAGACTTGTATCGCTCCCTGCTGTCATCTATAATAGCAAGCAGCAGAGGGATAAGGTTTTTTGTGTAGGAGAGGTCGTTATGGAGCACAGGGAGTTGTGGCAGCTGGCAGCAACAGATACTTTGACAGGAGTATCAAGCCGGAGAGAAGGCAAGGACAGGCTGGAATTGATCATAAAAAGGGCTAAAAAAGAGAAAAAGACGCTGACAGTGGCAATGTTTGATATTGACAGTCTGAATTGGATAAATAACCGTTATGGAGACAGGGCAGGTGACAGAGTGCTTCAATTTGTCACGTCTGCTTCCAGGCGTTGTCTGCGTCCCGAGGATATTATTTTCCGTCTGAGCAGTGATGAGTTTATTGTGGCAGTTTATGGGGAAGAGCTGGCCAGTGCGGATAAACGTATACAGAAGATTTTGGAAATACTGGCAGGAGAGTATGAGGAGTATGGACTGGAATGCAGTCCGTCTTTTTCCTACGGGGCAGTGGAAATCTACCCGGAGGACTGCTTTACGGTTTCGGATATTATAGCGAAAGCGGACGAACTGATGTATGTGCAGAAGCGGAATTACCATATTTTGCGCGCGAAAAGCAAATTGAAGCATGCTGATGCGGAATCGGTAACCGAAGATGATTTTCAATATAATCAGGCACGTCTTTACGATGCACTGACAGCGAGTACAGATGACTATATATTTATAGGTAATATGAAGACCGGTGTTTTCAGATACCCGCCTGCAATGGCGGCAGAATTTGCTCTGCCGGGTGAGGTGGTGGAGAATGCAGCAGCCTGTTGGAGCGGTTTGATCCATCCCCATGATGAAGCGCATTTTTTAGAGAGCAATCAGGAAATTGCGGATGGGCGTGCAGAGGAGCACGACATTGAGTACCGGGCAAGAAATGCAGAAGGTGAATGGATCTGGCTGAGATGCAGAGGAAAATTGGTCCGCGATCAGTACGGCAATCCTGACATGTTTGCCGGAATGATCACGAATCTGGGCAAAGAAAAACAGATCGACCATATGACTGGACTGTACAATCGGTTTGAATTTGAAGGCAGCATTAAGAAATATCTCATGGATGGCAGCCAGATCACCCGGATCGGAGTCATGATCCTGGATATGGACGCTTTCAAAAATATAAACGATCTCTATGACCGGATGTTTGGAGATGAGATCCTTCGGATGACGGCAGGGAATATAAGAAGCATACTTCCGGAAAATTCCAGAATTTACCGTCTCGACGGAGACGAGTTTGGCATTATCATCACAAACGGAACGGAAAAGGACGCAGAGGATATTTTCTCAGAGATCCAGAAGCAATATACACGCCAGCAGGAATATAATGGAAAGAAATATTACTGCACCATATCAGGGGGATATGCAGTCTGTCCTGATAATGCAGATAATTATCTGGAGCTTTTAAAGTGTGCCAACTATGCGCTTGAACGCTCCAAGGCTATGGGCAAGAACAGGATGACGGTCTATTCTTCAGAGATACCTAAGGAAAAAGAGAAGAAGCTGGAAATGGTACAGATGCTCAGAGAGAGCGTAGAGAGAGGTTTTGCAGGCTTTTCTGTCTGTTACCAGCCCCAGGTGGATGCAAAGACAGGAGAGCTTTACGGCGCGGAGGCACTTGCGCGCTGGCACTGCAGCAAATATGGCGATGTTTCCCCGGGTGAGTTTATACCTCTGCTGGAACAGAATGGTCTGATCGTCTCGATGGGCATGTGGATCCTGCGCAAAGCCGCAGCTCAGTGCAAAAAATGGTGTGAACGGAAACCGGATTTTAATATGAGCGTAAATCTGTCTTATCAACAGTTTCTGGAAGGAGATTTGACGTCCTTTGTAAGAGACACGCTGAAAGAGGTGGATCTCAGCCCCTCCAATCTTACGCTGGAGCTGACAGAGTCATACTTTGTAAAAGAGGATGCCATTGTCAGGGAGACACTGGAGAGTTTTCAGAAAATGGGTGTCCGGGTGGCAATGGATGATTTTGGAGTGGGGTATTCCTCACTGTCTATGCTCAAGCATATCCCTGCCGATATTGTAAAGATTGACAGGGGATTTGTGAAAGGAATCACCACAGATCTGTTCAACGCCACATTCATCCGGTCTATCACGGAATTGTGCAATGATGTAGGCAAACAGGTCTGCCTGGAAGGTGTGGAGACAAAAGAGGAGTACGGCAGTGTGGGCAATATGGGGCTGAGACTGATACAGGGCTTTTATTTCGGGCGTCCGGTGCCCGCTGAGAAGTTCTTTGAAAATCTGTAACGATTCAGCAGTTCTGCGCATTCACTAAAGCGGCGGTTAGTACCGTTCCGTGTCCGGGCAAAATTTGCCAAAGACCATACGGCATGGTTTTTACACATGACAGTCAGGGTATTGGACGGCTGCGGAAAATTAAAAGATTAGGATAGTCCCTCAAAGCATATACTTTAACGAGTAGGCTTTGAGGGATTTTTATTTGATGAAGAAAAGACGTTTTGTGGAACTGGGGATGGCTGTTCTTCTGCTCGCATCCGCATTTCTCCTCTCCAGGGAAGGCGCGCGGCTGGTGAGCAAAGAAGCAGAAGGAAAGAAAGGTGTCATTGTTGTGGATGCCGGACACGGGGGAATGGATCCCGGAGTGGTGGGCATAAAAAAACTGGAGGAAAAAGAAATAAACCTGAAAATATCAAAAAAACTCCAGAAGCTATTGGAAAAAGAGGGATATCAGGTGATAATGACCAGGTCTGAGGATGGGGGGCTGTACGATGCGGACAGCAGGAACAAGAAAGTGCAGGATATGCAGAAGCGGTGCGAGCTTATCAAAGAAAAACAGCCGCTTCTCACTGTGAGTATCCACCAGAACAGTTATCCTGACGAGGCAGTCTGCGGTCCGCAAGTTTTCTATTTTACTCACTCGTCAGAGGGAGGAAAGCTGGCAAAGTGCATTCAGGACGCCATGAACAGCCAGCTTGATGTGAGCAGACCAAGGATAGAGAAAGCAAATTCTACCTATTATCTGCTGAAGCGCAGCGAGGGAATCTTAAATATTGTGGAATGCGGTTTTTTGAGTAATACCAGGGAGGCAGGTCTGCTGGAATCAGACGAATATCAGGATAAGGTGGCAAAAGCAGTCCGGGACGGCATTCTTACATATTTGGGTGACAAATAGAAATGAATTTAAAATGCAGGGAAATCCCGGAGCAGCCACACACCGGACTGTATCTGATACAGTCTGTGTGTGTACTCCTGCTGCTGTGAAGCCAAATGTCTAATGACTGACCGATGGCACTGCCTGTTCGTACAGTCAGCACAGTAAATGCCTGGACCTGCCTGGACTGTTGAGTTCGGTAACACTTTCTTATGTCGGTTATAAAAAAATTGTGGAAAAACCGCAGAGACAATGGTATTATGGTTATGTATGTAAAGAACAGACAGGAAGAAGAGAGAAAATGTGAATACCATATTATTGACAGTAGACAGGGAACACCCGGATGAAACTGTGATCAGACAGGCGGGAGAAATCCTGAAAAACGGCGGCCTGGTGGCTTTTCCCACAGAGACTGTGTACGGGCTGGGCGGAGACGGGCTGAACGCAGAATCCTCTGAAAAAATATATGCGGCAAAAGGCAGGCCCTCTGACAATCCGCTTATTATCCATATTGCGGACATGGAGAGCCTTGGCAGGATTGTCAAGGAGATTCCGGAAAAGGCAAAGAAAATGGCTGAAAAGTTCTGGCCCGGCCCGCTGACCATGATTTTAAAAAAGAGCGATGCGGTGCCTTATGAGACTACGGGCGGTCTTGACAGCGTAGCGGTGCGGATGCCCTCTCACCCGGTAGCCCTGGCGCTGATCCGTCACGGCGGAGGATATATTGCAGCGCCCAGTGCCAATACCTCCGGGCGTCCAAGTCCCACCAGTGCCTCCCATGTAGCAGAGGATCTAACCGGAAAAGTGGACATGATCCTGGACGGCGGAGATGTGGGGATCGGCCTGGAGTCCACGATCGTGGATTTTACAGAAGAAATCCCCGTCATTCTGCGTCCCGGATATATTAATCAGAAGATGGCTGAGGACGTGATAGGACCTGTGCGGATGGACAGAGGGCTTTTGATCACAGATGAAAATATTAAGCCAAAGGCCCCGGGGATGAAGTACCGCCACTATGCGCCAAAGGCCGGTTTGACTATTGTGGAAGGCAGTACAGAGATGGTCATTAGAACCATCAATGAAAAAAGCCGTGATCTGCAGTCAAAGGGCAAGCGTGTGGGTGTTATCGGCACGGACGAGACTGTGGGATACTATGAGGCACAGGTTATAAAAAGTATCGGAGCGCGGCAGGACGAGGAGAGTATAGCGAGACATCTGTTCGGACTTTTGAGAGAATTTGACCAGGAACAGGTGGACTATATTTTTTCGGAGGCTTTTGATACACCAAGGATGGGACAGGCCATTATGAATCGTCTGCTCAAGGCAGCAGGGCATCATCTTATACACGTTTGACGCCCTTGCAGCCGGAGACCGGAAAAAGGGATATTGGGCGTGACAAGACACACGATCCTATCGGCCGCAGGCTGTGTCAGAGTGTGTCTGCACTGTCATAATAGAAAGTAAAATACAGGAGGAAAATTACATGTTAGCATTAGGCTGTGACCATGGCGGATTTGAGCTGAAACAGGAGATTATCGGATATCTGGAGGAGCACAAGATTCCATACAAGGATTTCGGATGTGACAGCAATAAGTCTGTGGATTATCCCATTTATGCGAGAAAAGTCGGAAAAGCCATTCAGAGCGGAGAGTGTGACAAGGGAATTTTGATCTGCGGCACAGGTATAGGCATTTCCATAGCAGCGAACAAGATGAAGGGAATCCGTGCAGCGCTCTGTACAGACTGCTTCTGTGCTGAGGCCACCAGACAGCACAACAATGCCAATGTACTGGCATTGGGAGGCCGCGTAGTAGGGCCGGGGCTGGCTGTGAAGATAGTGGATACTTTTTTGAATACAGAGTTTTCCGGTGAGGAGAGACATCAGAGAAGGATCGATCTGATAGAAGAATAGAAGTAACTATTCAGTAAATCTGCACATTTACTGTGCTGACCGTAAGAAAACGTTCATCAGCCAGGCAAAAATCCCATCGCCAAAGGCGATTTGCATGGATTTTGGCTCGTAACTGAAGGGAACTGAACAGTTACGAATCGAAGATAAAACAAGACTAAAAAATAGAGGACAAAGGAGAAAATAGATGGGGAAAATAATGGTAATGGAGCATCCGCTCATTCAGCACAAGATCGGTATTATCCGCCGCACAGAGACAAGCTCAAAGGATTTCCGGGAGCTGGTAAGTGAAATCGCCATGTTTATGGCATATGAAGCTACGAGAGGTCTGAAGTTAAGAGACATTGAAATAGACACACCGATCACAAAGACGACTGTCAAAGAACTGGCAGGAAAGAAACTGGCTGTAGTTCCCATTCTGCGTGCAGGACTGGGCATGGTGGAGGGTATGCTCACCATGATACCTGCCGCTAAGGTAGGCCATATCGGTCTGTATCGTGACCCGGAGACACTCAAGCCGGTGGAATACTACTGCAAGCTGCCTGCTGACTGTGAAGAGAGGGAAGTTTTTGTTACAGATCCTATGCTGGCTACGGGCGGCTCCGCAGAGGCAGCTATCTCCATGCTGAAAGAAAAAGGCGTGAAAAATATCCATTTTATGTGTGTTATCGCGGCTCCGGAAGGGGTAAAGGCCTTAAGTGAGGCACATCCGGATGTTGATATCTATATCGGCGCCCTGGATGAACATTTAAACGATCACGGCTATATCGTGCCTGGACTTGGTGACGCCGGAGACCGTATTTTCGGAACTAAATAGCAGGTGTTTTCGGGAGGTTTTACAAGATGACAGATAAGAGAAGTGACTATATATCCTGGGACGAGTATTTTATGGGCGTTGCAAAACTTTCCGGAATGCGTTCCAAAGATCCCAATTCCCAGGTGGGGGCCTGTATTGTCAGCCCGGATAACAAGATTTTGTCTATGGGCTATAATGGGTTCCCAAAGGGATGCTCAGACGATGTGTTTCCATGGGCCAGGGAAGGCGGCGAACTGGATACCAAATATCTTTATGTGACCCACAGTGAGCTGAATGCCATCTTAAACTACAGGGGAGGTTCACTGGAAGGTGCCAAGCTCTATGTATCCCTGTTTCCATGCAATGAATGTGCCAAGGCTATCATTCAAGCAGGAATTAAGACAATTGTCTATGACAGCGATAAATACGCGGATACTCCGTCAGTTCAGGCTTCCAAGCGAATGCTTGATGCCGCAGGTGTCCGATATTATAAATATAATCACACGGGCAGAAACATCAGCTTTGATGTGTGAGCAGTGCCGTTTACAGAGCCGCCTTTGTAAGGCCGTGGATGGCAGGGTGCGGCTGCCTATAAAAAATAAACAGTAGAAGGAGACAAAGCATTACTATGGCAAAGGACAAGAAAATGGTAGAGGCCATTACTTCCATGGAGGAAGATTTTGCGCAGTGGTATACCGATGTTGTAAAAAAAGCAGAGCTGGTAGACTATACCAGCGTGAAAGGCTGTATGGTAATAAAACCGGCAGGTTATGCAATCTGGGAAAATATCCAGCATGAGCTGGACAGACGTTTCAAGGAGACAGGTGTGGAGAATGTATATCTCCCCATGTTCATCCCGGAAAGTCTGCTCCAGAAAGAGAAGGACCACGTAGAGGGTTTCGCACCGGAGGTTGCCTGGGTGACACACGGCGGTCTGGAACCGCTTCAGGAGAGACTCTGTGTCCGTCCTACTTCAGAGACGCTTTTCTGTGATCTGTATGCAAGAGACATCCAGTCCCACAGGGATCTGCCGAAGGTATATAACCAGTGGTGCTCAGTTGTCCGTTGGGAGAAGACAACACGTCCGTTCCTGCGCTCCAGGGAATTCTTATGGCAGGAGGGCCACACTGCCCATGCCACAGCAGAGGAGGCAGAGGAGAGAACAGTGCAGATGCTGAACCTGTATGCTGATTTTTGCGAGGAAGTTCTGGCGATTCCGGTCATCAAGGGCCGTAAGACAGACAAGGAAAAATTTGCAGGCGCAGAGGCAACCTATACTATCGAATCCCTTATGCATGACGGAAAAGCCCTGCAGTCAGGTACCAGCCACAACTTTGGTGATGGATTTGCAAAGGCATTTGACATTCAGTATACAGACAAGGACAACACCTTAAAATATGTACACCAGACATCCTGGGGAATGACGACACGTATGATCGGTGCCATTATTATGGTGCACGGCGACAACAGCGGACTTGTGCTCCCCCCGAGGATCGCGCCGGTGCAGGCTGTGGTTGTTCCTATCCAGCAGAGAAAAGAAGGGGTACTGGAAAAAGCGCGTGAACTTGCCGACGCATTGAAAGCTGCAGGAATCCGCGTGAAGGTGGATGAGACAGATAAAAGTCCGGGATTCAAATTTGCAGAGCAGGAGATGCGCGGTATTCCGATCCGCATTGAATGCGGACCAAAAGACATGGAAGCCAACCAGGCAGTCATTGTCCGAAGAGATACCAGAGAGAAGACAGTGGTATCCTTTGATGATCTGGCAGAGAAAGCAGCAGAAATCCTGGAAACCATGCAGAGTGATATGCTGGAGCGTGCCAGAACCCATCGTGATGCACACACATATGTAGCAGTTGATTATGAAGAGTTCAAACAGACGGTCAATGAGAAGCCGGGATTTGTAAAAGCTATGTGGTGCGGATGCCAGGAATGTGAAGATAAGATCAAAGAGGACGTCCAGGCAACATCCCGCTGCATACCTTTCGAGCAGGAAACCTTATCAGATAAATGTGTCTGCTGTGGAAAACCGGCTAAGAAGATGGTCTACTGGGGGCGTGCGTACTAGAATGAAAATAGAAGTTCCTAAGAGAGTAAAAGAGATAATAGAAACCTTGCAGGAACATGGATATGATGCTTATGCGGTAGGAGGCTGTGTTCGTGACAGCCTCCTCCATTCGTCTCCGGCGGACTGGGATATTACCACATCAGCCAAACCCATGGAAGTCAAGGCGCTGTTTCGTCGCACGGTGGATACAGGGCTTGTTCACGGAACCGTGACGGTCATGCTGGGCGGGGAAGGATTTGAGGTGACCACATACCGTATTGACGGGGAATATGAGGACAGCCGTCATCCAAAAGAGGTGGTCTTTACAGGAGAACTGAGGGAAGATCTCCGCCGTCGGGATTTTACCATCAATGCCATGGCCTACAATGACAGAGAAGGGCTGGTGGACGCTTTCGGCGGGATCAGGGATTTGGAAAAGGGGATCATCTGCTGTGTAGGTGACCCTTATGAGCGCTTTACGGAAGATGCGCTGCGCATCCTGCGCGCAGTCCGTTTTGCGGCCCAGTTGGGATTTTCCATAGAGGAGCAGACAAAAAAGGCAGCCCGGGAGCTTGCCCCTTCACTTGCAAAAATCAGTGCGGAGCGTATTGCGTCAGAGCTGACAAAGCTTCTGGTATCAAAAAATCCTTATCTGTTGAAAACAGCCTGGGAGACGGGCATCACTGCTGTTGTCCTTCCGGAATTTGATGCTATGATGGAAACTCCGCAGAATACCCCCCATCATTATCTGAACGTGGGTGAACACACGCTGAAAAGCCTGGAGTATGTGGATGCAGATAAAGTTCTGCGATTTACCATGCTCCTTCACGACACCGGAAAGCCGGCCTCCAAAACTGCGGATGAGAATGGCAGAGACCATTTTAAGGGGCATAGTCTGGGCAGTGAGAGAATTGCCAAGAATGTGCTGAGAAGGCTGAAGCTTGACAATGACACCATTGACAAGGTGACAAAGCTGGTTTACTGGCATGATTACCGGCCGGAACCGAATCCCAAAGCAGTGCGCAGAGCGCTGAATAAGGTGGGCGTGGAGTTGTTTCCTCTGCTTTTAAAAGTGCAGTATGCGGACAGTATGGCGCAGAGTGAGTACCAAAGAGAGGAAAAGCTGGAGCGCATCCGGAAGGTGGAGGAGATTTACCGGGATGTGCTGGAGAAGAAAGAGTGCGTTTCGGTAAAGATGCTGGCTGTCAACGGAAGGGATTTGATCGCAGCGGGTATGAAACCGGGTCCGGAAATGGGAGAGATGCTGGAGAGGCTGCTGCAGGTGGTGCTGGAGGAGCCGGATAGGAATGATAGGGGGGAATTGATGAAAATTGTGAGGGAGGAATTGCAAGGTTAGGAGACTGGATTGTAAGTTTATGGCTCACGGACGTCCGAACATGCGGTGCAGTATGAGAGGGCGGGCCAGGGATACAGTCTGGCTCCTGGCTGCGCTCCCCTCAGCTAACTTGCTCCCAGTTGTTAAATTCGTCAGCAATGGCTTCCTCATTAATCAACTGGGGCAAGTGGATCTTCGGCTCGCTCCGCAGAACACTCGCCAGTCTGTATCCCTGGCCCGCCCTCTCATACTGCACCGCATGTTCGGACTGACGGTGGAAGACGTGTGGGAAATGATGAAAGAGAGCCCTCACGGTGAGCGATATATGGAAAAGTTGTTGAGTGTTGAGATTTTTGGAATTGTGTAGGTGATTCTGAATGAAAGATTTACTTCGATTGACGGATTTTGATTCCAGGGAGGTTTATCATATTTTTCGTATTGCGGATGGAATTTGTCAAGGAAATTATAAGGGGATTTTAAAAGGAAAAAGTGTGGTCCTGTTTTTTCCGGAGTCAAGTATTAGAACAAGGGTTACTTTTGAAAAAGGAATATACTTGTTGCACGGACAGTCCATTTTGTTTCCGAATGAAAGTCTTGATAAGAAGGAAGATTTGAAAGATGTATGTGGCTACCTGAATAATTGGGCAGATGTAATTATTGCCAGACATAAGGATATTCATATCCTAGAACAACTTGCTGCCTATTCAAAAGTTCCGGTTATAAATGCTATGACGGACTTTGATCATCCTTGTGAAGTCATTGCCGATATGTATGCATTATCAAAGATAAGAGAAGATTTTGTGAAGGATAAGTATTTATTCTGCGGTAAATTAGGGAATATTGGTTTAGCCTGGAAGGAGGCATCCGAAGTTATGGGATTTGAATTATCCCAATGCTGCAGTACAGGGCATGAGATGCAAGGATTACCTGTTTATAATAATATAAAAGAAGCAATTATAGGAAAAGATATTATTTGTACAGATTCTCTTCCCTCGAATTTGCTTCATGATTTTAAAAACTGCCAAGTTACACTTGAAGTAATGAAAATGGCAAATAAAGGGGCAATTTTAAACCCCTGTCCTCCATTTTACCGCGGAGAAGAAGTTTCTGAGGATGTAATAGATTCAGAATATTTTGTCGGCTATGAGTTTAAACAATATTTACTCCAAATTCAGCAAGCTATCCTTATATATTGTTTAACCAGGTAAATTTCCATTTCTTAAAAATATTTTAACATCAGCATTATTTCCAACCAATGTCTAACAGAATAAAAGAGTTCTTACCCCTGTAATATAGAGAGAACCAATTACATAACAAATTTATTTCAACAGGCAAGCCGAATACAAACAAGCAGTAAGTCAAAAGTCAGGAAGCAGACGGGGAGGGCATGGCAGGGGGAGCAGCGGGAGGCGAGTGTTTTGTGGAGCGAGCCGAAGATCCACCTGCCCCAGTTGATTAATGAGGAAGCCATTGCTGACGAATTTAGCAACTGGGAGCCGGTTAGCTGAGGGGAGCGGAGCCAGGAGCCACCCGCTGCTCCCCCTGCCATGCCCTCCCCGTCTGCTTCCGTCCGCCTGCATCCATCTGCGTCCATCTGCATTCCCGCTCTTTCCAATATCACCTGCATGTCCACGCCACCTCACATATTTTTTCACCTTCTACTACTTCCATCTCCTGCATAAAATAGAGAGGACACAAAGTAAAGGGGGACAAGGAAGTGTATGATAGGGGTCTCAGCGTACTGGCGCAATACGGTCTGGAAGCAAAATCCACATACCGCGGAAGAGGTGCACTCATCTGCGACACCCAGGCCGGTCTGGTTCAAATCCGTGAATACAATGGATCACCCAGAAAACTTGGTTATCAGGCGAAGCTTCTGGAGATCGTAAGCACCCGGAATCAAATCAGCGTGGATTCACTCCTTCCTAATCAGGAAGGTGCATACGTCTCAACTGACAAAGACAACATACCCTATGTGGTAAAGCGATGGTACGAAGGAAGAGAATGTGATACCCAGTCAATGAAAGACATCAAACGCAGCGTAACAGCCCTGGCAAGTCTACATAAAACAATGAAAATGCCGGTTCAGACACACTATGTCAAGGAGCCGCTTCTCATGGAATATGAAAGGAAAAACAGGGAGCTGCGGAAAATCCGCAAATTTGTCTGCCAGAAACGCCGGAAAAATGATTTCGAGCTTAGATATCTGGACAGCATTTCCTGCTATCTGTGGCATGCAGAGGAGGCTCAGAGGAGGCTTAACTGCTCCGGGTATGAGGATCTGCGATGCCGGTCCCTGGAGTCAGGGGATGTCTGCCATGGAGAATACAATCAGCATAACGTGCTGATATTGGCCCAGAATACGGCGGTCATTAATTTTGACCGATGGCATTATGATATCCAGATGGAGGACCTTTACCAGTTCATGCGCAAAATATTGGAAAAGCATAACTGGGATCTGGAGATGGGGCGGCAGATGCTTCTGGCCTATCACGAAGAGAAACCCTTGAATGTGCAGGAACTGGAAAACCTGCGCATCCGTTTTGCCTATCCGGAGAAATACTGGAAACTGGCAAACTACTACTATTCCCACAGCAAGGCATGGATTTCTGAGAAAAACCTGGAAAAACTGGAGAAACTCATAGCCCAGCATGATAATTGGATGAACTTTGTCGAAAATATTTCGGTATAAAGTTGCTGAAAACCCCTGTGCAATGTTTGAATTTTCATCAGTGATAGTGTATAATGTAATCCATAAATGTGTTGTCCGGCAGACCATAGAGGAGTTGGCGCCCGGGATGCACACTATAAATCAACGTTGCACAGGGAGGTAGTAGAATATGGACTACAAAAAGCTTTATGAGGAATGGCTCTCCAACCCGTATTTTGATGAAGAGACTAAAAAAGAGTTAGAAGCGATCAAAGATGATGAGAATGAAATAAAAGAACGCTTTTATAAAGAGCTGGAATTCGGTACCGCAGGCCTTAGAGGTGTGATCGGTGCAGGTATTAACCGCATGAACATCTACACCGTGAGAAAGACCACACAGGGTCTGGCAAATTACATAGCAGCAGTGAACGGGCAGGCAAAAGGTGTGGCGATCGCCCACGATTCCCGCCGTATGTCCCCGGAATTTGCAAAAGAAGCGGCACTGTGCCTGGCTGCCAACGGCGTGAAAGCCTATATTTTCGATTCCCTGCGCCCCACACCGGAGCTTTCTTTTGCAGTGAGAAAGCTCGGATGCATTGCCGGGATCAATATCACAGCCAGCCATAACCCGCCGGAATACAACGGTTATAAGGTTTACTGGGAGGATGGTGCTCAGATCACACCGCCTCATGACACAGGAATCATGGACGAGGTTAAAAAAGTCACAGACTTTGCCGCAGTGAAGACAATGGATGAGGATTCAGCAAAGGCAGCCGGCCTGTATCAGGTGATCGGTCAGGAAGTGGATGATGCCTACATGGAAGAGCTGAAAAGCCAGGTGATCCATATGGATGCCATCAAAGCTATGGCAAAAGAGTTGAAGATCGTGTACAGCCCTCTGCACGGCACAGGAAATATTCCTGCAAGACGCGTGCTGAAAGAGCTGGGATTTGAAAATGTATATGTGGTAAAAGAGCAGGAATTGCCGGATGGAGAATTCCCCACAGTCAGCTACCCCAACCCGGAGGCAGACGAAGCCTTTGATCTGGGCTTGAAGCTTGCAAAAGAGGTGGATGCAGACCTGGTGCTGGCAACTGACCCGGATGCAGACCGTCTGGGCGTCCGCGTAAAAGACAGCAAAACAGGGGAATACCACACTCTGACAGGCAATATGTCAGGCTGCCTGCTTGCTGATTATGAGATCGGTCAGAGAAAAGAGATGAACAAGGGACTGCCGGAGGACGGAGCTATGGTATCCACCATTGTTACCACCAACATGGCAGGCGCCATTGCCAGACATTACGGTATCCGTTTCATCGAAGTGCTCACAGGATTCAAATACATAGGCCAGCAGATACTGGGATTCGAGACATCAGGAAAAGGCACCTATCTGTTCGGATTTGAGGAGAGCTACGGCTGCCTCATCGGTACCCACGCAAGAGATAAGGACGCCATTGTGGCAACTATGGCGCTGTGTGAGGCTGCCGCATACTACAAGACAAAAAACATGACACTGTGGGATGCCATGATCGCCATGTATGACAAATACGGTTATTATAAAGATGATATCCAGTCCATCACCCTGAAGGGAATTGAAGGCCTGGAGAAGATCCAGACCATACTGGAGAACCTGAGAAAGAACCCTCCATCCGTGATCGGTGATTACCAGGTGACCTCTGCAAGAGATTACAAGGCAGATACAGTCATCAATATGGAGACAAAAGAGGTAAAAGCAACCGGACTTCCAAGCTCCAATGTGCTTTACTATGACCTGACAGACGATGCATGGGTATGCGTACGTCCGTCCGGCACGGAACCTAAGATCAAATTATATTACGGGATCAAGGGGACATCCCTGGCAGATGCAGATGAGAAATCCGCTGCACTGGGACAGGCTGTAAAGGAATTAATAGATAAAATGATGTAAAAATGGGTATTTGCCCGAAGATTCAAAAAAATTCTCTGTAAGCATCATGTATGTGCTTGACAAACACTGGGAAAAAAGGTATAAATAACAGTAGGCTTTTACCGGGTAAGTGGTAAAAAGCCTTATGAGACTATGAAACTTATTGAGAAATAAGGGAGAATTCATTTAGGAGGAAATACTCATGAACAGAACAGAATTAGTTGCAGCTATGGCTGAAGCAACAGAATTATCCAAAAAAGACGCAGAGGCAGCTTTAAAAGCATTTATCGATGTTGTAACTGCTGAGATGAAGAAAGGTGAAAAAGTTCAGTTAGTCGGTTTTGGTACATTTGAAGTATCTGAGAGAGCTGCAAGAGAGGGAAGAAATCCTCAGACTGGCGAGACTATGACCATCGCAGCTTCCAAATCTCCGAAATTCAAAGCAGGCAAAGCTTTAAAAGACGCTGTGAACGAATAAGAAAAATGAGACTTGACAAGTATTTAAAGGTATCCCGCCTGATAAAGCGCAGAACCGTTGCAAATGAGGCCTGTGATGCAGGACGTGTCCTGATCAATGACAAGCCTGCCAAGGCATCTGCACAGGTAAAGGCCGGTGATATCCTGGAGATTCAGTTCGGCAGCAAGAATGTGCGTGTGGAAGTGCTTGACGTACAGGAGACTGTGAAAAAAGAGGCGGCCAGCGAGTTGTTCCGTTATCTTTAAAGCGGCCGGAATTTGCTGTGTGATCCTGTGCTTTTACAGAATGTGAATTGAAATCGGTATATTGTTTTTGAACCCCCCATATAATCTTTTAAGAGAGATATATGGGGGATTTGCTATTTTGGAAGAGAAGCAGGTGAAGACCGCACATAAGCTGCAGATGACTGACAGAGAGACGGGAAGCATAACCGGAGTGAAGGATGTGGTCGCTTTTGATGATGGAGAAATCAGTCTGATTACCAGCGCCGGCATGCTGACTATAAAAGGGTCTGAGCTTCATGTGACCCGCCTTGATCTGGATAAACAGGAGGTGGACATTGCAGGCCAGGTGGACAGTCTTGTCTACAGCCAGGGGACGGTTCTTAAGTCCAAGGGCGGAGACGGCATGCTGAAGAGGCTTTTTAAGTAATATGAGCGGATATATGCAGCAGGAGCTGCTGTTTTTCTGCAGGACCTTTCTGGCCGGAGTCCTGCTTGCGGCAGCTTACGATATACTCCGTATTTTCCGGAATGTCATATCCCACAACGATTTTTTTGTAAGCCTAGAAGACCTGCTATACTGGTGTGCAGCAGGCGTTTTTCTTTTCTCCGTCATATATCTTGAGAATGACGGGATCATAAGGGTATATGCTCTTGCAGGGATATGCCTGGGCGCGCTGATCTATCATTGGGGCTTGAGTGGTTTTCTGGTTAAGTATCTTTCGCTTTTTTTGTCAAAGATTAAGTGTTTATTAAAAATACCGCTGAAACCACTGTACTATCTAAGAAAAAGGTTGAAATTTTGGCTGTCAGGGGTTAAAATTTCCTTATCTAAACAAAAGTCGATACGAAAAGTCAGGAAGAATCAGAATGAGAAGAAAAAAGAAAAAAAGCCTGCAAAACAAGATCGCCATGGTTAGCGTGACGTTTGTTGTAGGTGTTTTATTTATAGGTTTGATGGCAGAAAGCAGCAGATTAAAAGGAAAAGTAGCAGAGTACGAGACGAAAAAGAGCGAAGTCAGTGCCAAAATAGAAGACGAGGAAGCACGGACAAAAGAAATTGATGAGCTGAAAAAGTACATGCAGACAGATGAATACGCCAAGGAAGTGGCGAGAGATAAGCTGGGACTTGTGGAAGGGAATCAGATTATCTTTAAAGAGGAAGAATAAGGAACGGATTTTGTCTAAAAGTTTTTCGCTTTTGCAGCGTGTTTTTGACAAAGATTGAAGCCAAAAGCATCTATAATACACCTTTGATAGCGATTGCTTATTCAGGGGAGGTAATACCAGATGCAGGAATGGATCATTGCCATGCTCGTGGTCAGCGCCCTGTTGATACTGCGGGACATGGCAAAAACTATTTTTTCAGACATGAAAAAAAGTGCGGCCACTTTGGTGTACGACCAGCATCCACAGAAAGAGAAAATGCAGCGCTATGCACGATCCTTCCAGAAACTTGCAGACAGCTTTTACGGCATGCCATACCGTAAAGATTACTTATCAGGCGGGGAACTGGAAGAACTGGTGGAACAACTTAGAGAGAGACAGTGTAAGACATGCCCGGCAAACCACATCTGCTGGAAGCAGCATTCCGTACAGTCATACCAGAGAGTCTACAGCCTTTTCCGTGTTATGGAGGAAGGGGACGAGGAGAAGCTCAGGGTGGCCAAGACGGAGTTGACCGGGGTCTGTATTAATCAGGGCAAGCTTACGCAGGAAATGCAGAGGTTAATGGAGAGAGAACGACAGAATCTGATGTGGAATAATAAACTTTTGGAGAACCGGATAGCGGTTGCAGAACAATTAGGAGAGATGGCACAGCTTATGAAGGTGCTGTCCAGGGATTTGTTCGATATTGTTCAGACAGACCCTGTATTCCGGGAAGAATTTGCCAAGAGACTGAAAAAGAAGCATATACTTCTGAGAAATGTCTGGATGCTGGAGCAGCCAGACGGAAAGCTGCAGTATTTCTGCGAGATGCGGGCAAAGGGACAAGCCTGTATCTCCGCCCAGGAGGCCGGGGCAGTGCTCTCTAAAATGAGCGGCAGCAGAATGACACCAAAGGTGGAGGGAAAAACCCTGATCACACGGGAGTTCACCGTTGTTCGATTTGTGGAGGAAGTGAACTTCAAGATGTTGTACGGGGTGGCTAAAGTGACAAAGGAGAGAGAAACCATATCCGGTGACAACTACATGTGCACCACGGAGGACAACGGCCAGTTTTTCATGTGTCTGTCTGACGGTATGGGCTCCGGTCTGGAGGCCTGCCGGGAGAGTGAGAATGTGGTGGATATGCTGGAACAGTTTGTGGATTCCGGTTTTACCGGAGAGACAGCCGCCAGAATGGTCAACTCTGTTCTGAATCTGCAGACCAGGGAGGGCAAATTTTCCACTGTGGATATCTCCATTGTGGATCTGTACTCCGGTATGTGCCATTTCCTGAAAGCCGGAGCAGCCACTACCTTTATCAAGAGAGACCACTGGGTGGAAGCCATTTCCTCCACAAGTCTGGCTCTTGGGCTGGTGCAGCAGGTGGATTACGAATCTACCAGCAAGAAGCTCTACGAGGGAGATTTTATCATCATGGTCACAGACGGGGTACTGGATGCTCTGCCTCCGGAGAACGCGGAGGATACCATGAAAGAGATAATCCTGCAGACCCACGCAGAAGCTGCACAGGACCTGGGAAGAGGGATTCTGGAGCGGGTACTGGCCCAGTGCGAGTATAAGGCTGTTGATGATATGACAATACTCGCGGCAGGGCTGTGGAAAAAGTGAGACAGAAAGGACTTAGATGCCCAATGGACCAAGGAAAAAATATGGAGGAAAAGGTATTTTCTTATATAGAGCAGTACGGGATGATAGAAGCGGGCGACCGGGTGATCGTCGGAGTTTCCGGCGGAGCAGATTCGGTGTGCCTGTTGTTTTTGTTATGGGAATATCAAAAAAAGGTGCCGTTTTCCGTACAGGCAGTACATGTAAACCATCAGCTTCGAGGCAGCGAGGCAAAGCGCGATGAGGAGTATGTGGTCGAGCTGTGCAGGGGGTTATCCATACCCTGCAGCGTGTATTCTTATGATGTGGAGCAGATTGCCCGCGAGAGACATATGACGGTGGAGGAGGCAGGAAGAACTGTGCGTCAGCAGGCTTTTGGCGAAGAGAGCAGAAAAGCAGGCGGAAAACGCACAGCACTTGCCCATCACCGGGATGACCTGGCGGAAACGGTCCTTCACAACCTGGCAAGGGGAAGCGGAGCCGCCGGCCTGGCGGGAATCCATCCTGTACGCCGGATGGGGGACGGAGTCTATATCCGTCCCCTTTTGTGTGTGGGAAGAAGTGAGATAGAAGGATGGCTGACAAATAAGGGCATCCGATGGATGGAGGACAGCACCAACCGGGAACTGTCCTACACCAGAAATAAGATCCGCCAAAAAGTCCTGCCCCAGTTGGAAAAAGTAAATCTCCGTGCATCAGAGCACATTGCAAGGGCAGCACAAACTTTTCTGTCTGTGGAGGAATATCTTGGACAGCAGGCGGATATGCTTTATAGTAGGTATGTCAGGGACAATGAAGAGGGACTTTTCCTTTCAAAGGATATTTCCACAGAGCATCCGGTGATGCAGGCCTATGTTGTTAAGAGAGTGCTGGCAAAACTGGCGGGAGGGGAGAGAGACATCACTTCCGTCCATGTGGAAGAAGCCCTGGAACTGCTGGGACAGAGGACAGGAAGAAAGAGATCCCTGGCACACGGCATAACAGCACAGCAGTCCTACGGCAATCTCCTGTTTTATAAAAAAGAGGATCAGGAAATCCGGGAGAAAGAGCTGGATTTTCAGGTTTTTTCCTGGGAAAACCAGCAAATTCCGGAAAAAAAGTATACGAAATGGTTCGATTATGATAAAATAAAAGGAAACCTCACCGTGAGAAAAAGGCAGCCCGGAGATTATCTGACTGTCACCCCGGCGGGAGGAAGAAAAAAATTAAAAGATTATCTTATAGACTGCAAGATTCCAAGGCAGGAGCGGGAAAACCTGACCCTGCTGGCGGACGGTTCCCACATTATATGGGTGGTAGGCTACCGCATCAGTGAATATTACAAAATTACCGAGCAGACAAAAACAGTAATCAAAGTACAGGTCAAAGGAGAAAAGGAAGATGAGTGAAACAATCAGACAGCTGATCAGCGAAGAAGACGTGGACAGAAAAATCCGCGAGATTGGAGAGCAGATAAGCAGGGATTATGAGGGCAGGCAGGTGCATTTGATCTGCGTGCTCAAGGGCGGCGTATTTTTTACCTGTGAGCTGGCAAAGAGGATCAGCGTTCCCGTGAGTCTTGATTTTATGTCAGTATCCAGCTATGGGGATGACACCAGTTCCAGCGGTGTGGTCAGGATCGTAAAGGATTTAGATGAGAGTATTGAGGGCAAGGATGTTCTGATCGTGGAGGACATCATTGATTCAGGCAGGACTCTGAGCTATCTCATAGAGGTGCTGAAGCAGAGGAAACCAAACAGCCTTCGTCTCTGTACCCTTCTTGACAAGCCGGAGCGCAGAGTGAAAGACGTGAAAGTGGATTATGTATGTTTCAACATCCCGGATGAATTCGTAGTGGGATATGGGCTGGATTACGCACAGAAATACAGAAACCTGCCTTATATTGGTGTGGTGGAATTATAGTGATATAAGGTGAAAGGAGAACATGACGTGAATAGACAGGCAAAAAGCTGGCTGCCCAGTGTCATTTTGATCATTGTACTGGTCATAGGCGGATATTGGATCTTCAGCCGGCAGCTCACAGTAAATAACGATTACAGCGAGGCAGAATTTAAAGTCGCAGTTGAAAATGATCAGGTTGTGGAAGTTTACATCCATCCTGAAAAGGTAAGCCCCTACGGAAAAGTCAGTGTAGAACTGAAAAATGGTGACCAGGAGCAGTTCAACACAACAGATGTCCAGAAGCTAAGCAATTTTCTGGCCGAAAAGGGGGTAAAACCCAAAGTGGGTGACGTGCCGGGGGACAATACATTCATGTCTTCCATCCTTCCCCTTATCTTGGTGGGAATCATGGTCATCTTTGTCTTTAATCTTATGAGCCGGCAGATGTCAGGCGGCAGCAATGCCAAGATGATGAATTTCGGCAAGAGCCGTGCCAAAATGACTGTGGACAGTGAGAAGAGCGTTACCTTTAAGGATGTGGCAGGGCTTCAGGAAGAGAAGGAGGAGCTTCGGGAGATCGTGGATTTCCTGAAAAGTCCCCAGAAGTATGTGAAAGTAGGTGCCAGAATTCCCAAGGGTGTTCTTCTCGTAGGCCCTCCTGGAACAGGTAAGACTCTCCTGGCAAAAGCCGTGGCAGGGGAAGCGGGCGTTCCGTTTTTCTCTATCTCCGGTTCTGATTTTGTGGAGATGTTCGTAGGTGTGGGTGCTTCCCGTGTAAGAGATTTGTTTGAGGAAGGCAAGAAGAACGCGCCCTGTATTATATTTATTGATGAGATTGACGCAGTTGCCAGAAGAAGGGGCACCGGTATGGGAGGCGGCCATGATGAACGGGAGCAGACCCTGAATCAGCTTTTGGTGGAAATGGATGGTTTCGGTGTCAACGAAGGCATCATCGTAATGTCAGCCACCAACCGTGTGGATATTCTTGACCCTGCAATACTGCGCCCCGGCCGTTTTGACCGTAAAGTAGGTGTCGGAAGGCCTGATGTAAAAGGAAGAGAAGAAATATTACAGGTTCATGCCAGGAAAAAGCCTCTGGGCGAAGATGTGGACCTGAAAGAGATTGCCAGAACTACAGCAGGGTTTACAGGCGCTGACCTGGAGAACCTGATGAATGAAGCGGCTATCATCACTGCCAGGGACGGAAGGTATTTCCTGACCCAGAAGGATATTCGCCAGGCATTCATCAAGACGGGAATCGGAGCGGAGAAGAAAAGCCGTGTGATTTCTGATAAAGAAAAGAAGATCACCGCATACCATGAAGCAGGCCATGCGATTTTGTTCCATGTGCTGCCGGAGATGGGACCTGTGCACACCATATCTATCATTCCCACCGGAATGGGTGCTGCGGGCTATACCATGCCTCTGCCGGAACAGGATGAAATGTTCAACAGCAGGAATAAAATGCTGGAAAATATCATTGTAGATCTGGGCGGACGTGTGGCCGAGGAGATGATCTTCGGGGATGTGACAACAGGTGCCTCCCAGGACATCAAACAGGCGACACAGCTTGCCCGTTCCATGGTGACCCAGTATGGTATGTCGGATAAAGTAGGGCTTATCAATTACGGCTCCGATGAGGATGAAGTGTTCATCGGACGTGATCTAGCCCATGCCAGAAATTATGGCGAACAGACAGCGGCTCTGATCGACAGTGAAGTAAAGCGGATCATTGATGAGTCTTACAGCAAGGCAAAAGAATTGATCAGTGCACATATGGATGTTCTTCACAGATGTGTGGAGCTGCTGTTGGAAAAGGAAAAAATCGGACGGGAAGAGTTCGAGGCATTATTTCAGGAAAATGTGGTGGCAGAAAGCTAAAATGTGGGTTTTTCGGCAGGTTTTGTACAGATTTCCGAAAGAACAGGAAATGCGGATTTTTGATGGATGTGAAAATGGTCAAAAAATCGTTAAAAATTTATTTAAGATTGTGCACACTTTTTCTGTGCTGCGTGGTATTATAATAAATGTAAAAACCCCCCAATACATTATATAGTTTTTGCTACACCCCATAAGAAGAAATACCTTCTCCAAAAGAGGCAGTCGTAAGACTGTCTCTTTTACTTTATAGAAGGCAGAGCGTAAATATTCGACTTTTATGGAAAGATTTGTACAAAAAGTGTCATTTTTTGCATAAAAGTATTCGTTTTCAAAAAATAGTTGTATATGAAGTAAGGGTGGGATAAAATAGATTAATGATGGGTAAGTATACCCAAGACCAGCATTGATTAGTAATTCGTAACTATGGGGAAATTGTATAGTTACAGTAATTCAGAAAAAGCAGAACTACAGGACTTTTTCGACTGAATGATGGAGAGGATGCATTATGAATTACGAATATATGAAGAATGCACAGAAAATTCAGGAGTATGTGACAAACATGCGTCCTGCTTTCAATAAACGTGCGGTGTTCAGTGATGAGACAGAAAATTACAGGACACCTTTTGAGCCGGAGCCGGGAGACGTTGTGAATGTCAGAATCCGCACTAAGAAAAATAATGTGGATTTGGTCTATCTGGTATACGAAGATAAGAAAAAAGTGATGGACCTGGCTGACTCCAGGGATGGTTTTGATTATTATGAGGCCAACATTCCTCTTGGTACTGAAACAGTCAGGTATTATTTTGAGATATATACAGGCAAATTAAGTTGTTTTTACAATCGGATGGGTGTGGTGCGGGAGATCGATCCCCATTATTCTTTTGGCATTGTACCTGGATTCAAGACCCCGGAATGGGCAAAAGGGGCGGTTATGTACCAGATATTTGTGGATCGTTTCTGTAATGGGGACGCGTCAAATGATGTGGTGACAGGGGAATACTGCTATATTGATGAACATGTCCAGAGAGTAGAGGACTGGTACCGATGGCCTCAGGCTATGGATGTGCGTGATTTCTACGGCGGAGATCTTCAGGGTGTTTGGGATAAGCTGGATTACCTGCAGGGACTGGGTGTGGATGTGATCTATTTCAATCCTATATTTGTCTCGCCCTCCAACCACAAGTATGACAGCCAGGATTATGATTACATTGATCCTCATTACGGGAAAATTGTCAGTGACGGCGGGAATCCCTTAAACTGGGGCGACAAGGACAATGCCCATGCATCCAAATACATCAAGAGAGTGACCGATTACGAGAATCTGGAAGCCAGCAATAAATTCTTTGCGGAGTTTGTGGAGGAAGTGCATAAAAGGGGCATGAAGGTGATCCTGGATGGTGTGTTCAATCACTGCGGCTCTTTTAATAAATGGCTTGACAGGGAGCGGATCTATGAGTATCAGGAGGGATATGAGAAGGGTGCGTATATTACCGGGGACAGTCCCTACCGCACGTTTTTCCGTTTCCACAATGAATATGACTGGCCGTATAATCAGTTTTATGACGGATGGTGGGGGCATGATACCTTGCCGAAGCTGAACTACGAGGACTCCCCCATGCTGTATGAATATATTATGAAGATTGCCAGAAAGTGGGTGTCACCGCCCTACAATGTGGATGGATGGCGTCTGGATGTGGCTGCAGATCTGGGGCACAGCAATGAATACAACCATCAGTTCTGGCGGGATTTCCGAAGAAATGTGAAGGAGGCCAACCCGGAGGCCATTATTCTGGCTGAGCATTACGGGGAGGCAAAATCCTGGCTCCAAGGTGACCAGTGGGATACTGTTATGAACTATGACGCCTTTATGGAGCCGGTTACCTGGTTTCTGACCGGGATGGAAAAGCACAGTGACGAGTACAGTGAGGGCATGTTTGGCAACAGTGACTGCTTTATCAGTGCCATGCAGTACCATATGGCAAGTTTTTATGCGCCATCGCTGATGACAGCCATGAATGAGCTGTCCAACCATGACCATTCCCGTTTCCTGACAAGGACAAACCACAAGGTGGGCCGAGTGGCGCATATGGGGTCCGAGGCGGCAGGGCAGGAGATAAACAAGGCGATTTTCAGGGAAGCTGTGGTCATGCAGATGACGTGGCCTGGTGCTCCTACGATCTATTACGGAGATGAGGCCGGACTGTGCGGATTCACTGACCCTGATAACCGGAGAACGTATCCCTGGGGCAGAGAAGACCGGGAACTGATCCAGTTCCACAGAGACATGATCGCCATACACAAGGAAAACCGTGAACTGATAGAGGGTTCCTTAAAGTTCCTGGCAAATGATTATCAGCTTTTGTGTTACGGTAGATTTACGGACAGGGAAAAAACAGTGGTGGCTGTGAACAACAGTGACCAGACCAAGCTGGTAGAGCTGTCTGTCTGGGAGCTTGGCATATCCAGAAGCAGGGAGGCACATTTCAAACAGCTCATGGTGACTGGTGATTTTGGATACAGTCTCATTAAGAAGATCCACGTCTGTAAGGGCGGTGTTGTGCGGATGAGAGTTCCCTCACACGGGGCTATGGTAATAAAATGTGTTGTAGACAGAGACAGAAGAAGTAAATAAAAGCATATAAGGGCCGGCTCATTTATCTGTGAGCCGGCCCTTATATAATTAGGAAATAATTTAGCGCTTTTTCTTCTTTTTTATTTCTTCCGCTTCTTCTTCATCAAGTTCTTGAATCTGCGCATCACCTGTTCCCAATAGAGTTTCAAGTACCTTTCGCATCTCATTTTGAGCTGCGGGGCCTGAAGACAGGGACAGGCTCACCATTAGAATGAGAAATAATTTATATATCTTTTTTTTCAATCGTATTCCTCCGTTTCAATCTCAGCTTTGCTTCACTCTCGTAATAAGTATGTGGTTCATACCCGCTGCCTGTTTGCATACAAAAAGGAAGCCATTGTTTGATCCAAAAAATGACTTATCACCACCATAACACTTGCCATATAGGAGTCTTATTGCAGCAAATATTTTATTTTGTCCATGATTTGAAAGGGAGTTGACTCAATTGTCCAGACGTACTTTCAGATTAATTAATGTCCATCCGTCAGGCAATAATATAAATAAGGTCAGAAAGAAAAAAAGAAAAGCTATAACAAGGAAAAGAAACAAGGGGAAACCCTTTGGGATAACTGCAATTATAGGAGATGTACAGATCTCCTTCGTCATCGTTTCATTATAAGAATTATTTCTGTTCAGAAATGAAGTCCTGAGATGGGCAGTAATATTCCCGTCTCCATTGACAATGGTACTTTCTGAGGCGGCCCATGTCTCAATTGCGGTTGTTTTATCTAATGGTCCATAAAGGTCATTAGAGCTACAGAGGAACACATTCATAGCGAGGCACATAGCAAAAAGGATCATAATAAAAGAGACTCTAATGGGAGACAGATGATTTTTCTTATTATTTATTTTCATTATAAATCCTTCTTATCTATGGCTGTCATCAATACGGTCAACGAGTGCGTGAAGAAAAGTCTATGGGCTGTAAGTCCTTGCTGAGACTTCCGGTTCTGATTTATTTATAACAGCACATGTCGTTGTATGTCAAGCGCAGGAGGAAAATCTGCCTGTAGAAAATAGGATATTACTTCTTATTCCGGCAGCCGGATTTCCTGCATGATGCTCAGTTTTCACAAGACACGCCATTTTTGACAAAAAATAAGGAAACGCTGAATGATCAACGTTTCCTCTGCTTTTTACTAATGCCGCAGACCGGAATCGAACCGTTTTAAGTAATCAAAAATACCGAAAGAAAGGGGCTTTGGAGACTTCATCACGTCTGCGGTGTTCAAAAAGTGTTCAAACGCTTGTCTCTCTCAAACTGGAATTTGCAAACGCTATATATCTCGTAGAACTTCCGAAATAAACTCTGCTTTCTTTTCAGAATATTCCAATAAGGTATCAATTCCACCGGCTAAAATTTGTTCTTTTAAGTCCGAGTATGCCTGTGCTTTTTCCGGATACTTTATCATATAGTCACGAAACAATATATCCTTTTTCCATACATCCCCTTTGTATTCGACGATATGTAAGTTAAAATTCTTTATATCTCTTTTTATAAAATATAATCTGTCAGATACACTCATTTCCCGCATATATGTATAGCCGCTTGCTTCTATTTCTTGTATTACTATCTTTTCTGGCGGGAAGCTCCTCACCCCTATAATAATATCTATAATCGGTTTTGCTTTTATGTTTGGAATTGAAGTGCTACCAATATGTTCAAAAGTCAGTGTTTTTAAGTGCGGTTTATTTTTTAACATTTTTATTTCATCATTAAAATCATAGCGCCAATGAAGATTATGATTTTCTATATGTACTTTTTCATTCAATATCAACTGTTTTAACCTCCACCATTCCAATTTACTTAACTACTATTCAGTATAATCTAAATATATGAAGCGCACAAGAAAAAAGTATGTAAGACTCTGACATCTCTACATACCCTTTTCCGCACTGTACCGACTTTAAGCATAGTCTGCCGTCCATATTCCCTTGTTCGTGCTTTTCTGCTAACCAGTGTCCCGCAGGGTGCCCAGAGCGACGGTTCCTAACAGGGCGGCGGGTCGGCTGGGCAAGCGGACGGCTTAGAAAGCATTCCTATCCTGCAACATACTTCATGTTTGATTCTCTCCGCCCCTCATATCTCTCTTTTTCTAAGAGTTTGTCGAGGAACTCCGACACTTCTTCCATATCATCACTGTCTATTAAATCCAGTTTCATCAGCACGTCAAGGTCGGTCTGGTTCTTCGGCTGGATAGAAACAGGCTGTGACATATCCACCACCACTTTCAACGGCTTTTTCTTATTTGCCGTTTCAATATCCGTAGTTAGCCCCATAACATGGCTTTTACTCACTCCAAATATCTGTGACAGTTTTTCCCAGATAGATTCATCTCTTGGCGTTCCATTTCCGTTTTCGTAGTTTGTCAGCATACTCTGTGAGATTCCCAGTTCTTTTGCTAGTTCTGCAACCGTGATATTCTTTTCTTTCCGTAATTCTTTAATTTTGTTCATGTTGAACGTCCTCCTTTCTAAGCACATTATATTTCATCAATTTTCCCTTGTCAATCTTTTTATCGGATATTCAGATATTTTCTATTGACATTTCATTTAGTTTGGTTTATCATATGATTATCTTAATATCTGATTTTTAGATATTTCAAAAGGAGGTGATACCATGATTCGAGGAAGCGACTTTATTTTAAATCCAAACAAACTGGAAGAACAGTTCCAGCTTGTAGAAGTTTCCGACTGGGTAGATTTTTCTACAAAAGAAAAGCTCGGCTTCTACTATACTGTTCTCTTTCCAAAGCTGAAATTTGAAAAAGTCAAAGTAGGTGTAAAAACGTCCAGTCCGCTGATTTCCAATGAAGAACTGGAACAGAAAGGGCAAGTCCCTGTCATGTTTGAGGGATTACATACATGGGCGAGTCTCTATAACGGACGGCTTTCTGTCAAAGCAGAAGCAAATAACATCAAGATAGCCGGAATGAAATAGTCTCTCTCCTGTCAGACAGACAGTGCCGGACAGCGTCTTAGGTGCTGGCTGTCTGACTTGGAAAGGGCAGATATTTCTTCTGACTAGACTTGATATATAAAACAACATCTTCCGAAAACAGGAAGAAAACACATTACAAAATAGGATACGAGGTGGATTTCGTGAGCAAAGCAAAGGAATGTTTTGCATACAATACGAAAATCATTGAAACTCCTACCACCAAAGAAGTATATATCTATAAGAATCCTATTTTCAGTCATTCAACAGAAAATGCAGATTTAGAGAAAACAAGCAAACGTAAAACCTTTGATGAGATGTCAGCTCATAAGCAATATGACAGCCTGAAACGCAAACAAAAACATTATGAACAGACACGTTGGGAGATTGCCCGTATCGTGGACTGTAATTTCAATAACAGAACCAAATTTGTAACGCTGACATTCAGAGATAATATTCAAGACATTACCATAACGAACCGAGAATTTAAGTATTTTATCCAGCGATTAAATTATTACCTGTATCAAACCAAAAGACAATTATTAAAGTATATTGCAACGTGGGAGAAACAAAAACGTGGTGCAATCCACTACCATGTTATTTTCTTTGATTTTCCATACATAGCAAAAGAAAAATTACAAGATTTATGGTCGCATGGTTTTATTAAGATAAACCGTATTGATGTAGACAGCAAGGAGAACCGTGGTCGCTATCTCAGCAAATATTTTGGGAAAGACCTTGATGTAAAGGAGCATAAGAAAAAGGCGTTTTTCAAATCACAAAACCTGAAAATGCCGAAAGAAACAAGACTCATGCTGACTGATGATATGATTCTCGAATTACAGAATGAAACTATCATTTTTCAAAAAGAGTACACACGGCAGATATATGATACAAAATCCTTTTTAGCTACTGGTTCTTATTTAAAGGACAGCAGTGTTACCTACATCAAAATCAAAAAAGAAACTATGGGTGTAAGGGGGGATTCTGATGAATAACCCTGTTACATCTTCCGATATTACGTTATTGAACACATTAGCCGCTTGTGCTAATATGACTCCAGATGAAGTCTTCAAAGATTTTGAAATTATGGCAAATAAGAAAATCTTGGAGAATCACAAATATGAAATTTATTACTCGGAATCTGAAAAAAGCTGGCGTACCTATTTACCAGATGACACCAAACCCAACAACCGCCGTCCGATCAAGCGGAAGAGTAAAGAGAACCTTGAAAAAGAAATCATCAGATTTTATATTGAGAAGCAAAAAATCGAAAACCGTGAGAATATCACACTGGAAGAGTTATATACAGAATGGCTCTTATACAAAAGAGATTACACTTCTGTAAAGGCAAAGACGATTCAAGAGTATGTTTCTGAATGGAACAGATTTTTCAAAGACACGGCTCTTTCCAAAATGAAGATAGGAGAAATCAGACCGATTACCCTTATCCGCTTTTTCAGAGAAGCCACAAAAGAACGTCAGCATACCCACAAGAGAATCAGCAACGCCCGTTCTGTCTTAAATGGAATCATGAGTTATGCCATTGAGGAAGAAATCATCTCCCACAATCCTGTCTCTGATGTGAATTTCAAGCAGTTCACCTACAAGCCTGTGGAAGTACAAAGTGACAACGTATTTTCCCGTGACGATACACATAAGCTACTGCATTATCTTAGCTGTATCACAGAGCCTTATTCCCTTGCGATACAACTATCCTTTTATCTGTTTATCCGTATCGGGGAAACAAAAGCAATCCGCTGGGAAGATATTGACTATGAAAACAGAATGGTCTATCTGCACCGACAGGCTACCTGTGAACGGACACTAAACGATGATTTAACCTTTTCCAAAAGAGAAGTAAAGGTAGTCAACCAGATGAAAGGAAATACCTCTCATGGTTTCCGCAAACAGTTCTTGACTGATGAAGCAATCAAGATTCTTCAGAAAGCCAGAGAATTAAATCCGCATGGAGTGTATGTCTTTGAACCCAATGGAGAAATCATGACAACAGACAGCTTCAACCGCCGTTTAAAGAAGTATTGCAAAGAAGCTGGTGTTCCTTACCATTCCAGTCATAAAATCCGTTTCTACAATGCCTCAACTGCCTTTGACGGAAACAATCTCACAACCTTGAGTTATTTAATGGGGCATAGCGAAACGGCAACCACGCTTCACTATTTACGGAACGTCAACAAGAGGAAGAATGACCGCTTTGCTTTTCAAAAACTGGGGATTTCCTCATAAAGTGTTCAAAGGTGTTCAAACTTTTTGAAGCAAAAAAAGAAGAGAAACGCTGTAAATTCAACGTTTCTCTCACTTTTACCTACTGCCGCAGACCGGAATCGAACCGGTACGGGTATCACTACCCACGGGATTTTAAGTCCCGGGCGTCTGCCAGTTCCGCCACTGCGGCAAAAGATATCGGATAGGCGAACCTATCCGATAAAATGGACGGTGGTGGATTCGAACCACCGAAGCAATTTGCAGCAGATTTACAGTCTGTCCCCTTTGGCCACTCGGGAAACCGTCCATGTTTTATTAAAATATAGCAATCATCTCTGATACGTTATTATTATAACAGATTTTTTTCGGATTGCAAGGACTTTTTCGCCATTTGTTGGAAAGAGCAGGAGAGAAGCAGAGATATGACAGCCTTTTTATGGTATTTTTATTCGATTCCCCTATCACTTTTACCGTTTTAATGCGGCTGGTGATAGGATAAATGCCATAGGAGGAATAGTTATGACACATATCAGAGAGTCGATCCAAAGAACAGAGTGTGAGTTTGATACTGCGGCAGCCCATTTTACACGGAGGCATCCGTGCCTGTCACTGCTCTGTACCTTTATTGGAGTGCCGATTTTTATTATCGGGGCAGTCTATATTCTCGCCTCTGCTGTAATATGCCCAATCGCGTGGGCATGTGGGTGGATGTGAAAAAAAGAAACATTACAGAATATTGCCATTATAGACTTTTCCTCTTTTTGTTCCTTGCATAAATACAAGGCATTTGATAGAATGATAGAAAATAAACAGTGCGTTTCTGTACTTTCAGATATCAAATGGATACAGGGAACAATAAATAGGAGCCATATGGGCAATATGAAGAGTGAAAAGAATATTGTGTCACTGCCGGAAGGAGAAGGCGGCCATAATCTGCAGATATTAAGTGATAATATTCCCGGTGGAATGTTTTCCTGCCGATTTGACGAGAAACTTACTCTTCTGCAGATGAACAAAGGATTTTTATCCATGCTGGGATATACCAAGCAGGAGATAGAGGAAAAGTTTAATAACAGCTTTTGGGAGATGATAGACCCAAGAGACCGGCAGGGTGCTTTGGCGGAGGCACTCAGACAGACTGCCCTTGGGCCGGACAAAGAGCTGGAATACCGGATGACACGCAAGGATGGGTGCACTATATGGGTTCTTGATAAAGGGCATCTGATCCGTGATGAAGAGGATGGGGAATATTTCTGTTGTGTGCTCGTGGATGTGACACGGAGCAAGGAGATAGAAGAGAATCTGCGGATTTCTTTGGAGAGGCATCAGATCATAATGGATCAGACCACGGATATTCTTTTTGAATGGGATATCGATGCTGACACCATGATTTTTTCTAACAACTGGGAGAAAAAATTCGGTTGTACTCCGATCACACAGCAGGTCAGCCGCCTTTTCTGGCGGGCGCCGTATATTTATTCGGATGACCAGATGATCTTTTCTAAACTTTTGGTCCGAATCCGCAGCGGGGAACATTACGCTGAGGAGGAGGTCCGTATTGTAAACGGGGAACAAAAGGCTGTCTGGTGCCGTATAAGGATAACGGGTGTGACAGACAAAGCCGGACGGGTGGTTCGTGCCGTGGGAGCTATTCTGGATATAGATGCGGAAAAGAAAAAAGCCCAGAATCTCATGGAACGGGCACAGCGTGATATGCTTACAAAATTGTATAACAAGGGAACAAGTCAGGATTATATCCAGACAGTCCTGTCTGACAGCGCGCCGGGGAAAAAGGCAGCGCTGATGATCATTGACCTGGACAATTTCAAGCATATGAATGATACCATGGGCCACCTCTTTGGAGATGCCCTGCTCTCAGAAGTTGCCCACACCATTCAGAAGCAGTTTCGCAGCGAAGACATTGTAGGCCGTATAGGCGGAGATGAATTTTTAGTTTTTCTCGGGCAGATACCGGATGCTTCTCTGGCAGAGCAAAAAGCGTATCAGGTCATGAAAGCTATTGGAGAGATGGCAGTGCAGGAGCTGACGGATGTGGAGCTTTCCTGCAGTATTGGCATAGCTGTTTTCCCGGACTGCGGACAGACCTATAATGAACTTTTTAAGCGTGCTGACCAGGCGTTATATCGGGCCAAGAACCAGGGGAAGAATAGATACTGTGTAGCAGATAAAAACCTGACCTCAGAGGAGTTTCCCAAACAACTCAACAGTACAGCCAATACCCGGATAGATTCTGATGAGGAAGGGGACAGTAGTGGTGAACTGCGGCTGTTTGAGTATGTGTTCAGGATCTTGTATAAATCCTCAAATCTGGACACGGCAGTGAATGCCATACTGGAAGTAGTAGGCCGCCAGTTTGATGTGAGCCGCGTTTATATATTTGAGGATGAAGAGGACGAAAAATATTGTAGAAATACATATGAATGGTGCAATGAAGGCGTTAAGCCCGAGATAGAGAATCTTCAGCATGTGCCTTATGCCAATGATCTGGAGGGCGGATATCAAAGCAACTTTAATGAGAGCGGCGTGTTTTACTGCCGTGATATTGATGGGCTGACACAACAGCAGAGGGCAACGCTGGAGCCCCAGGGAATTAAATCCCTGTTGCAGTGTGCCATCTATGACAAAGGACAGTTCAAAGGGTTTGTCGGATTTGATGAGTGCCGTGTCAACCGCTATTGGACACAGGAACAGGTGAATGCACTGGTCTTCATCGCGGAAATACTGAGCACATTCTTACTGAAACTTCGGGCTCAGGATAAGGCAATACAGAATGCGGCGTCACTGGAAGCGATTCTTGACAATCAAAGCTCCTGGGTTTATGTGATACGCCCGGATACAAAAGAGATGCTGTACATCAACCGGAAAACAAAAGAGTGGGTGCCGGAGGCAAAGCTTGGCATTACCTGTCATGAGGCTTTCTTTTATCGGGATACACCCTGTGATTTTTGTCCGATCAAAGTGATGGACAGCGAACATCCCCGCTGCGTCCGGCAGGTTTATAATCCGTTTTTTCATATCTGGACATCTGCAGATGCGTGTTTTATAGAGTGGAAAGGGGAAAAGGCAGTTCTTCTCACCTGCCATGATATTACGGATTTAAAAAGAGAATTGGAAAACGCCCGGGACGGCAGCATAGATGACAGTGAAAAATAGAAAAATAGAAAATAGAAAACAGAAAAATAAAAACAGAAAAATAGAAAACAAAAAATAGAAGACAGAACAATAGAATAAACAATAGAATAGAACCATAAAAAAGCAGCCATGTTTCTGTTAAGATGTACCCTTTGTCAGACAGACCGTTTAAGGGGGATATCTTAAGTGAAACATGGCTGTAATAGCATCTCTGATATTATTTGTCTTGAATGCTTACGCCCTTGATCGCCACACTTCCTCCGCGTACCACTTCGATATGCTTAAAGTAATTGGAGAAGTAGGAAATGATCTCGTCATTGCGTTTCTCCGTCTGAAGGCTTTCCAGGAGCATCTCTGTCTTCCCATAGTCAACTACAGACAGATGGAAAATGGTTGCGATACGGAAAACTTCGGTCTTTACAGCTTCATCGCAGTCTTTGATCTTAATGTACAGAACTTCTTTTCTATGGATACGGGAATTGGTGAAGTCGATCACCTCGATCACCTCCACACAGCGGTTCAACTGTTTTTTGATCTGTTCAAAGGTGGCGTCATCGCTCTCCACGCTGATGGTCATACGGGACACAGTGGGATCTTCTGTGGTGCCCACTGTGAGGCTTGTGAGGTTGTATGATTTTCCGGAGAACAGGCCTGCGATCTTTGCCAGCACACCGATTTCATTTTCTACATATAAGGAAATCCATCTTTTCTTCATATTCTTTCTCCTCCTAGCAGTCCAAGATCATGTTATGCAGTGGTTTTCCGCCCTGTACCATAGGCAGAACCAGTTCATCGCTGTCAATGATAAATTCCAGAATGGTGGGGGCGTCTGTGTTGCCTTTTGCAAACTGGAAGGCCCGGGCCATATCTTCCTCTTTCTCCACGCGCATACCGTATGCGCCATAACTCTCTGCCAGCTTTACAAAGTTGGGTGTGTATTCCGGGCAGTCCTTTCCGGGGCCTTTGCAGTTGGCGCTGCAGGTCTTTCTGCGGCGTGTACAGGTGGAGGAGTAGCGTTTATCATAGAAAAGCTGCTGCCACTGGCGTACCATGCCCAGATAACTGTTGTTGAAGATACAAATGATGACCGGAAGGCCGTATGCTACGGCGGTTGCCATTTCCTGGATGTTCATCTGCATTCCTCCGTCACCGGAAACACATACCACAGGTTTCCCCGGATACGCAAATTTGGCGCCCAGGGATGCCGGAAAACCATAGCCCATGGTGCCCAGGCCGCCGGAGGTGAGAAGCTGTTTCTTTTCATCCATTTCCAGATATTGTGTTACCCACATCTGATGCTGGCCTACGTCTGTGACAAAGATACCCTCCTCAAACTGTTCATTAATGCACTGTACGATCTTCTGAGGTGTGATGCCTTTATTCTGGTCCATATCCAGAGGATGCTCCTTCTTCCAGTCAGCGATTTCATCCAGCCACTCCCTATGCTCGCAGCACTTGATATGTTTCAGCATGGCTTCCATGGCTTCCCGGGCATCTGCCACTATGGGGATATCCACCTGGATGTTCCTGGAGATGGAGGCCGCGTCTATGTCCACATGGACAATCTTGGCGTTCTTGGCAAATTCATCTATTTTTCCGGTGATACGGTCATTAAAACGGGTGCCGATGGAGAAGAGCAGGTCGCACTCACTGATGGCACGATTGGCGGCATAGCAGCCGTGCATTCCTACATTGCCAACATAGAGTTCGTGGCTGGTAGGTATGGAACCTTTGCCCATAATAGTAGTGATGACCGGAACTCTGGTGGTCTCCGCAAGGGTCAGCGCTGTCTCATTTGCCCTTCCGATATTCACGCCGCCTCCCATGAGAAACAGGGGCTTTTGGGCTTCTTTCAGCAGAGCCATGGCCTTTTTTAACTGTCCCATGTGTACGCCGCTGCTGGGCTTGTAGCCCCGGATGTGTACTTCTTTGGGATAGTAGTCATCCCCCTCCAACAGCATGATATCTTTTGGAAGATCGATCACAACAGGCCCTTTTTTGCCGGTGCTGGCAATGTAGAAGGCTTCTTTAATAATACGGCCCAGGTCCTTGCGGTCGCGCACGGTCACAGCGTATTTGCAGATACCGCGGGTGATCCCTACAATATCTACCTCCTGGAACGCGTCATTTCCAATGAGGTTTGTGGGAACCTGGCCGGTAAAGCATACCAGGGGAACACTGTCATAATTGGCTGTGGCGATACCGGTTACCAGATTGGTGGCTCCCGGGCCGCTTGTTACCAGGCAGACACCGGTGCGTCCGGTTGCTCTGGCGTAGCCGTCTGCAGCGTGGATCAAACCCTGCTCGTGGCGGGGGAGTATCACCTGGATGGAATCCTGTTTGTACAGCTCATCGAAAATATCGATGGCGTAGCCGCCGGGATATGCGAATAGATAATCAATGCCCTCTTTCTGCAGTGCTTTTACAAATAATTCATTTCCTGTCATGGACAAAATCCTCCTTTAACTCATTTTTAGATGGTTTGAAAATGAAAAACGCCCTGAACTGAGTTCTCAGTTCAGGGCGGATAAGTCATCCGTGGTACCACCTGATTTCAGGAAAAATCCTGCGCTTTGCCAGTACGGATAAAAAAATCGATACTGTTTTCCCTGTAACGTGGGAAAGGGACGTTGAGGTCTACTGAAAGATATCAAGAATCTTCGTTCGTCTCACTGCTCAGGGGCTACTTCCATACTTCCTAGCTGAAGATTCGCACCACACATCTTCTCTCTGAAAGCCGGCTGGGTATGTACTCCTCCCCGTCACCGCATTTATCAAAATGCTTTTTTAATTGTTTTATAGCATAACACACAAATGGAATTCTGTCAATGGGTGAAAAATGAACAATTTGACGGCATATATGGAATCCTGTATACTGGTATTATGTAAAAAAGAAAGGAGGCCAATATGAGGACCAGAGAGGAAGCGATTTCCTATTGTCTGAAAATGCCGGATGTGTTTGAGGACTATCCGTTTCACGACCAAAACTGGACGGTGATCCGGATGAAAGACAGCAGAAAAATATTTGCCTGGATCTTTGAGCGTGAGGGAAATATCTGGGTGAATTTAAAGACAGACCCCCAGTGGCGGGATTTCTGGCGCAGGATGTATGCATCTGTGCTTCCTGCCTATCACTTGAATAAAGAACACTGGAACTCTGTCATTTTAGACGGCTCCATACCGGAAAAGGAGATAGGCAGAATGATAGAGGAAAGTTATGACCTGGTGAGAGGAAAGAAATCTTCCCGCTGTACATAGAATAGTGTAAAGCCGGAAACAGCGGAGAGAAGATGGAATTAAGAGAGAGTGAAACCTTTAGGAATCTGATTAAGGCCTACGAAGGAGAATTGAAAGCCAGCGGAAAATACCGTGTTTACGCAAAACGGGCCAGAGTTGAGGGCTATATAGACATAGCGGAAATTTTTGAGGAGACATCGGGAAATGAGGAGCATCATGCGGAGATCTGGCTGAACCTGCTGAACGGAGGACGGTTGCCGGAGACCAGCAGAAATCTGGAAAATGCCCACGAGGATGAGAAAAAAGAATGGTCGGAGATGTATGAGGATTTCGCCAAAAAAGCGGAACAGGAGGGCTTTAATGGAATTGCCAGGCTTTTCAGAGAGGTGGGGCAGATCGAAAGGCACCACGACTACCGTTTTGAACAATTGTCCCGGGATATTCTGACCAACCGTGTTTTCTGCAAAGAGATAGACAGGGTGTGGATCTGCATGAACTGCGGTCATCTGGCTTACGGTGACTGTGCGCCGGTCAGGTGTTCCGTATGTGGTTGTCCCCAGGGCTTTTTTAAACTGAATTGTGAGGAATGCTGAAAAAGACCAGCCTTTGGCATTTTGTGTAAAATGTCATATTTGAGTAAAATTCCAGGTGCAATTTCAGTGATTTTGAGGTATACTGTAAATATATGTAACTGTTCCATATGGGTTTTGACCCATCACTGTAAGGAGACTGAAAGTTACAAATATATTAAGAAAACAGGAAGGTGACTGTGCAGCAGGACTGTGAAGGCTGAACAGTTACACAGGAAGATAAAATTATGTTGGATCAGTACAGACGGAATATTGAATATATCCGCATATCTATAACAGACCGCTGTAATCTTCGCTGCATGTATTGTATGCCGGAAGGCGGGATCGAACAGGTGGAGCACAGTGATATCCTAACCTATGACGAGATTACCAGGCTGTGCCGCATTTTGGCCCCAAAAGGCATCTGCAAGGTAAAAATCACCGGCGGGGAGCCTCTGGTGCGAAAGAATGCGGCAGAGCTGGTAAGTATGATAAAAAGCATACCCGGTATCGACAATGTGACTCTTACTACCAATGGGATACTGCTGGGGGAACAGATACAAGATTTGGCCCGGGCGGGAATCGATGCGGTTAATATCAGCCTTGATGCTCTTACAGAGGATATGTTTGAGAAGATAACAAGGAGAAAAGGACTTGACAGGGTATTGGAGGGGATGGATAAGGCTCTACAGTTTCCTCATGTTCGTGTGAAGGTGAACTGTGTCCTTCTCCACGGTGTGAATGAGGACCAGTGGATTCCCATCGCAGGCCTTGCAAAGGACAGACCGGTGGATGTGCGCTTTATTGAAATGATGCCTATAGGATACGGCAGGAAATACTGCGGGGAAGAGACCGAAGACCATGTGCGCCATCTGCTGGAGGGTGCTTACGGCAAAGCGGATTCCTTAAGCGGAAGATTCGGCAACGGTCCCAGTACATATATGCAGTTGGAGGGATTTAAAGGAAAAATCGGCTTTATCAGTGCCATTTCCCATAAGTTCTGTGAAGACTGCAATCGGGTGCGGCTCACTTCGGAGGGATTTTTAAAACCGTGTCTGCAGTTTTCGCATGGAGCAGATATGCGCAGCCTGCTCAGGGACGGAAGCTCAGATGAACAAATCGGCATTGTGGCTGAGAAGACCATATTTGAGAAGCCCAGAAGCCACCGCTTTGGAGAGGACCGGGAGGAAGGTCTGGAAAATAAAAAGATGTCAGAAATTGGAGGATGAAGCAATGGGAAAGGTACTGGCTGTCTGTATCAGCGAGAAGAAGGGAACTCAGAAAAAAAACATTCAGGAGGCTGAATTTATTGAAGATTTTGGCATAGAGAAAGATGCGCACGCCGGAAAATGGCACCGTCAGGTAAGCCTTCTCAGCTATGAAAAGATTGAGGATTTCAGGAACCGCGGTGCTGAAGTAGCGGATGGCGCCTTTGGTGAGAATCTGGTAGTCAGCGGGTTTGACTTTAAGAACCTGCCTATTGGGACAAGATTCCGCTGCAACGACGTGGTGCTGGAACTGACACAGATCGGGAAGGAATGTCATCACGGCTGTGAGATCTTTCAGAAGATGGGTGACTGCATTATGCCAAGAGAAGGTGTATTTACAAAAGTTCTTCACGGCGGCAGGATCAAAGTCGGTGATGAGATGGTGATCGAGGAAGTATGACACAGACAGGAAAATGTGCCATGAAATATTTGACAGGGACTGCATAAAAACAGCGGCCCCTGTTTTTTTATGCCAAAGCAGCAGTCTGTCAAGAGGAAAACGGCAATTTTTGTATACCCTGAAAGGATCGGGAGCATTCTAAGGACAGGAATATATAAAACGGAGGCTGCTATGGATAGTTTATGGATGGATGAAACAAAAATACAGTCATTCCCGGAGCTGACTCGGGATATCACAGCGGATGTGGCTGTGGTGGGAGGAGGAATGACCGGGATACTGACAGCATATTTTCTTAAAGAACAGGGACTGCAGGTGATCGTGCTGGAAGCAGACCGGATCGGAGGTGGTCAGACAGGGAGGACAACAGCCAAGATCACCTCCCAGCACGGAGTGATCTATCAGAAGATCATATCCCTCCACGGGAAGGAGGCAGCAGAAAAATACAGCCGGGAAAACCAGAAGGCAATAGACAGGTACGAGAAAATAGTACAGGACAGACAGATCGACTGCGGATTTGTCAGATGCCCGGCGTATTTATATACATTGGAATTACCTGAGCTTTTAAAGGAGGAGGCCCAAAGTGCTGCGGGGCTTGGGATTGATGCTGTTTTTACCAGGGATACGGAGCTTCCTTTTGAAGTGGCAGGTGCTGTGCGCTTTGACGATCAGGCCAGGTTTCATCCTCTTCTTTTTCTGGAATCAGTCATTCGGGGGCTGACAGTCTATGAACATTCAAGGGTACTGCAGGCAGAGGGAGACCGGCTTGTCACGGAAAAGGGAAGTGTCAGGGCAAAGAAAATCGTCTTTGCCTGCCACTATCCTTTTCTCAATGTGCCGGGGTATTATTTCATGCGGATGCATCAGGAGCGCAGTTATGTGCTGGGGCTTGAAAATGCCTTGAAGCCTGAAGGGATGTACCTGGGCATAGACAGCAATAACGCCTGGTCTTTCAGAAGCGCAGGAGAGTATCTGCTCTTTGGCGGAGGCGGCCACCGCACAGGAGAAAACCGCGCAGGGGGAAAGTACGACCTGCTGAAAAGAAAAGCAGAAGAGTTCTTTCCGGGAAGCCGGGTGCGGTATCACTGGTCAGCACAGGACTGTATGCCTGTGGACCAGATTCCCTACATTGGCAGGTTCTCTGCGGATACCCCTGACTGGTATGCTGCCACAGGATATGGAAAGTGGGGAATGAGTTCTTCCATGGCAGCAGCCGGTATGATAACAGAGAGTATTCTGGGGGATGAGGAGGAGAATGTGTTCGGCATATTTTCGCCGCAGCGCTTTACGCCCAAGGCCTCCGCGGAAAATTTCTGCAAGGATGGTATCCATGCAGTGAAGGATTTGAGCAGAAGGATTTTTACACAGGGAAGAAGTGATCTGGATGAACTTCCCCCAGGACACGGCGGCATTGTTGACTATGACGGAGAAAAAGTGGGAGCATACAGAGATGAGGAGGGAGAGATCTATTTGGTATCTGCCAAATGTCCCCATCTTGGATGCCAGCTTGAATGGAATCCGGATGAAAAATGTTTTGAATGCCCCTGTCACGGTTCCAGGTTCGACTACATGGGGAACTGTGTAGACAGCCCGGCACAGAGTGGCATTTCACTGGAAAGTAAGGAAAATTCTTAGTTACGATTCACAGTCACTGTCCCGCGAGGTGATTTCATGCGCCTGCTAAAAAGTTGTTAAGAAAAGTTGTAAAGATTATGAAAATTTAGTATAATCAATATAAGAGTTCAGTCTTTAGTTTTGCAAAAGTAGAAGGCTGAAACCTGCGGCAGCATGAAAATGCGGACGGGTCGTTCTGAAGTATGGGAACGCTGCGGACGCCAGGTGAATGGGGAAGGATGGTATGTTATGGGTAAAGTGATAGCACTCGGCAGAGAATTTGGAAGCAATGGAAGAAAAATTGCGCAGGATCTGGCAGAGCATCTGGGCATCAAATATTATGACAAGGATTTGATCACCCTTGCCGCCCAGAAAAAGAATATTCCAAAAGAGAAGCTGGAAGAAGTGGATGAGAAGCGGGAAAGCCCCTGGCGTTATTCCTTTGATGAGAATATGGCCATGGAGCGTCAGTTTCACTATGAACCTCTCAATGATGTGCTGTTCAATGCGCAGACAGAGATCATTGAAGAGGCCGCCCGAAACGAAGACTGTGTGATCGTAGGGCGGTGTGCAAACTACATTCTCAAAGATAAACCGGACTGCAGAAGTGTTTTTATCTATGCGCCTATGGAGGCCAGGATCAAAACCATACGGGCACGGACGGTTTGGGATGAAAGAGGAGCGGAACAGCTTATCAAGAAAGTAGATAAGCAGAGAAAATATTACTATAACAATTATACAGATGAGAAGTGGGGCAGCATGAAGGGGTATGACCTGTGTCTGGACAGCAGCCGTTTTACCAGGGAACAGATTCTGGAAATACTGACCGCACTCTATCATACCATCGGATAAGACTGAGAGATCCAGGTATAAAATTGTCACTTCTGGAAAAAATAACATGGAAAATAAATACCAGGAGGCAATTGTATGTCTGTAGATTTTAGAGAAAGCGTAACAAAAGAAAACCTGATGCGCGCCTTTGCAGGTGAGAGCCAGGCCAGGAACCGCTACACCTTCGCAGCAGCACAGGCGAAAAAGGAACATCTGCATGTTGTGGAGGCTGTCTTCAACTATACAGCAGACCAGGAGCGCCAGCATGCATACATTTTTTATCAGCATTTAAAAGAGATGGCAGGAGAAACGATTCAGATCGACGGTGGTTATCCGGTGGATATCTCGCCTGACATAGATAAGCTTCTGCGCATGGCACAGCACAATGAGTACGAAGAGCATGATGATGTGTATAAGAATTTCGGAGATAAGGCAAAAGAGGAAGGATTTACGCAGATCGCCAATTCCTTTCATATGATAGCGGATATCGAAAAATTCCATGGAGACCGCTTCGGAAAGTTTGCTCAGTATCTGGAGGAGAAGAAGCTTTTTGTGTCAGATGTGGAGACAGGGTGGATCTGTCTGAAATGCGGTTATATCCACTGGGGCAAAGAAGCGCCGAAAAAATGCCCGGTATGCTCTCATGACCAGGGATATTTTATCAGGCTGGAGCTTTCGCCTTTTGCACATTAAACATGGAGATTTAGGACATGATAAAACCCTTTGGGAGGATTCCTGAAGGGTTTCTTTTTGGTGATAGAAGAGAAACAGAACGTATTTACGCAATAGGAAAGAGTCATCCGAAGTTTACATTCCGAATGACTCTTCTATTCTGATGTGTCCATGGGACTTTACCTTCCTTGTTTTATTATGGGTTAAATCGTTAAGTTCTTGGTGGTCCGTACCTTCCTTTCTTTTAAATTAATGGATGTTCCTTTACGTTTTCGGTGGTATCAGTCCTTTCTGTTTTTATTTTGTTCTCTCTTTGTTTATGAATTCATTATAGCAGTCAGGTATTGATTTGTCAATAAGTAAAATGAAAATTTATCAATATTTATTTTTATAACTGTAAAAATGATTGAAAATTCTTATGTTATCAGATAATTATATTGGTTTCGTACAATAGGATCCTTTATAAATCCTGTGGGTCATATGGAAAAACAGAATAAACCGTGGTATACTGTGCATAGTCTTTTTGCGGAGATACAACAGAGGCGGATCACAGCCGCAGAGCACAGTACCGGGGAGGAGTATACGGAGATGAAAACAGGATTATATATTCGCAGAGCTGAGGAAAAGGATATAGAAGAAGCCTTGTCCCTTTATGAACGGGCAAGAAGGTTCATGGCTGAGAACGGAAATCCCGGACAGTGGGTAAACGGCTACCCGGCGCGGGAAGATGTGGAGACAGATGTAAACCGCGGTGTTTTATATATCTGTGAGTCTTTGGACGGGATGGAAGGCGTTTTCATGTTTGATGTGGGAGAAGAGCCCAATTACCAAAGGATAGAGCAGGGGTGCTGGCTGAACGATAAGCCTTACGGATTCCTGCACAGAATAGCTTCTGCCGGAAGAAAAAAGGGCGTGGCATCCTTTTGCGTACAGTGGTGTCTGGCCCGGTGTGACAACATGCGGGGAGATACACACCAGGATAATATACCCATGCAGAGAGTATTTGAGAAAAACGGTTTCATACGCTGCGGTATTGTATATATGAAAGACGGAACACAGAGGATCGCATATCAGAAGGAGACAGGATGATGGAAAAGGCTGTGCTTGAGACAAAACGTCTTATGCTGAGAAAAATGCGCAGGGAAGATCAGGATTCCCTGAATAAAATGCTGCAGGATCCGGAAGTTATGTATGCCTATGCCCATGCATTTTCCGATCGAGAGGCAAAGGAGTGGCTGGAGAGGCAGCTTGACCGTTACAGGCAGTATGGTTTCGGCCTGTGGGCAGTTATCTTAAAAGAGACAGGGGAATTTATCGGCCAGTGCGGTCTTACGATGCAGGACTGCAGAGGAGAACAGGTGTTGGAGGTCGGATATTTGTTCTGTAAAGAATTCTGGCATCAGGGCTATGCTGCGGAGGCGGCAGCGGCCTGCAGAGATTACGCCTTTGAGATCTTAAATGCCGGGGAAGTCTATTCCATTATCAGGGATAACAATACGGCATCCCGGAATGTGGCAAAGAGAAACGGCATGAAGATAAGAGGTTCCTTTGTAAAGCATTACTATGGAATTGATATGCCGCATGATCTCTTTTGCATTACAAGAGAAGAATATGAGGCAATGGAGAAATAAGAGATGAAGAATGTATTATGCTACGGGGATTCCAATACCCATGGATATGACGGTGTGACCGGAAATCGCTTCCCTTGGGGCGTGCGCTGGACCAGTCTGGTACAGGAGGCCCTGAAGGAGGAACAGATACGGATCATAGAGGAAGGGCAGAATGGAAGGACAACAGTCTGGGATGATCCTGTTGAAGGGATGAAAAACGGTCTGAAATACCTGATTCCCTGTCTGGAAAGCCACAGCCCTTTGGATGTGGTGGTGCTGATGCTGGGCACCAATGATATGAAACAGAGATTTTCCTTGACTGCCGCTGATGTGGCAGCAGGCGCAGAGACCCTGGTGAAAACCATAAAGATGTATTTTCGGGAAAACCAGGAAACCATACCGGAGATCCTGCTGATCTCACCTTTGAGGATCAGGGAAGAGATCGTACATCACAGATGCGCACCTATGTTTGGCGGTGAACGGGCAGTGAAGATGTCAGGCGAGCTGGCCTGCTATTACAGAGAGGCCGCTGCGCGGCAGGGCTGTGTCTTTTTGGATGCGGCCAAAGTGACAATGCCATGTTTAGAGGATTCTGTCCATCTGGATCCGGAGGGGCACAGAGCGCTGGCTATGGCTGTTACAGAAAAATTGAGGGAGATTTTTCGGGAAAGGAAGTAAAACAATTGAATCATTTAGGAAGAAATGACGCGTGCTGGTGCGGCAGCGGAAAAAAATATAAAAAATGCCATGGACCGTTTGATGATAAACTGAACCATCTGCAGGCTCAGGGACGGATCGTTCCAAAGCGCGGGATCATAAAGACTGCGGAACAGATCGCAGGGATCAAAAAAAGCGCGGAAATCAATGTGGCCATACTGGATTACGTTGCAGAACATATCAAAGAGGGCATATGCACAGCAGAAATTGACCGCTGGGTATATGATATCACTACAAAAGCAGGAGCAGTGCCGGCACCGCTCAATTATGAAGGGTTCCCGAACAGTGTCTGCACATCCATCAATAACCAGGTCTGCCATGGCATTCCGTCGGAGGAGATCGTACTCATGGAGGGAGATATTATCAATGTGGATGTTTCCACGATCCTGAACGGGTATTACTCTGATTCCTCCAGGATGTTCTGCATCGGCGACGTGGGGCAGGAAAAAGAGCGTCTTGTGCAAGTTACAAAGGAATGTGTGGAGAAAGGTCTGGAACAGGTAAAGCCCTGGGGATTTTTGGGTGATATGAGTCAGGCAGTCCATGAGCATGCGCAGAAAAACGGATACAGTGTGGTGAAGGAGATCGGAGGCCACGGTATTGGCCTGGAGTTCCATGAAGATCCCTGGGTGGGGTATATTGGCAGAGCCGGAACAGGAATGGTGATGGCGCCGGGACTGATGTTTACCATAGAGCCAATGGTGAATATGGGGGCAAGTGAAATCTTCATTGACGAGGATGACGGCTGGACGGTCTATACAGAAGACGGGCTGCCCTCTGCTCAGTGGGAAATCATGGTGCTGGTGACAGAGAACGGACCGGAGGTCCTGGCGTGGTAAAGACTTCCGGAAAACGGACAAAGATGACAAAGACGTATTATCTGACGGAGAACGGCCTTGATATCCAGGTGACCAAAAAAGCGATCCGCAACATGTATCTGCGTGTGGGCGGGGACGGAAGCGTCCGGGTATCCGCACCTCTTAGAATGCCGGAGCGGGATATCAGAAGATTTATCCTGGAGAGAATGGATTGGATAGAAGAAAAGCGGCAGGGAACGGGGCAGAGCCAGCCCCCCTGGGAGCTATATAAAGGCGGGGAGCGTGAGGAGAAAAAGCAGGAGTGTAGAAAGCGTCTGGAAAAAATCCTTCCCCAGGTCATACAGGAATGTGAACAGAAGACCGGCGTCCATGCAGAGGAGTGGCGTCTGCGGGATATGAAGACAAGATGGGGAACCTGCAATGTGGAAAAAAAGAGGATATGGCTTAATGTCTGGCTGGGTGAATACCCCAGGGAATGTCTGGAATATGTGGTTACCCATGAATTGGTCCATCTTTTGGAGAGAGGACACAACAAAATTTTTTATGGATATATGGATGCGTTCTATCCCCAGTGGAAAAATGTGAAAACCCGCTTAAACAGCGGGGTGCAACCGTAAGTTTACATGGATTTCCTCAAAAGCAACAGGAAATTGGTAGAGTTTACATGGATGCAATTCTATAATGATTCCAAGATCAGATATGAGAAATGGAGGAAATCATTATGAGCTTTGGAGAAAATTTACAGTATTACAGGAAGCGGGAGGAAATCACACAGGAACAGCTTGCGGAGAGGATGGAGGTGTCCAGACAGACGATTTCTAAATGGGAGGCAGGCCATCCTATCCGGAGATGGAAAAGATCATGCAGCTCTGTGATATGTTTTCCTGCAGTATGGACACTCTGCTGCGCAAAGACGCCCAGGCAGAAGTTGTGGAGGATTCCGCCCAATATGAAGAACATATGAAAAGATTTGGAAAGGCTGTCACAGCCGGTGTGGGAATTCTGATTCTAGGAGGAGCTTTTTCCACTCTCCTGGAAGGAATGAATGGACTTTGGAAAGCGCTGCAGGATATTGTCATGTTCCCGTTTCTCATTGTGGCGGTTTTGACTTTTGTAGTGGCGGGAATCCGGCACAGTGATTTTACAAAAAGACATCCTTATATACTGCCCTTTTACACAGAGGAGGAGAAGGAGTCATTTGACCGCAGTTTTCCCATTAAGATAGCGGCGGGGATCGGAATCGTTCTGATGAGCATAGTAGTGGATGAACTGCAGAAGTTCCTGCCCGCCCCTGCGGGAGTGGAGGCATCTGCTTTCTACAGCTTCTTAATGCTCCTGCTTATCAGCGCGGGTGTGATGCTTCTGGTCCACTCCGGCATGGAAAAAAGCAAGTATAATATAGAGGAGTACAACAAAGAGCATGATCCGCTGTACCGTGAGCGTCTGACCCCGGAGCAGCAGCGTATACTGGACGAGGAAAGCCATATGCCGTTGGCAGCAAAATGGTCTGCCTGTATCATAATCGTGACAACAGCGGTTTATCTGCTCTGGAGTTTTTTACAGAATGCCTGGCAGATCAGTTGGGTATTATTCCCGGTAGGAGGGCTGTTCTGCGGAATCGCTTATATTTTGCTGGGACAGAAAAAATAGAAAAATGGAGGAAGACACATGAGTCTGGCAATTGCGACACTGAAAAAAGGAGAGGGCCGTTCCCTGAAAGCTGGAGGCCCCTGGATATATGACAATGAAGTGGCCAGTATCCTGGGAAGCTTTGAGAACGGAGATATGGTGATGGTCCACGATTTTGACGGATATCCCCTGGGAAGAGGGTTTATCAATACCAACTCCAAGATCAGGATCCGTATGATGACAAGAAAGTCAGAGCAGGAGATTGATGAGGGGTTTCTGAGAAAACGGGTCAGAGATGCCTGGGAGTACAGGAAAAAGACAGTGGACACCAGCAGCTGCCGTGTGATCTTCGGTGAGGCAGACTTTCTGCCGGGACTTGTTGTGGACAAATTTTCCGATGTTTTAGTCGTGCAGTCACTGGCTCTTGGAATTGACAGGATGAAAATGAAGATTCTGGAGCTTTTGAAGGAAGAGATGGCACAGGACGGTGTGATGATACGCGGTGTTTACGAGCGGAGCGATGCCAAGGTGAGAAGGCAGGAAGGCATGGAGCCTTTTAAAGGGTTTATTGGGGAGCCTTTCGATACCAAGGTGGAGATCTGTGAAAATGGAGTGAGATATCTGGTAGATGTGGAGGACGGCCAGAAGACCGGATTTTTCCTGGACCAGAAATATAACAGGCTGGCCATCCAGAAATTATGCAGGGATGCAAAGGTACTGGATTGTTTTACACATACAGGATCATTTGCGCTGAACGCGGGGGTCGCGGGAGCAAAGAGTGTGCTGGGCGTGGACGCTTCCCAGCTTGCGGTGGAGCAGGCTAGGGAAAATGCCAAGCTGAACGGCCTGTCAGGTACTGTGAAATTCGTGTGTGAAGATGTGTTTGAACTGCTTCCCAGACTGGAAGAAGAGGGGGAGAAGTTCGATGTTGTGATACTTGATCCGCCGGCATTTACCAAATCCCGGAATTCTGTTAAGAACGCAGTGAAGGGCTATCGGGAGATCAATCTGCGGGCTATGAAGCTGGTGAAGGACGGAGGATTTTTGGCCACTTGTTCCTGCTCACATTTTATGTCCTATGAGATGTTTACTCAGACCATTGGGCAGGCGGCCAGGAATGTGCACAAGAGACTGCGGCAGGTGGAATATCGGACACAGGCAGCAGATCATCCCATTCTTTGGGCGGCAGAGGAATCTTATTATTTGAAGTTTTACATTTTTCAGGTATGTGAAGGGTGAACAACACCGATTATGCCGGTGCTGTGATCTTGTAGTGTCAGACTGATCACCGCGGCGGACACCTGGAGGGCTGATTTATTATGCTGTTTCTGAAGTCTGCCGTCGGTTCTGATGCTTAGTTTAAAATACTCAAGAGACGTTACTAGGGCCGTATGAATAAGCCGGTGATTTTTTTGCAATTTATTTTTTGATGAAAAATGTCAAAAAAGCGTTGACAAGAGAAAGATTACATGATAATGTTTAAATTGCTTATATGACTGACGGAAGTGGAATGAACCACAGGGAGTATAAGCGTAGGAAGCCGACCGTCTGGGCAAGTATGTTCAGAGTGTGGGCTTTTTTTGTTGTTTTATTGTAATTGCGAAGGTAGTGAACAGTTACGTTACATTTATTACGGTAAAGTTGCCGATGGATTGGCAGCTGATGATCATGGTCAAAATGAGAAGGAGAAGGAATTCATGAAAATGTTATCACTTGAAAATGAATTGAGAGAAAATGCGTACCCTGGCAGGGGAATTGTTATTGGTAAGTCTGAGGATGGAACAAAGGCAGTTACTGCATATTTTATCATGGGCAGAAGTGAGAACAGCAGGAACCGTGTGTTCGTGGAAGAGGGAGAGGGTATCCGCACCCAGGCATTTGACCCGTCTAAGCTGACTGATCCCAGTTTGATCATATATGCACCGGTGCGTGTGATCGGCAATAAGACGATCGTGACCAACGGTGACCAGACAGATACTGTCTATGAAGGAATGGAAAAGGGCATCACTTTTGAGCAGTCCCTGAGAACGCGTGAATTTGAGCCGGACGGCCCCAATTACACACCAAGGATTTCTGGTATTATGCAGGTGGAAGCCGGCATATACCATTATGCTATGTCCATTTTGAAGAGTAATAACGGCAATCCCGAGAGCTGCTGCCGTTATACATTTACTTATGAGAACCCGGCAGCCGGGGAGGGACATTTTATACACACTTATATGCATGACGGCAATCCGCTGCCAAGCTTTGAAGGAGAACCAAAGCTGGTGGGAATTCCCAATGATATTGATGCATTTGCTGAGAATGTTTGGGAGAGCCTGAATGAAGACAACAAAGTGTCTCTGTTTGTCCGTTTTATTGATATTGCAACCGGTAAGTATGAGACAAGGATCGTAAATAAAAATAAATAATTGAAAAGCATAAAGGAGAATGGGAAAATGAAAGAATTAGCGTTAAAGTACGGATGTAATCCGAACCAGAAACCTTCCAGAATCTATGTGGCTGACGGCAGCGAGCTTCCTATTGAAGTTCTGAGCGGCAAGCCGGGATATATTAATTTCCTGGATGCTTTTAATGGCTGGCAGCTTGTGAAAGAGCTGAAAAAGGCCACAGGACTTCCGGCCGCCACATCCTTTAAACATGTGTCACCGGCAGGTGCTGCAGTTGGACTTCCCATGTCAGATGTACTGAAAAAGATTTACTGGGTAGATGATATGGGTGAATTATCACCATTGGCATGTGCCTATGCCAGGGCAAGGGGCGCTGACAGAATGTCTTCTTTCGGTGATTTTATTTCCCTGTCTGATGTATGTGATAAAGATACAGCGATGCTGATCAAGAGAGAGGTTTCCGACGGTGTTATCGCTCCCGGATATACAGATGAGGCACTGGAAATCCTGAAACAGAAGAAAAACGGCAACTACAATGTGATCAAGATCGATCCGGATTATCAGCCGGCTCCGTTGGAGCATAAAGAGGTATTCGGCATCACATTTGAGCAGGGAAGACAGGAGCTTTCTATTGACGATGAACTGCTTTCCAATGTTGTGACAGAGAATAAAGAGATTCCGGCAAACGCATTGATGGATTTAAAAATTTCTCTGATCACACTGAAATATACACAGTCAAACTCAGTCTGTTTCGTAAAAGACGGACAGGCGATCGGTATCGGTGCAGGCCAGCAGTCACGTGTACACTGTACCCGTCTGGCAGGTCAGAAAGCTGACAACTGGTGGCTGAGACAGTGCCCGAAGGTACTGGATCTGCCGTTTATCGACGGTATCCGCCGCGCTGACAGAGACAATGCCATTGATGTCTACATCGGTGAGGAATATATGGATGTTCTGGCTGACGGAGCATGGGAAAAAATTTTCAAAGAGAAACCGGAAGTGTTCACACGTGAGGAAAAACGCGCATGGCTGGACAAACTGACAGATGTCACCTTAGGCTCTGATGCCTTCTTCCCGTTCTCAGACAATATCGAGCGCGCTTACAAGAGCGGCGTAAAATACATCGCAGAGCCGGGTGGTTCCGTACGCGATGATGCAGTCATTGAGTGCTGCAATAAGTACAACATGGCGATGGCATTTACAGGCATTCGTCTGTTCCATCACTAATTTATTTCGCCTCCGCTTTGGGGCAGAGATAAGACCGGGATTTCCGGTTTTATCCCTGCCTCTTTTTTTAGTCAAGGACGAATATGAGATATAAAATTCAAAGAATTTTGTAGTAAAAAGACATGAATTTCACTTGTGATATATGTGTTTCTGGCTTATAATGAAGTCACATAATGCACATTCATAAGAGGAGGAAAACAAGAGATGGAAGGCATGATGAAAGTAGCAATAATGACGGATATCCAGAAGATGGATTTTGAAGAAAGACCCATCCCGCAGCCAAAGGATGACGAGGTTTTGGTAAAGCTGGATTATGTGGGAATCTGCGGTTCTGACCTGCACTATTATGAGACGGGAGCTATCGGAGATTACGTGGTAAAACCGCCTTTTGTACTGGGCCATGAACCGGGCGGTGTTGTAGTGGAAGTGGGTAAGGATGTTAAGCATCTGCAGGTAGGAGACCGCGTGGCTCTGGAGCCGGGAAAGACCTGTGGACAGTGTGAATTCTGCAAGGAAGGCAAGTATAATCTCTGCCCGGATGTGGTGTTCTTCGCGACTCCGCCGGTTGACGGTGTGTTCCAGGAGTACGTGGCACATGAGGCAAATCTCTGCTTCAAGCTGCCGGACAATGTAAGCACTCTGGAGGGCGCTCTGATCGAGCCTCTGGCAGTTGGATTCCACGCCGCGATCCAGGGAGATGCACATTTGGGACAGAAGGCAGTTGTTATGGGCGCAGGCTGTATCGGCCTGGTTTCCATGATGGCATTAAAAGCCAGAGGTGTCAGTGAAGTTTACGTTGTGGACGTGATGGACAAACGTCTGGAAAAAGCTATGGAGCTGGGTGCCACAGGTGTTATCAACGGCATGAAAGAGGACGTGGTAGCCAAAGTAAAAGAGCTGACCGGCGGCAGAGGAACAGATCTGGTGATCGAGACTGCAGGGGCAGAAGTGACCTCCAGACAGGCAATTCTCATGGCCAGAAAAGGCTCCACCATCGTATTTGTAGGATACAGCAGAACAGGAGAGGTAACTCTGCCTATGAGCATCGCTCTTGACAAGGAACTGACATTCAAGACGGTGTTCCGTTATCGCCATATCTATCCTATGGCCATCCAGGCAGTTGCGGACGGCAAGATCAATCTGAAGGGAATCGTGACGGATGAATTCCCGCTGGATGAGGCGGATAAGGCTATGGAGTTCTCTATGAATAACAAGGCGGATATTGTGAAGGCGGTTATTAAGATCCATGAATAAACGCCGGTTTCAAGTCGACTGCTTTTAGATGGCAGCGCTGCAGAAATTTCATAACTCATAACATCTTTGTTTATATGGCTTCCTGCCTGATGAGCAAAGATGTTATGATAAAAAAGATGATCAAATGCTCGAGTAAGAGCATTTGATTGTCTTTTTTGCATTTATGGGGGAATGGTAAATTATGGTAATGATATAGGGAGCGGCCATATGGCGAAAGTAAAATTTTCTGCAGCTGCGGAGTGTTTCTATGAGAAAAGCAGGAAAACGATGAAACAAATATGAAACACATGAAACTGCGTTGACTTTTTTGAGTATGAGATTTATTGTTAAATTGACCATAAAACAGCTGATAAGTTAAAAAAATAGTTTAAATTGACTAAAAAGTGGGAGGGGACTGATAAGATGGCAGCAACAATACGAGATGTTGCGAAAAAAGCACAGGTTTCTCCGGCGACTGTTTCACGATATTTTTCAGGGAGTAATGTTGTGGGAGATGAACTTGCAAAAAAAATTGAGGAAGCAGCGCGTGAGCTTCATTATACTCCGAATACCAAGAAGAGAAGTGAGCAGGGAGTGATCATTGTTCTGGTTCCGCATTTGCGTCTGGGGTATTTCAGTGAGGTATTACGGGAAATCATAGAGCAGATGCCAAAATATAAGTATAAACTGGTAATTCTCCCAACGGTTGTCGGTGATGACGGTTACAAGTTATTTTTTAAAGAATTGTATGTAAGAGGTGTTATTTATCTGGATGAGGATATAGACCGAGATATGCTCAGATATATACAGGCAAAAAATATCAAGGTGGTAATGCTGGGTGGTGCGTCTTTTGACAGCAGATGCGAGATGGTACATATCAACGATATGTCGGCTGCGTATGAAGGTATGAAGTATCTGCTTGATCTGAACCATAAGCAAATACTCATATTATCAGATTATTCTCACAGCCTCAGCTCAGGATTTCAGAGGCTTATGGGATGTCAGCAGGCATTGGCTGAATACGGAATACAGCTTGACAGGGATGAGATGACAGAATTCGGTTACCTGACATTTGATAATGGCTATCGTTTGACAGAAAATGCGATAAAGAAAGGAAAGAAATTTACAGCTGTCTTTGCATTTAGCGATGAGACAGCCATGGGAGCAATTTCAGCACTGCATGACCATGGATACCGTGTGCCTGATGACATATCTGTACTTGGTTTTGACGGTATCAGTGTTTCGGGAAGAACGATTCCAAAGCTTTCAACCTTGTATCAGCCAATTGACAAAATGGTGGAATGGACTCTGAATACGTTCTGCAATATGAATGAAAAAGAACAGAATCAGAATATGGAGTATACATTGCCATACCAGCTGTTGAAAAGAGGCACATGTAAGAAACGGGAGGTAGATGAATGACTGGTAAAAAAGTATCGGGGAAGCAGTTGTTATGGGGAATCATAAGATTTCTATTCCTGGGATTCCTGGTTTTGATTTCATTGGGTCCTCTGCTCTGGATCGTCATATCATCATTTAAGACGAACAAAGAAATTTTGTCTTCCGCATTTTCTCTCCCGGAAAACTGGGGGCTGGGCGGCTATCGGGCTGCGCTGGAGCTGGCACCTATTTTTAAATTCTATGGGAACAGCGTCCTGATCGCGGTGAGCAGTACACTTTTGAATGTGCTCATTATTTCTATGGCGGCGTATGTTTTGTCCAGATACCGGTTCAAAGGAAATGCATTGATAACCCTGCTGCTCTCTTCGTCATTACTCATACCAACCTCTGCGCTGCTCATGCCAATATATAAAATTATGATGGGGTTGGGTCTGTATGATACGAGAAGCGGGCTGATACTGGTCTATGCAGCATTGGGACTTCCCACATCGTTGTTTATATTCAAAAGCTATTTCCAAAGCATACCCAGAGAGCTGGAGGAGGCAGCGTATATTGACGGGGCAGGATTTTATAGGACCTTTTTTACAATTATTTTTCCCCTTGCAAAGTCGGGTCTGGCGACAGGCGCCATTTTACAATTCCTTACATCCTGGAATGAATTTATGTTTGGCCTCATATTGACAAAAAGCACGAAGGTCAGGACACTGCCGTTGGCACTAAATTATTTTACTTCACAGTTTTCATTTAACTATACCGCAATGTTTGCAGCGCTCACCATGGTGATCCTCCCTAGTATTGTAATTTATATTATACTGCAGGAGCAGGTTACAGCCAGTATGGTGGCGGGTTCGATCAAAGGTTAATATAAAATTTATTATAAGGAGGAACAAGTTATGAAAATGAAAAAAGCAATTGCATTATCAGCGGCGGCAGTAACGGCAGTATCCTTAATGGCAGGCTGCGGTTCAAACGGAGACAGTGGGAAAGAGGCACCGGCCAAAGAGGAAAAAGGTACAGAGGCAGTGACAGAAATCAGTTTTCCCACATCCTGGGTGGGAGTCAGTGTAAACACGGAATGGTTTAACAACAGGATGGAAGCATTTAACGAGGAATATGGTGATAAGATTAAAGTTAATGTGGAAGAAATTGCAGGAGACCAGGCATATGTAGATAAAATGAAGGTGCTGTACTCCTCCAATGCGCTGCCGGATGCCTTTGCCACGGGAGGCTATAACCTGATCGATTCCATGAAAGACCAGCTTGTGGATCTTACCCCCTATGTGGATGAGGAATGGAAGAAACAGTCTTCCGATGTATGCTGGGATGTGAATTCCAGGGATGGTAAGATCTATGGGATACCTTATACCAGGCAGGTTATCGGATATTTTTATAACAAAGACCTGTTTCAACAGGCAGGAATTGAGAAACCGGCAGAAACCTGGGATGAATTTTTTGAACAGTGCGATAAACTGATGGCAGCGGGTATTACCCCGTTATCTATGGACACAGCAGATTCAGGCTGGGTGACATCACTTATGCTGGGAGCGATGATCGGACAGACAGAGGAAGGTGAGAAGTTTATGAATACCAATCTTCCGACAGATTATAATACTCCCGAATTTATAGATGCCGCCGGAAAAATTCAGACAATGTTCCAGAAATATACTACGCCGGATGCTGTGGGCGGGAAATATGAGAATGCTGCCAGTAATTTCTTCATGGGTGAGACAGCCATCATTGCAAACGGACCTTGGATGATAAGCGATTTTTATGATACTTCACTGGTAGAGGAAGGGTTTGCGGATAAAGTAGGTACAGCTATGTATCCCGGAAAAGTTATGTACAACAGCGGGAAGATTGGTTTTAACGTGGCATCAAAAGACGAAAAAACACTGGAGGCAACACTGGAATTTGTGAAATTCATGACCAGTGATGAGAGCCAGAGACTGATGCTGGAAATGACAGGGGATACTCCTGCTTCGGAGAATGTAAAATCCGACAATGTAAAACCACTTGTCAATGAAGTGTTGGAAAATGGCAACAAAGCGGAGCGCTGTATCAATGATTTCCAGAGCTTATGGTATGCAAATGTGGTGGATGAGATAAGTATACAGTATCCTCTTTTGGCACAGGGGCAGATCACACCGGAACAATTTGCTCAGGCATTGACAGACGCAGCAGGCAAAAACTAATATATAGCAGAATACGGCATATCGCCTCTGGCGGTATGCCGCCTCATAGGGAGGGATAACAGATGAAGGTGAATAAGTGGAAGCTGGCAAGCTTCCTTCTTCCGTGTATGCTGTTGTTTGGGCTGATCTATCTGGTGCCCATGTGCATGGTATTCGGAAGTTCATTCTTTGAATGGAAAGCAGGAGGCATTTTTAAATTTGTAGGGTTTCAGAATTATATGGACGCGCTTCATGATGCCAGGATGGGGACTGCACTGAGAAATACAGGCATTTGGGTTTTACTGCAGTCCGTGGTGCATGTGGGCCTGGGAACCGTTGTTGCGTTTATGTTATCCCGGCAGAAAAGAGGATGGAAGATACTCAGAACGATTTATATGATACCAAATGTAGTTTCGGCTGCTGCGCTTGGTGTTATATTTTTAAATGTGTTTAATGCAAAATATGGAATTATCAATTCATTTCTCACAAAAGTGACTGGCAGCGCATTTACTAAGAATTGGTTTTTTGAACCTAACTCGGCATTTATTACTGTCACATGGAGCTGGCTTTTGTATACGGGACTTGTCATCATCCTGATCTTGGCTGGGATCCTGTCCATCCCACAGGATGTGGTTGAGGCAGCGAGAATAGACGGAGCTTCTGAGATGGCGGTGAATATCAGGATACGGCTTCCGCTTATTCGGACGATCATGGGAACCAGTGTGATCCTGGCAGCTACCAGTATGCTGAGGGAATTTGAATTGATCTATCTGACGACAAATGGAGGACCGGGGGATGTGACGCTTAACCTGCCGCTATATCTATATAAAACCTCCATGACAGACAATAATTATGGTTATGCCAACATGATGGGAGTTATCCTGATCATATCAGGTGTCATGGTGGTCTATCTCATCAACCGTTTATTCCGCATGAATGAGGCGGATTATTAAAAACAGGAAAGAGGACGATAAATGAAGATAACAGTAATAGGAGGCGGAGGTGTCCGCTCTATGTTTTTGGCAAAAAGCCTGGCACAGAGTGCAGGTAAACTGGGATTCACACAGGTTTTATTTATGGATAATGATGCAGAAAAGCTGAATATCTACGGGAAGATGGCAGAGCAGGTCTCCAGGCGGATCAGACCGGAACTTGATTTTAAACTGACAACAGATCCGGTGGAGGCAGTCACCGATGCGGACTACATCATCACCACCATTCGGGTGGGCGGAGACGATATGCGTATCCGGGATGAAAAAATAGCCCTTGATCTGGGCGTTTTGGGACAGGAGACCACGGGAGCTGCCGGATTTTCCTTTGCTATGCGTTCAGTACCTGCACTGCGTACATATTGTGAATTGGCAAGAAAATACGCATCTCCTAATGTCAAAATATTCAACTTTACAAATCCGGCGGGAGTAGTATCCCAGACACTGCGGGATTTGGGATATGATTTTACCTATGGTATCTGTGACGCTCCCAGCAGCCTGCTCCATGCATTTGCTAAATTGAACCATGTAAGTCAGGATGAGGTTACCGGTGACTGCTATGGACTGAACCATCTGTCCTTTTTCAGTAATGTAAAGCTTAAAGGACAGGATATTATGCCCAGACTGCTGGAGGAAGATGAAGTATACCAAAAGACGGATATGCGTTTTTTTGAAAAAGATCTTGCAAAGCACCTGGGATGTATATTAAATGAATATTTATATTACTTCTATTATAGGGAAATGGCACTTGAGAATATCCTGAAAGCAGGTATTACGAGAGGTGAGGTTATCAGGGATGTGAACCGCGGTATGACAGAAGAACTTTCCCATATGGATATCGAACATGATTTCGATAATTGCCTCCGTGTATTTGAAAAGTGGTATGGTATGCGTGAAAATGCATATATGGCCAATGAAACGGGAATAAAGACCGGGAAACCGCCATTTTCTTTTGATATTTACGAAAAAGACAGCGGAGGATATGCCGGAGTTGCGCTAAAATACATGTATTCCGAGTTGAGCGGACAGGAGAGTGAGATGATCCTCTGTGTCCCGAACCAGGGGGCAATTCCGGGACTGAGAGATACGGATGTGGTGGAGATCACTTGCACCATCCGAGACGGAAAGTATATACCCCACAAAATTGACGAGCCGGGAGAACTGCAGATGGAACTGATCAGAAGGGTTAAAAGCTATGAGCGCTATGCGTCCCAGGCATTAAGGACAAACAGCCGTTCCAAAGCAGTTGACTGCCTGATGCTGCACCCGCTGGTGAATTCCTACTCCCTTGCACAGAAGCTGGTTTCACAATATATAGAATCAAACAAAAACTATACAGAGGAGTGGACATAGATGGATTTCGTTGGAGGAGCAGGCTTTACCAATATTGATTTACTCTATCAGGGATTGAGCCGGATGCCAGTGGCCGGTGAAGAGATATATTCCAAGAGTTTTGACATGCAGCTGGGAGGAGGCATTCCTGCTACCATGATCAATCTCCAGCGCCTGGGTATCCCTTCCAGGGTTGTAACATTCATCGGGGAGGACTGCTTTTCAGATTTCGTGAGAAAGGAGTTTGAGGCATACCATGTGGAGCTGGTAAACCTTTATAAAGGGAATAAAATGCCGGTAGTTCTTTCCTCCACAATGGTTTGGGAGCATGACAGGAGTTTTGTCTCTTACAGGGATGAGGTGGAGATCACTTCTGAGGTCCTTGACCAGATATATGAAAGCCTGAAAGGGGCGAAAGTGGTGGATATGCACGAGGGATTTTTAGATGTGTATAGAAAACTGCAGGGAGAAGGAACAATACAGGTGTTTGATACAGGGTGGAGTGATGATCTGTCTATTGATAAATACAGAGAGTATCTGCAGATTGCGGATTATTACGTTCCCAATCAGAAAGAAGCCTTAAAAATAACAGGTGAGAGTACAGTAGAAGGGGCAGCGGACCGGCTGTCGGAATTTTTCAGTGATGTTATTATTAAACTGGACCGGGATGGATGTCTTCTTAAGAATAAAGACGGTATATCTATCATTCCATCTATGAAAAATGTGGAGGCTGTAGACGCCACAGGAGCCGGCGATGCATTTTTAAGTGGTTTTATTTATGGATTATACCATGATTATCCCGTGGAGCAGTGTATCCGGTTTGGAAATGTGACAGGAGGCACATGCGTACAGGGGGTTGGATGTCTTACAAAATATGTATATGAGGAGGAGCTGCTGCAGTTTGCCAGTCAAATTCCATAGGGATCAGGATGGAAAACTTTGCAGGGGCAAGGCTTTTACAGATCAATATATGGTATTGGTGTATATTCGCCGGTTCTGTATCATTTATGATACAGAACCGGTATTTTTTTACAAAGTCACAAAACCGACAAAGGGAGTCATGAAAAAAGTAGTCCAAATGAAACAAAAATGTTATCTTGAACGTAACCATTCAGAAGCCAGATCAGCATTTGAGAGATAGAAGGAGGACGACGGAGTGAGCCAGTGGATTTGGAAATTCGGAGATTTTGAAATATATCACAGTCTCTTACTGCACAACAGGAGACAGCAGTATGGATATCCGGAGCCGGTTGTGTGGAAAATGTACACACCGGAGCCTGTAGTGCAGTTCAGAAAGACAGTGACCACAAAGGGAGGCAGCATTCGGATTCGGGCATGCGGAACTTTTTCAGTCACTGTGGCAAAAATCGGAGACAAATACAGAGGTGAAAATATCAGAAAATACGGCGGCAGAAGTGTCATTGACTTAGATCCGGGAACTGTAGAAATTACTATACGTACATCGAATAAAGAGTCCTTTCCCTGTATTTATGTGGAGGGTTTAGTAAACAGCGATGAGACCTGGACGGCAGATGATATGAGCCAGGACTGGGCACCTGTGGGGACGAATTCCATGTTCACAGAGGCGGAGAAAACGCCGGAAGTATTTCCTTTTTCCTATGAAAAGATATATTATAAAAAGAGAGAGGTACTGGAAAACGGTGTGCTCTTTGACTTTGGCAGAGAGACCTTTGCAGGAACCAGATTCTTCGGGCTGAGTGACAGAAAAGTGTATATTCAATTCGGGGAATCCAGGGAGGAGGCTCTGGACAGGGAATGGAGTGTGATACATTTTGACAGACAGCCTGTTGAGGGAAATATTTCCTTTGAACCGTATGCATTCCGCTATATTTTTGTCAGTGACAGAAATGCGGAAGTGGAGGCGGAGTATGAATACTTGCCTCTTACATACAGAGGGAGCTTTTGCTGCAGCGATGAGGTTCTGAACCGGGTATGGGACACAGCGGCATATACGTTCCATCTGAACTGCAGAGAGTTTTTTCTGGACGGCATTAAGAGGGACAGGTGGGTGTGGGCAGCGGATGCGTACCAGTGTCTGTTTGTAAACCGGTACTTGTTTCTGGATCGGGATCTGGAGAGGAGAACCCTGATTGCGCTGGGAGGGAAGACCCCGTTTAAGGTGCACATTAATACTATTATGGACTATAGTTTTTTCTGGATCATCAGTCTGTATGAGTATTACCGTACATATGGGGACCGGAAATTCATGGAGCAGATCAGGCCCCAGATGGAGTATGTAATGGATTTCTGCAGAAGCAGAACGGACAGTGACGGATTTATGCGGGAAAAGCCGGGAGACTGGATCTTCATTGACTGGGCACCCATGGATAAGACCGGGGCAGTCTGCGCAGAGCAGATCCTCTACGCAAAGGCGATGGAATGTTTTGGAAAAATCCTGCAGCTATTGGAAGGGGACGACAAAGGATATCAAAGGCTGGCGGAGGATGTGCAGAAAGCGGTTTTTGAGCGTTTTTATGACCGGCAGGACCATGTGTTTATTGACAGTTATGAGTCCGGAAAGAATATTGTGACCCGCCAGACAAATATTCTGGCATATCTTTTTCTTCCCTGTACAGAGGAACAGAAAAGGGATATTTATACCCATGTGATTCTGAATGAAAAGGTGCCGCAGATCACCACACCTTATTTCAAATTTTATGAAAATCAGGTACACTGTATGGAAGGAAATACAGATATTCTGGAGCAGTCCATCCGCACCTATTACGGAAGTATGCTGGGAACAGGGGCCACGACTCTGTATGAGGCATATGATCCAAAACAGCAGGGGGCAGAACACTATGCCATGTATGGAAATCCTTATGAGAAATCCCTATGCCATGCATGGAGTGCAAGCCCTGTCTATCTATTGGGAAATTACCGGTTGGGTGTGCAGAATACCGGTATCGGTTATGATACGTTTACAGTGTGTCCAGATCTGGGAGGGATTACATCCTTTTCGGGCAGAGTTCCTGTGGCGGGCGGCAGTGTGTCAGTGTCCATGGACAGCCGGGAAGTCAGGGTGATGTCCACGGTGCCGGGAGGCACTTTGAGGGTCTGGGGAACGGAAATTTCCCTGGAACCGGAGAGAGAAGTTATTTTGAAAAATGAGAGCGGGAAGAAAGGGAGGATTGAGAAGATATGAGACAGGAAGAGTTACAGGATTTGTTAAACAGTATGTCACTTCAGGAGAAAATTGACCAGATGCTGCAGCTTACAGGAGATTTTTATGAGGATGCGGACAGCGTCATGACAGGACCCGCAGGAGACCTGGGCGTTAACGAGGGAGATATCCGAATGGCAGGATCCATTCTGGGAACTGCAGGGGCGAAGAAACTAAAAGACATACAAAAAAATTATATGGAGACACAGCCTCATCATATTCCTATGCTTTTTATGATGGATGTGATCCATGGCATGAAAACCATATTTCCCATTCCTCTGGGACAGGGTGCAGCTTTTGAACCGGAACTGTCAAAAAGATGTGCAAGGGCTGCGGCGAAGGAGGCTGCGGTTACAGGCCTTCACGTGACATTTGCTCCCATGGCAGACTTGGTCCGTGATGCAAGGTGGGGACGTGTGATGGAAGCCACAGGTGAGGACACTTACCTGAACAGCCTTTTTGCCGAGGCTATGGTGGAAGGTTTTCAGGGGGATGATCTGAGCAGTCCGTATCAGATCGCTGCCTGTGTGAAACACTTTGCGGCGTATGGCGCAGCCCAGGCGGGAAGGGATTATAATACAGTGGAGCTTTCAGAACATACACTGAGAGAGTATTATCTCCCAGCTTACAAAGCGGGAATTGACGCGGGAGCAGCGCTAGTCATGACCTCCTTCAACACAGTAAACGGTATCCCGGCCAGTGCGAATAAATGGCTGATGCGTGATATTCTGAGAGACGAGATGGGATTCGACGGTGTGCTGATCTCAGATTTTTCTGCCATACTTGAGACGGTTGCCCATGGCTGTGCCAAAGACAGCAAAGAGGCAGCGAAAAAAGCACTGGAGGCAGGTGTGGACATTGATATGATGACAAATGTGTATGCTGCCAATCTTGAAAATCTAGTAAAAGAGGGACAGGTGTCAATCTCCCGGATCGACGAATGCGTCATGCGGATACTGGAGCTTAAAAATAAACTTGGATTATTTGAGAATCCTTATAAGGACGCTGATGAAGAGAAAGAAAAAGAAGTGATCCTGTGTAAGGAACACCGGGAACTGGCAAGGGAAGCAGCTGTGAGATCCTTTGTACTGCTGAAAAATGACGGGATACTGCCGTTGGATATGAATAAAAAAATTGCTTTTATCGGGCCTTTTACAGATGAAAAACAGATAAAGAGCAGTTGGTCTTTTACAGGGGATGATAAGGACTGTGTGACGATAAAGGAGGCAGCCGAACGCGTGTTTGACAACAGGAGGACTGTATACCTGAAAGGTTCCCCAGTTATGGGAGGGGACAGCGGACTTGTTGGATTTCAGCCGGCAGATTTCCGGGAGGACGCTACGGAAGAACTCACAGCGGAAGAACAAAAAGAGATGCTTTCTGAGGCAGTGAAGGCAGCAAAAAACGCGGACACAGTCATCATGCCTTTGGGGGAACATTACCTGCAGAGCGGAGAAGCTGCCAGCCGCGGGGAAATTACCATACCGGAGATACAGATGGAGCTTTACAGGGCTGTCCGGGCGGTGAATCCTAATATTGTTGTGGTTCTGTTCAATGGCCGCCCTCTGGATATCAGGGAGATCGCAGGGAAATCCAGAGCTGTGCTGGAAGTATGGCGTCCCGGTACAGAGGGCGGAAATGCAGTTGTGGATGTGCTGACAGGAAAAGAATATCCGTCCGGTAAGCTGCCCATGAGCTTTCCTTATTGTGTAGGGCAGGTGCCAGTACACTATAATGAGTTTTTTACGGGAAGGCCCAACAGGAAAGGTATGCAGGAGCGTTTTCGTTCCAGATATATTGACATTCCCAATGAGCCGCTTTATCCTTTTGGATATGGGTTGAGCTATACAGATTTCCATATATCTCCGGTCGTGTTGGATAAAGAGGAGATGGGCCTGCAGGATACTGTCCGGGCAGGTGTGAGAATCAAAAATACGGGGACAAGAAGAGGAACAGAGACAGTACAGCTATATATCAGAGATGTGGCGGCCAGTGTGGTGCGGCCGGTAAAGGAGCTGAAAGGATTTGAGAAAGTAACGCTGGAGCCAGGGGAGGAGCGGGAAATCGTGTTTTTCATCGATGAACCTATGCTGCGTTTCCATACCGCTAGTAACGGCTTTGCCAGTGAACCGGGGGATTTTCTGGTGTTTATCGGAACTGACAGCACAACAGAAAACCAGGCTCATTTTTGCCTCTGTAAATAAGGTCTGTATGTTATCTGAAAGTAACTGTTAAGGTATTCTGAACAGTTATTTTAGAATCGTAATTGCCATAGACACTGGCGGATGCGTCCAGCAGTGTCTATGGCTCCTTTGCATTTATATCATAAGGGGGAAGATCATGAAAAGAACACACAGAACCTTATATCTCAATAGAACTATAGTTCTGGTAATGATGATAGGTTATCTGGCGCTGCTGATACTTATGTTGTGTATGGACTGGTATCTCATTGGGGAGTACCAGCGTAAGAACAGAGAACAGGAGAAGGGCCTTCTCCATACTTATGTGGAGAGCACAGAGGCAGCCATGAACAAGGTGGACAAGCTCATCTATGACATCTATTCTTTTGACGATAATTTTGACAGGCTGAGCCGGATACAGCCGGATGTTCTGGAATATGGAGATGCCTGGGAACTAAAGGAGACCATGAACCAGAAAATGCTGATCGAGGAGAATCTGCACGGCTATTATATTTTCTACGGGGGCAGGACAAAACCCTGGTACAATGTGAACACAGAGCTGATCGCACCGGAAAAGGCTCCGGTTCTGAAAAATCTGCTCACCCAGCTTTTGAACAGGAATCTAAATACGCCGGACAGCAGGGAGAGTCAGATGAGGAGCTGGGTGACAGTGTCCGCAGAGGATGAGGTCTGTCTTGCCATCAGTTGTGAGAAGGGAAAGGTAGCTCTGTACGGGCTTCACAGTCTGGGTAATATAGAAAATGAGGTGCAGGAAAGCGCGGGAAAAAAAACGGATGTGATGATTTTAGAGGACGGTATCATTCTGAAGAACAAAGAGCTGGCTAAACAGTTGGAACTGCTGGGAAAGGTGCAGGACTCCAGAGAAGAATACACGAATCGTATCGGAAAATACCAGGTTTACGGTGAGCGGATCCGCAATACTAATCTCTGGATTTTTACAGCATATGAAACCAACCTCTGGAGTGTGATGAATGTACAGCAGCTGCTGTTGCTTATTGTCACAGTGCTGTCTGTGCTGGCTGTCTGTGTGTTGTATCGATTTACCAGGAGACAGGTGCTCACACCTATCCGCAGACTGACTGAGATTATGGATGAGATCAGAGCGGGAGAGAGTGCTGTGGTTCCGGATATGGATGCGCGGTTTTATGAAATAAGGCAGATCAATGACACCCTGTCCCAGATGGTGCAGGCTCTGGAAAAGCAGCGGGTGAGAACTGTGGAGGAGGCTGTGGAGAAGCAGAAAGCACAGATGCAATATCTCCAGCTCCAGTTAAAACCACATTTCTATCTGAATGGGCTGAAAACCCTCAATGCCTTGGTCCTGGAGAAGGAGACAGATAAGATGCAGGAGCTGATTCTGAATCTGTCAAAACACATCCGTTATCTTCTGCAGGTGGACAGGGAGACGGTAACGCTGAAAATGGAGATTGAATTTGTACAAAATTATGTAGAACTGCAGAAACATGTGACCGGGCGCCAGGTTTTTTGTGAGGTGCAGACTGTGGAGGATGCAGAGCAGTGGATGGTCCCGGTATTATGCATTCAGACATTTGTGGAGAACAGTGTGAAATATGCCAGATTCGGAAGTGTGCAGGTGCCCCTGCAGATTCAGATTACGGCAGATGTGCTTGTGACTGAGGAGGGACGTTTTCTGGATCTCAGTATTCAGGATAACGGACAGGGGTATCCTGAGGAAATTTTGGAGGAGATCAACAAAGAAACAAATACAGGCAGCCGCAGTGTGGGGATCAACAACATAAAGCGGCGCTGCCAGCTTTTATATGGGGAGAGGGCAGAGTATTATTTTACCAATCAGGACGGAGCTATGAGTGAGTTAATATTACCGGAGGAGATGCAAAACGATGAATGTATTATTAGTGGATGACCAGAAGGCCATCGTGGAGAGCCTGAAGAATGGAATTCAGTGGGGGAAATTGCCTGTGAGTCAGGTCTATACTGCGTGCAGCGCAAAGGAGGCAAAGCTGGTGCTGCGCAATTTTGAGGTGGACGTACTGGTTAGTGATATTGAAATGCCCGAGGAGAACGGTCTGTCCCTGTGTAGATGGGCAAAAGAGCAGTTCCAGGAGATAGAATGCATTTTTCTCACGTCCCATGCGGATTTTGCCTATGCGAAGGAGGCTATCGCTATGGGGGGATTTGACTATGTGCTGCAGCCTGTAAGATACGAAGAGGTGGAGGCAGTGCTCCTAAAAGCATGGGATAACATCAGCAGCAGGAAAAAACTGCGCCGCCTGGAAAATACCAGAAAGCTGGTCATAGAACAGAGAAATACTATTTTGGATGCCATGCTCTCCAAAATGACGCGGGATAAAGGGGAGGAAGCTGACCAGATATACCGGCATTATGTGGAGATGTTCCGCATGGAGTATGACAGCTGTGCTGTACATCCTGTTCTTGTACAGATTTTAAAGTGGAAAAGGCTTTCAGAAACGTGGGAGGAAAATTTGGTACGCATGACTCTCTGCAATATTGCGGAGGAACTGTTTGCGGACCAGGATGTTCGGGCAGGGATTTCCTGCCTCAGAGAGAACCGCTACTGGCTGTTTCTTGCGGCTGAGAGAGGAGCGGTTGGGGAGGAGCTGTGGCACAGGAGACTGGAAGAATTTTATGCTTTTGTCAATGAAAATATGGATTTCTCTGTGAGCGTATATCCCATTGCAGAGCTGGACGAGGACTATGCCTTTAGCCATATATTCATGCGTCTGGGCAGGCGGATCGAGGGAAATAGGGAGAAAAAGCCGGGGATCTATTGGGATGATGTGGAGGCAGCAGGACATATAGATGAGATAGATCCCATTGATACGGCAGTGAAATATATCAGAAAAAACCTCAGCAAAAATATTTCCAGAGCGGAGGTGGCAGAACTGGTACATTTAAATGAGGAGTATTTTTCCAGGCTGTTCAGACAGGAGACAGGGGATACCTTCAAAGATTTTATGATGATGGAGAAAATGAAAGCAGCCAAGAAGCTTTTGGCAGAGACCCATCTGTCAGTCAGTATTGTGGCGTCCAAGGTGGGATATGACAATTTTTCTCACTTTTCTAAAATGTTTAAAAAAATGACAGAGATGACACCCCAGGAGTACAGAAAGGACAATCAAAAGAGATAAGTCACAGAAGCGACAGGACCTATCACGAAAGTGGCAGAATTCCGGTGGGACTATGGCAGGAGTCACGCAGAACATCACAAAAGTACGAATTCCCATCATGAAAGTTACAGATAAAAACAGAGATCCCGGATAAAATAGAGACATCATAAAGCTTGTCGATGGGCAGGAAAAGAAAAGGAATGGAGGATGTTTGAAATGAGAAAAAACATCAGAAGAACAGCAGCTGTGATCAGTGCGGCGGCCATGGCGGTTTCCCTGGCAGCCTGCGGAGGCGGGGATAGTGCCTCTTCAAAAGAATCCGGGAGAGATGAGGTAAAAACTGTAAATGTCCATATCCCTACCGTATATGATCTGCCGGATGCGCAGAAAGTGGAGGATGAGATCAACAAGATCACAGAGGAGAAATATAAAATCCGCCTGGATCTGAATTTTATTACAACAGGAAACTGGCTGCAGCAGTCCAATCTGCTCTTTACCGGTGACGAGGCAGATGTGATCGCTGTATACTCCACACCGCTCACAACATATGTGAAGAATGGGCAGCTTGTGGATTTGACAGAGTATTACGACAAGGCATCTGATGCGTTTAAAGCTGTGTGGTCCCAGGAGGAGATGCAGGGTACAACGGTAAACGGAAAGATTTATGCAGTGCCGAATATGAGGAATTTCGGAAACTATTTTGGACTGAATATCGACTCCGATATTGCGGCAGAATTTGGCATAGAGGAAGGCCAGAAGCTGACTATGGAGGACGTGGATACCTTCTTAAGGGCAGCACACGAGAAGTATCCTGACCGTTACGCGCTGGCACCTCAGGGAACGGATACGATTATCGGACAGTGGAGCTGGGATGGTCTGGGAGACAGCAAATACATCGGTGTCCTTCCGGAATGCGGACAGTCCACAGAGGTACAGAACCTGTTTGATACAAAAGATTTCCGGGAATTCTGCACCTGGACACGAGCCTGGTACAAGGACGGCCTGATCATGCAGGATATTCTGAGCAATACACAGCCATGGCAGACCATGATCGGCAATAAACAGGCGATTGCCTGCCTTGATAATTATGGTGTAAACGGATTGAACGGTATGATCCGTACGGTCATTTTAGATAAATGGGCTGTGGCTAATTCCTATTCGGAGCTGTGCTACGGTATCAATATGAACTCCAAAGACAAGGATGCGGCCTGGGAAGTCATGGAGATCCTGTACACAGATGCAGAAGTCTCAAAGCTTTTAAATGACGGTATTGAGGGAACGCATTATGTAAAAAATGATGACGGCACCATATCTTTCCCGGACGGCAAGACAGCCGCTGACTGCGGTTACGGCATGGCTGATGAGTATTGGATCACACCTTACTCTGCAAACAGCCTTCCTCTGGATGTCAACGGAGCATCTTTCTTTGAGGATCTGCTGAAATTTAATGAGGAGACCATGAAATCCAAAGCCTTCGGATTCGCTTTTGACACAACGGAAGTTGCAGATCAGTATGCTGCCTGCTGCAGTGTTATGGACAAATACTATAAGGCTCTTATGTCCGGAACTGTGGATGTGGAGAGCACCATTGAACAGGCTGATAAGGAGTTTGAGGCAGCCGGTTTGAATGATATCATCAAAGCAAAACAGGAGCAGCTCGACACCTTCCTGGCAGGCAGATAGGAGGGAAACCCATGGCGAAAACAGCGGTTAAACCGGCAGGCGGACTTCATCGGAAGATGGCCAAGAGAAAAATGACTCTGGCTCTACTGTCCATGATGCTGCCGGGTTTTATCTACCTGATCATCAATAATTATATTCCCATGGCAGGCCTGGTCATAGCGTTCAAACGTTTTGACTACAGCAAGGGGATATGGGGAAGTGACTGGTGCGGTTTGAGCAACTTTACTTACTTGTTTAAAACCCAGGATGCCCTGAATATTATAAGAAATACAGTCTGCTATAACCTGGTATTCATTCTGTTGGGAAATCTTTTAGCGGTTGCGGTTGCCGTTATGCTGAACTTCCTGCGGGGCAGGATGAACAAAAAAATCTACCAGACAGTAATTTTGATCCCGTATCTGATATCCATGGTTGTGGTTTCTTACATAGTCTTTGGGTTTCTCAGTCAGGAAAATGGTTTCCTGAACAAGATGATCGTTTCCATGGGCGGAGATACTGTAAGCTGGTACACAGAGGCAAAATACTGGCCCTTTATATTGGTCCTTGTAAATCTTTGGAAGGGATTTGGATACTCCAGTATTCTCTATTACGCAACGGTTATCGGTATTGATTCTGCACTCTATGAAGCAGCCACTGTGGACGGAGCTGGACGGTGGCGCCAGGTATGGCATGTGACACTTCCGGGGCTGAAAGGAACAATTATCACCATGGTACTTTTGAATATCGGACGTATGTTTTACACGGATTTTGGTCTGTTTTATCAGGTGCCCATGCGCTCCGGGCTGATATCATCCGTGACAGATACCATCGACGTATTCGTTTATAAGGGACTGACCCAGTTAAATGATATAGGCCGTGCGTCAGCAGCCGGATTTTTACAGTCCGTTCTGGGTTTTATACTGGTCCTGACTGTCAACTTTATTGTCCGTAAGGTCGATGAAGAAAATGCACTGTTCTGAGAAAGGAGGAAATTATGGTCAGTAAAAATAAAACAGGACAGATCGTCTTGAACATTATCTTCATTCTGCTGGCAGTAACAGCTCTGGCGCCGTTTCTGCTGCTCATCTCCTCCTCTCTGACCAGTGAACCTGTACTCATGAAAGAAGGGTACAGCTTCTGGCCGAAGGAGTTCAGTCTGGCGTCTTATGCCTATCTGTTCAAAAGCAGCACGAAAATCCTGAGAGGATATGGGATTACCATTTTTGTCACAGTGGTGGGTACTGTGCTGAGTGTTCTGATCACCACACTCTTTGCCTATCCCCTATCTAGAAAAGAGCTTCCGGGGAGATACCTGTTTTCGTTTTTCGTATTTTTTACCATGCTGTTTAACGGGGGGCTGGTCCCGACTTATATGATGTGGACACAGACATTTCATATTAAGGATACACTTTGGGCACTAATCCTTCCGGGGCTTTTGATGAATGCCTTTTACGTCATCATGATGCGCTCCTTCTTTACTGCAAATATACCGGATGCACTGGTGGAAGCTGCCAGGATTGACGGGGCAGGGGAATATAAGATACTGTTTAAGATTGTGCTTCCCCTTTCAAAACCAATGATGGCTACGTTGGCGCTGATGATCGGGCTGGGTTACTGGAATGACTGGATGAACAGCCTTTACTATATCACGAATGAAAAGCTGTTCAGTATCCAGGCGATTTTGAACACGATCATCACCAATATCCAGTTCCTTACCAGCGGACAGAGTGCGGCAGCCTCCAATGTGGATCTGTCACAGCTCCCCAGTGTGGGGATCAGGATGGCGATTGCGGTTATCGGAATCCTTCCGGTGTTATGTATTTATCCGTTCTTCCAGAAGTATTTTGTAAAAGGTATTGTTGTGGGCGGCGTGAAAGGTTAAAACAAAAAAGACGGCTGTAATGAGAAATCATTACGGCTGTTTTTGCGTATGGACAGTACATTTGTTGTGTGTTATCCTTTGAAAGGACTAACGTATGTCTGAAAATCTTACATAAAAGGATGGGACAAAATATGAAAAAGAATTCAGCGGGAACCTCCCGGACCAGGGATGCCTTCCGCTCAAAATTTGGTTTTATTGTGGCATGTGTGGGTTCTGCGGTGGGGATGGGAAATATCTGGATGTTTCCTTACCGGACCGGACAGTACGGCGGAGCGGCTTTTCTGATTCCCTATTTTATATTCGTTGCAATATTGGGATTCTCCGGAGTGGTGGGAGAGATGGCTTTTGGGCGCGCTATGAAGACAGGACCCCTGGGAGCTTTCGGGAAAGTGATGGAGATGCGGGGGCTGAAGGGAGGAAGGCTCATCGGAATGATCCCTGTCCTTGGCTCACTGGCCATCGGCATCGGCTATTCCGTGGTGGTTGGCTGGTTTCTGCGGTTTTTGTGGGGGTCTCTTTCAGGGAACATGTTTCACGCCGCTGATGTCTCAGCCTATTTTGGAGAGATAGCCGGTAACTTTGGGAGTACGGGCTGGCATATGGCCGGTCTGGCTGTGACCTTTGTTATTATGGCTTTCGGGGTTTCCAAGGGCATAGAGAAGATGAACAAGATCATGATGCCCCTGTTTTTTATATTCTTTTTATTTCTCATGATCCGTGTGCTGACCCTGGGGAATGCGGGTGCGGGATATAAATATCTCTTCGTGCCGAAATGGGAATATCTCATGCAGCCCAAGACCTGGGTGTTTGCCCTTGGGCAGGCGTTCTTTTCCCTGTCTTTGGCCGGTTCCGGCACACTGGTATACGGCAGTTATCTGTCAAAGGATGTGGATGTGGTGGAGAGTGCCAGAAACGTGGCGTTTTTTGATACCTGTGCGGCTATCCTTGCCGGCCTGGTAGTGATCCCTGCGGTTTTTGCCTTTGGATTGGATGTGTCAGCAGGGCCGCCCCTTATGTTCATTACCCTTCCCGAGGTCTTCAGACAGATGCCTTTTGGACAGGTGTTCGCAGTGGTGTTTTTTGTGGCGGTGCTGTTTGCAGCGGTCACCTCTTTGATGAATCTCTTTGAGACGCCCATTGAGGCGCTCCAGGAACAGTTTGGCCTGTCCAGAAAGATGGCGGTGATCCTGGTGGCGTTTGCCGCTGCCGCTGTGGGAATCTTTATTGAGAGTGCTGATATGGTCAGTGTGTGGATGGATGTGGTTTCCATCTATATTATTCCTCTGGGAGCACTTCTGGCGGCAGTGATGTTTTTCTGGGCAGCGCCCAGGGGATTTGCCAGAGAACAGGTGCAGACCGGACGCAGAAAACCTCTTGGAAAATGGTTCGAGCCGGCCACAAAATATCTCTTTGTGGGACTGACTTTTGTTGTGTATATTTTAGGAATTTTCTATGGTGGGATTGGTTGATTTATGAATTTTGCAGGTTGAAGTGAAAAAGGGAATTTGTTATACTTAGTGAGACGAAAAGGACGGTTTGTTTACAAAACGGCTTTGTCGTATACACTATAGAAAAATTGACAGGAGAGGTAAAGGATGAGTATAAGAATCGGAATTTTAGGCTATGGTAATCTGGGACGCGGAGTGGAATGTGCGGTAAAACAGAACCCGGATATGGAACTGGCTGCTGTTTTTACACGCCGTAATCCTGCGGACGTCCATATCATGACAGAGACTGCAAAGGTTTATCATGTGGATGAGGCTGTGAAGATGAAGGATGAGATCGACGTCCTGATCCTGTGCGGCGGAAGCGCTACTGATCTACCGAAGCAGACACCTGAGTTTGCACAGTATTTTAACGTAGTGGACAGCTTTGATACTCATGCGAAAATACCGGAGCATTTTGCAGATGTGGACGCAGCCGCAAAGAAGAGCGGTAAGATCGGCCTGATCTCTGTTGGCTGGGATCCGGGAATGTTTTCTTTAAACCGTCTGTATGCCAATGCTGTTCTGCCGGAGGGAACAGATTATACCTTCTGGGGAAAAGGCGTCAGCCAGGGACATTCCGATGCAGTCAGAAGGATTGAAGGCGTAGTGGATGCAAGGCAGTATACCATTCCTGTGGAAAAAGCTCTTACAGCAGTCAGAAACGGGGAGAATCCCACACTCACAACAGGTGAAAAACATACCCGTGAGGTGTTTGTGACGGTAGAAGAGGGCGCTGATAGAGAGCGGATAGAAAAAGAGATCAAGACCATGCCAAATTATTTTGATGAATATGAGACAACAGTACATTTCATCAGCGAGGAGCAGATGAAGGCAGAACATGCCGGGCTTCCTCACGGCGGATTTGTGATCCGTACAGGTAAGACAGGATGGGAACAGGAGCACAGCCATGTGATCGAATACAGTTTGAAACTGGATTCCAACCCTGAGTTCACGTCCTCTGTCATTGTGGCTTATGCTAGAGCGGCATATCGTCTGAACCGGGAAGGACAGAGCGGATGCAGAACCGTCTTTGACATTGCGCCGGCCTATTTAACTGTAAAATCTCCGGAGGAACTTCGGAAACACATGCTGTAAGAACAGCAGATGAGGAAAAATGAAAGCGAATATTGATTTTAAAACAGAGGCAAAGAGAGTTGTCTTTGGGCTTGCAGGCGCCATTATCATGGCTGTAAATATTAAAACATTTGTAAGGGCAGGCGGTTTGTATCCGGGTGGATTTAATGGAGTCACTCTTCTGATCCAGACTATATTTGAACGGTTTATGGGAATCGCCCTGCCGTTTACACTGATCAACCTGGTTCTGAATGCGATCCCAACGATTGTTTGCTTTAAAGCCATAGGTAAGAAATTTACAGTCAGTTCGGCCCTGATCATTGTGCTGACCAGTGTTCTTACCGATATCATACCGTATCAGCCGATCACCCAGGATATCCTGCTGATCTCCGTGTTCGGCGGACTGCTGAACGGTTTCGCTGTGAGTCTTTGTCTTATGGGAGGAACCAGCGGCGGAGGTACGGATTTTATCGCTATTTATTTCGCTGAGAAGAAAAACAGGGATGTCTGGAATTTTATCCTGCTGGGCAACGGGTGTGTGCTGGTGATCGCGGGTATTTTGTTTGGATGGGATAAGGCTCTTTATTCTATCATCTTCCAGTTTACATCCACACAGATCATCCATATGCTTCACACAGCATATAAAAAAGAGACCCTGTTTATCGTTACAGATTGTCCCGATGAAGTATATCAGGAGATTTACGAGGTTACCAATCACAGCGCAACGGAGTTTGCCGCTACCGGATGCTATTCCAACGAAGGGCGGAAGATGCTGTACTCCGTAGTTTCCAGCGCGGAGGCAAAAGTGCTGGTGACAAGAGTGCGAAAGGCAGACCCCAAGGCGTTTATCAATGTGATCAAGACGGATTTTCTGGAGGGGCATTTTTATCAGAAGACAGATTATTAGGAAAAAGGACTGCTGTGGAGATACAGCAGTTCTTTTTTGGGGGAAAGAGAGATTTATAGGATATTTTGTGGTATCATAAATGATAGATTGCTTTTTGTCAGAAGCTGTGTGGGCACCGGACAGTTAGATGGAATACTAGAAACTGTAGAGGTACAGCACGGTTACATTATGATCAGACTGGGTGGGTGAAGTATGAATTATGTGAGTCATTTGCTGGATGACATGGATATGAGGGAAGTGATAGGACAGACAGGGGCCGGTGTTGAGAGTATAGAGTTTGCCATTTCAGAGAACCTGGACTGTCTGGAAGAGAAAGCTGACAGGTATGAAAAGAGGTTGGAGGAGATGGGGTGCAGAAACCTGATCCTTCACGGGCCATTTTTGGATCTGAATCCTATGACTTTTGATTCTCTGATCCTGGATGTCACAAGGAAAAGATATGAACAGGCGTACTGGGCGGCAAAGAGGCTGGGCGCCGACAAGCTGGTGTTCCATACCTGTTATGTGCCGGATGTATATCTGCTGATTGGGTGGGCTGACAGGATCGCTGATTTTTATAAGCGTTTTCTGGAAGGCAGAGAAGGAATCCAGATTGTGATGGAAAATGTGTTTGACAGGGAGGCGGAGCCTGTCCTTGAGGCGGTTCGGAAAGTGGATCATCCTGATTTTGGAATCTGTCTGGATATGGGACATGCACATTGCTATTCAGATATGCCGGCTGCCGCATGGGCAGAACTGTTTGGCAGTTATATCAAACATGTGCATGTGCACGACAATATGGGAGACAGGGATGCCCACTGGGGACTGGGAAAAGGAAACCTGGATTATAAAAAGGTAATAAAGACAATAAAAAAGAACAATCCGAAGGTATCTTTTACGATAGAGTGCAGCCAGAAAGAGGATGTGCTGCAGTCTGTTTCAGAACTTCAGGCTCTGTAAAAAAAGCAGCTCCAAGCGAGCTGCTTTTTTCAGTAGATGATTTTATTTTTTACCGTCGAAACAGTGTGTACACATTTTACAAGGGCTAAGGCCAATGGAGGCGGTCAAATCATCCAGACGGTGATAGTGAAGCGTGGTGAAATTAAGCTGTCTGCCAATCTCCTCCAGCATTTCCTTATAGTTGGCGGAATCCGGGTTGGCGTAGTCGGCCAGTACTTCATCGGAGACATTGTCTCCCTCCCGGTCTGCAATGATACGGCGGGTGATCAGATCCATTTCAGATTTGGAACGGGAGAAGTTCAGGTACGGACAGCCGAACAAAAGCGGCGGGCAGGCCGGACGGATATGAACTTCTTTGGCTCCGCTGCTGTACAGGAATTCTGTTGTCTCGCGGAGCTGTGTTCCGCGGACAATGGAGTCGTCGATCAGCAGAAGACTCTTGTTCTTGATCAGCGCTTCCACAGGGATCAGCTTCATACGGGCGATAAGGTTTCTCTGGCTCTGCTGTGTCGGCATGAAGGAGCGGGGCCAGGTTGGTGTATATTTGATAAACGGGCGGGAGAATGGAATGCCGGATTCATTGGCATAGCCGATGGCGTGCGCAATACCGGAGTCAGGAACACCGGCAACCAGGTCCGGTTTTACGTTTTCTCTCTGGGCATCACGCTGTGCCAGTTTCTTGCCGCATTCATAGCGCATTTCTTCTACATTGATGCCTTCGTAGGTAGAGGTGGGGTAGCCGTAATACACCCACAGGAAGGAACAGATTTTCATTTCCTCACGGGGCTTTACTAAAGTCTCAGCGCTTTCCGGGGTGAGGAATACAACCTCTCCGGGGCCAAGTTCACGGCAGGTTTCGTATCCCAGATTGAAAAAGGCAAAGCTTTCAAAGGATGCGCAGAACGCATCTTCTTTTTTGCCCAGGATTACAGGGGTACGGCCCATCCGGTCACGGGCGGCATAGATTCCCTTTGGGGTAAGCAGCATCAGTGTCATGGAACCTTCCACCAGCTCCTGTACATACTGTATGCCTTCTACAATGGTGGATTTCTGGTTGATCAGGGACGCCACCATCTCGGTTGGGTTGATGCTTCCGCCGCTCATTTCCAGAAAATGCGTACATCCGTTTTTGTAAGAGATATCCACAAGTTCCTCCATATTGTTGATCTTTCCCACGGTAGTGATGGCGAAGCTGCCCAGATGTGACTGTACTAAAAGCGGCTGCGGCTCGTTGTCAGAGATACAGCCAATACCCATATTGCCCTCCAGTTCGTTTAAGTCTCCGTCGAACTTTGTACGGAAGGGGGTATTTTCGATATTGTGAATCGAACGGTTGAATCCATTTGGTCCATAGACTGCCAAACCGCCTCTTCTTGTGCCTAGATGAGAATGATAGTCTGTTCCGAAAAACAAATCCAGAGTGCAGCTGGATTTAGAAGCTACTCCAAATATTCCACCCATTGATTTTTCTCCTTTTTCATAAGAATTCTGTTATTGTGACTACAGAAAGTTCACTGTGTGCAATTTCCGCAGTTTTTCCGATGCAGTCTTTATTATATACTCATAAGACTGGGTTCGTAAAGTCGTTTTGCCAACTTTTTTTACTTCGCAGGAGAGAAAAAATAGTGTATAATGAGGACGAAAGAAGTAAAATTCTACAATTATAAAAGAAAAGAAGATGTAAATATTTCGTCATCATTTGGCAGGTCTGCGCATGGACCGCGCTGCCCGTATGAATGTGTTGGGCAGCCGGACAGAAATTCTATGATCTGAGGAGATTCAGCGTGGATTTTGCCTGTTACCGTGAAGGTGGAAAATGGTTACAATATTTCATCTATATGGGAATGAGCCGATGAAAAATCAGACAGAATATGTGAAGCATACGTTTGCACCGGTTTATGACAGCAGTTCCAGGGTTCTGCTGTTGGGGACGATGCCTTCGCCTAAATCCAGAGAAGAAGGATTTTACTACGGGCACCCCAGGAACCGGTTCTGGAAAGTGATGGGGGAAGTGCTCGGTGAAGAGACTCCCGGTACAATAGAAGAGAAGAAAAGGATGCTGCTGGCTCACAAGGTTGCAGTGTGGGATGTGCTCAAAAGCTGTGAGATACGCGGGGCGGATGACGGGAGTATTAAAAATCCGGCTGCAAATGATATGTCAGTAGTGCTGGAAGCTGCGCCCATAAAAGCTGTTTTTGCTACAGGGCAGAAGGCGGCAGCGCTTTACAGAAAATATTGTGAGCCGTGTACGGGTATGCCGGTGATACAGCTTCCGTCAACCAGTCCGGCAAACTGCGGTATGAAATATGAGACGATCCTGGATGCTTACCGGGAAATTTTAAAATATTTGTGAGGAACAGAGAGGAGTAGTATATGAAATTTATATCATGGAATGTGAATGGCCTTCGTGCCTGTGTACAGAAAGGATTTACGGAGTATTTTCAGGAGGCGGACGCGGACTTTTTTTGTCTGCAGGAGACCAAGCTTCAGGAGGGACAGATTGATTTTGCCCCGGAGGGATATTACGCCTATTGGAATTATGCGGTGAAGAAAGGGTATTCAGGTACTGCAATATTTGCCAAGAAGGAGCCGATTTCTGTGGCTTATGGAATTGGAATTGAAGAGCATGATCAGGAGGGCAGGGTGATCACTCTGGAATATGATGAGTTCTATCTTGTGACCTGTTATACGCCTAATTCACAGAACGAGCTGGCAAGGTTATCTTACAGGATGGAGTGGGAGGATGCGTTCAGGGCGTATCTTTTAAAGCTGGATGAGAAAAAGGCAGTGGTCATGTGCGGAGATCTGAATGTGGCACATAAAGAGATCGATTTGAAGAATCCTAAGACGAACAGGCATAATGCAGGCTTTACAGATGAGGAGAGGGGTAAGTTTACAGAGCTTCTGGAGGCTGGATTTACGGATAGTTTCCGGTATTTTTATCCGGAGGAGACAGGAATTTATTCCTGGTGGTCTTATCGGTTTGAGGCTAGAGAAAAAAATGCGGGGTGGAGGATTGATTACTTCTGTGTGTCTCAGAGATTGGAGGAGAAATTGGTTTCTGCGGGGATTCATACGGAGGTGTTTGGGTCGGATCATTGTCCGGTGGAAGTGGTTATAGAAATTTAGGTGGGTTAAGGCGGACGGGAAGCAGTCTGTGAGCGGAGGGCAGCCGGGGCAGAGGGCATCAGACAGACGGAGCACTCCGCTGGGCAGAAGCTAACCTGCTCCCAGTCACTAAGCTCATCGCCTTAGGGCTCTTCGCTAAGTGTCTGGGGCAGGTGGATCTTCCGCCCGCTCCGCGAAACACCGCCTGCCTGATGCCCTCTGCCCCGGCTGCCCTCCGCTCACAGACTGCTTCCCTGGTGGCTGGTATCCCACGGGGGTGGAGGAAAAGAAGAAAGATAAAAGATAAAAAAGAAGAAAGACATAAAAGAAGAAAGACAAAAAAGATTAAAAAATGAGAAAGAGAAAAAGATAAGAAAGTCAAAAAGACAAGAGGGACAAAAATAAGAAAGTTAAAAAGATAAGAAAGAGAAAAAGATAAAAAGATAAGAAAGTCAAAAAGATAACAAAGACAAGAGGGACAAAAAAGAAAAAATTCAAAAAGACAAGAGAATAAAGGACAAGAAAATAAAAGATTAAAAATAATAGATTAAAGATTAAAAGATTAAATTATGTATGGATTGAGAGGAATGGGCTTGGATAGGAGATTGTTATGGGTGTTGGGGTGAAATTGACGGAGTTTTCTAAGAGTGCGGGGTGTGCGGCTAAGATTGGGCCGGGGGTTTTGGCGGAGGTGGTTGGGAGACTGCCTTCGGCTGTGGATGAAAATTTGATGGTGGGGGTTGAGACGGCAGATGACGCGGCAGTATATCGGGTGTCAGATGAGGTGGCGCTGATCCAGACCGTGGATTTTTTTCCGCCTATGGTGGATGACCCTTATACGTTCGGTCAGATCGCGGCGGCTAATGCACTGAGTGATGTGTATGCTATGGGCGGTGAGCCACGGCTGGCTTTGAATGTGGTTGCCTTCCCTAACTGCTTGGGCGCTGAGGTGCTGGGGGAGATACTGGCAGGTGGAGCTTCTAAGGTGCAGGAGGCCGGGGCAGTGCTGGCTGGCGGACACTCGATCAATGATGAGGAGCCTAAATATGGGCTCTGTGTTTCGGGATTTGTGCATCCGGACAGGATTTGGAAGAATGGAGGAGCGCAGGCTGGCGATGTGCTGCTTTTGACTAAGCCTTTAGGGGTGGGCCTGATCAATACGGCTGTGAAGGCAGGTATGGCATCTGCTGAGGCGGAGAAAAGGGCGGTTGAGAGTATGAGCTGTCTGAATAAAATAGCGATGGAAGTGCTCAGGGAGGCTGAGATACATAGCTGTACAGATGTGACAGGGTTTGGCCTGACAGGCCATGCATTGGAGACGGCAAGGGCGAGCAAAGCTTCACTTGTGATTGAAACAAAAAAGCTGGAAGTGCTGCCGGATGCCCTTTTTTATGCTTCTATGGGCTTGGTTCCTGAGGGGACATACAGGAATAAGGAGTTTAATAAAAAGGATGTCAGGATCGAGGAACAGGTGGATGAGGCACTGGAAGATCTGGTCTTTGATCCCCAGACTTCAGGGGGACTTTTAGTGAGCCTGCCCGGGAGAGACGCGGAGATGGTACTCAGAAAGCTTGAACAGGCGGGATATCCTTTGAAGGCAGGTATTGTAGGATTTGTTACGGATCTGCAGGATAAGTATCTGCTCATCCGATAGGACGGAAAGACGGTGAGTGTAATGATTTATCTGGATAATGCGGCAACCACGCTGAAAAAACCGGAATGTGTGAGAAAAGCTGTCTATGAGGCAATGGGCACTCTCGGAAATTACGGAAGAGGCGGACATGGGATCACACTTGAAACTTCCAGAAAGATTTATGAGGCCAGGGAAGTCATTGCGGACTTTTTTGGGCTGGGAGATCCTTCAGGTGTAGTATTTACCTGTAACGCCACGGAGGCGCTGAATACAGTGATCCGCGGGCTTTTTAAGCCTGGGGAGCATGTGGTGACTACAGCCTTGGAGCATAATTCCGTTCTCAGACCGCTGTATGAAATGGAGAAGGCCGGAGTATTATTGACTATTCTTCCGGCGGATGAGAACGGAAATATTTCTTATGATGAGATGGAAAAGGCCATTGGGGATAAGACGAGGGCTGTGATCTGTACACATGCCTCTAATGTTACGGGGAATCTGCTGGATATCAGAAGGATTGGAGAAATCTGCCGCAGGAAAGGGATTTTATTTGTTCTGGATGCATCCCAGACGGCAGGTTCGGTTCCGATCCGAATGGAAGAATGCGGGATAGACGTGCTCTGCTTTACAGGCCATAAGGGGCTTATGGGACCACAGGGGACAGGAGGAATCTGCGTGGGGGAGGAAGTGGAGATCCGGCCTCTGAAGACAGGAGGCAGCGGAATCCATTCTTTTGAGCGGGAGCATCCCGCGATCATGCCGGGGAGACTGGAAGCGGGTACGCTGAACGGACACGGGATCGTGGGTCTGTGCAGTGCTGTACAGTATGTGAAGGAAATCGGAGTGGAAAATATCGGGGCACATGAGCGGAAGCTTGCACGGGCTTTTTATGAGGCAGTCAGGGAAATACCGGGAATTAAGGTATACGGGGATTTTACGTGCAGAGAGAGAGCTGCAATTGTAACTCTCAATATGGGAGACTATGATTCTGCGCAGGTGAGTGATGAATTATCCTGCACATATGAGATTTATGCCCGGTCCGGGGCGCACTGTGCACCGCTGATGCATGAGGCGCTGGGAACCCGGGAACAGGGGGCAGTGCGTTTTTCCTTTTCCTGGTTCAATACTATGGAAGAAGCGGAACAGACAGCAAAAGCATTGAGGGAACTGGCTGCAGAAGACTGAGCAGCCGGTTCCCTTAAAAAATACACTGGTTTTATTTTGTGAAATAGACATCAATGATCATGATTTCGGCATCTGTTCCCACCCGCATGGCCGGACCCCAGACACCTACACCGGAGGTTACGTAGGAATACATATTGTCCTTTTTTAACTCTCCCCAAGAGTTTTCCCACATAAGTTTTGTGGTCAGATTGCCCGGGAACATCTGGCCGTCGTGGGTATGGCCTGAGAGGTCAATGTCGCATCCGGCATCAGCCAGTTCCTGAAGCTGTTTGGGCTGATGGTCAATGACCAGTATAGGCTTGTTCGGATCCAGATCTTTGAGAAGTTCGTCAGGTGAAAGGCGGTCTTCCTTCATTTTTTTAGAGCGCTGCGGGTCTTTGCGGCCTGCCAGATAGAAGGAGTCGTCTATGAGCACTGACTTGTCATCCAGAAGCCGGATTCCGGCCTGTTCCAGAAAATCGTCCATACGTGCATCGGTATGCTGGCCGTTCTTAACAGGTACCGTAAATCCGGCCAGGAGCTTTTCTTTAAAGTCGTGATTGCCCCAACAGGCGTATACGCCGTAGGTGCTTTTCAAGTTCTTCAGAATAGAGATGGTTTTTTCAGGATACTGAACAGCATCGTACTCATTGTCGAAGAAGTCACCGGCAATGCAGACCAGGTCCACATTCTCCGCATTTATTTTGTCCACCATGGACTTTACATGGTAGGTGCCGATGCTGTAGCCCAGATGCAGGTCTGCGGTGAGAGCGATTCGCAGATGGTCCAGTTTGCCGCCGGATTTTTCAACTCTTGCCTCGTAGTGATTTACATAGAGGCGGTGTTCATGGATGATTCCGTAGGCACTCAGACATATGATAAGGCAGGCGGCGGCACCGCCGCTCAGGATAAAGGTACGCCGTCTAGCCAGGGTTTCATTTTTTATCCAGTTTGTATGTTTTAATATGATCCTTATGATATCAAAGATAATAATGATAAGTACAATATACAAAAATGTGCCCAGCCAGTAATTGAATAGCCGCTTCAGCCAACTGTGCCAGGGATTGACGGAGACCAGGTAGGAGGTCAGGGGCGTCAGGCACATAAAAATATATATGCAGAGAAAAACCGCCCGGAAAGGTCTGGATTTCAGGTGCCGGTGGCAGGTGCCTGTCCAGCGGATCATCCAGCGGACGACATAATAATTGATCAAGAGATAAAATGGTGCAAGTATGATAGCCAGCATAGCAGACTCCTTTTGTAGATTCAATTTATTTCTTTCAGAATAAAATAGGTTGGAAGTTTTGTCAAGTATTTACTGAGAACGTATGTTCTGATATAATATAGATAAAGAAAAATTAAGGAAACCATTCAGTATAGGTTATCGCTCATGACTGTGAGGGTACTGAGCAGTTACAGATTAAGGAAGTGGGATTAAGTTGAAAAACGTCATTTTTCATATTGATGTAAACAGCGCATTTCTCTCCTGGGAAGCGGTTTACAGACTTAAAAACGGAGGAAGCGTGGATCTTCGTGATATTCCAAGTGCAGTCGGAGGTGACAGATCAAAAAGGCGGGGGATCATTCTGGCAAAGTCCATTCCCGCTAAAGCATTCGGTGTCAGGACAGGAGAGCCAATCGTGGATGCCATGCGGAAATGTCCCTCCCTGACGATTATCCCATCACACCATGGAATGTATAAGGAATTTTCAAAAAAGTTTATGGATATCCTGAGAGAATACACGCCGGAAGTGGAAAAATACAGCATAGACGAAGCATTTATGAATATGACAGGGATGGAGCGGCTTTTGGGGGAACCCGTGGCATTTGCTCATAAGCTCAAGGACCGTATCAGAACGGAGCTGGGATTTACGGTAAATATAGGAATCTCCAGCAATAAGCTGTTGGCAAAGATGGCATCTGATTTTCAGAAACCGGACAGAGTGCACACCCTGTTTCCGGAAGAAATTACTGAAAAGATGTGGCCCTTGCCGGTATCAGAACTGCTGTTTGTAGGTAGATCCACGGAAAACACCCTGAAAAAGCTGGGAATCTATACCATCGGGGATCTGGCTGCTGCAGATGTGGAAATTTTGAAGCATCATCTGAAAAAGCATGGGGAGGCCATCTGGAATTCTGCCAACGGCAGGGACAGCGCAGTGGTGGAGGCAGTGCAGGAGGATAATAAAGGATATGGCAACAGCACAACCATAGCTTTTAATGTGGTGGATGAAGAGACTGCAAAGCAGGTGCTGCTTTCCCTGTGTGAGACGGTGGCCTCCAGGCTGCGCAGTGACGGAATGAAAGCGGAAGTGGTCTCAGTCACCATCAAGGACTGTGAATTGCAGTCAGTCTCTCACCAGACCGTGCTGAAAGCGCCGACAAATATCACCTCCGAACTTTATTTCCATTCCTGCAGGCTGTTCGATGAACTGTGGGATGGAGCACCTATCCGCCTTCTGGGGGTCCGGACCAGCCGTGTATCCAGGGAGGAGAGCGGCCGGCAGTTGTCCTTGTTTGATCATACGGATTATGATAAACTGGAGAAAATGGACCAGGCTGTAGATGAGATCCGTAAAAAATTCGGAACAGGGGCCATCATGCGTGCCTCCTTCCTGAAACAGCCCATTGAAAATATGGCGGGAGGCCATCCCGAGGGAAAACTTCCGGCTCCTGAGGTGAGTGCCGCGGAGGGGCTTTCCCAAAACTGGAAGCAAAAAGAAACGGAAGGGAAGGACAAGCAGGATGAGTGAGATAGTAGAAGAATTTGTGAATGGATACTGCAAGAATTACGATATGGCTAGAAGTGCCATATGTGAATTCATACAGGATGAAAATGGCCTGCATTTTGACAGGGTCGACTGTGATTACGGTGAATGTCCCCACAGTAAGAACTGTGAAATGATGAATAAAGTTTTTGCAATGACAGAAACAGAAAAATAAGAGAAAGGATAACGTAACTGTGGGTTGAAGGACAGTTACTGGATAACAATATTTATGTTGACGATCAGAGATATCAGAGAGGAAGACAGAGACATATTCTTTAAGATGGAGAAAGAGTTTTACGGCGGTGAAGCCTGCATTCATACAGTGCCGCAGGAGCATTTTGAGGCTACACTCCAGGAGTGTCTGCGGAGCAAAGAACGCGCCAGAGTGCTGATGCTGGAGGATGAAAGCGGCGTGAAGGGGTATCTGCTTCTTGCCTTTACGTTCAGCAATGAGGCGGGAGGTCTGACGGTATGGCTGGAGGAACTGTATTTTATGGAAAGTGCCCGAGGAAAGGGATACGGCAGTGAAGTCTTTGCATGGCTGGAGCAGGAATATTCTCATGCAAAGAGATTCCGTCTGGAGGCTACCTATAGCAACAAGAGAGCTATTGCCCTGTATGAGCGGCTGGGGTATGAGGAACTGCATTATTTCCAGATGATCAAAGACTTGTAGAAAATAAAGGTTTGTAGATAATAAAAGGATGCGTTTTGATGATACAGTGCCGTCTGCCGGGAACTGTAAAATCTAAAACGCATCCTTGATTCTATCACACAGTGTTGCTGAAAATAAGCCGGGCAGACACTTACGCGGAGGCGATCATCTGTTTGATATCCGGCACTGCAGTGAGAAGCGGATAGAGGACCAGTGAGATGATCAGTCCGCTGGCACCCTGGATCAGATTGGACGGTACGCTTAAAAATGCGGCTGTGCCATATAGGAAGAATTCACACAGGCAGTATCCCCCCGCAACCAGTATCATGTCGATGATGCCGCCGGCCAGAACACCTGCCCAGGCTGTTTTACTGTCTTTTGCTATTTTTTTGTAGGCAAAGGCAGCCAATAGGGCCACCAGGCCTTTTATGGCGAAGGTGATGGGGACATAGATAAAATATCCGCCCAGCAGGTCAGCCATACAGGAACCAATACCGGCAGCCAGGAATCCGTAGACAGGGCCAAGAATGATTCCGGACAGAATTACAACGGCATCTCCCGGATGGATGTAACCGCCTGTTCCGGGTGTGGGAATGCGGATGGACATAGTGGCAACACAGGCCAGAGCCGCGAAAAGTGCGGTCATGACAATCTTTTTCGTTTTGTTTTCCATGATAACAACTCCTTTAAATAGACCAATTGTTCCGTATTTTACAGTTACAAGCAAAATCCATGCGGAAACGCTTCGGGTGACGGGATTCTGCCTGGCTGCCAAACACGTTCTTTCTACACAATATAGCCGAAAATTGGCATTCTATAAAGAGCCAGTTTTATAAAAAAAGAGCAGTCCAGTTTTGGACTGCCCGATACAATACTATGCGCGGAAGGTGAGAGAATCGTCGCTCATGGAATCCACAATAGCCAGGGACTCCACACGGATTCCCTTTTCTCTCAGCGCGTCGCCGCCTTGCTGAAAGCCTTTTTCAATGACAATACCGGCTCCTTCCAGGGTTGCACCGGCTGTCTCTACAATCTCGATCAATCCCTGGAGTGCGCATCCGTTGGCCAGGAAATCGTCAATGATGAGTACATGGTCATCCGGCTGCAGGAATTTTTTTGATAAGATCACATCGTAAACTTTTTTATGGGTAAAAGACTGGACTTTAGTTGTATACATCTCTCCGTCCAGGTTCAGGCTCTGGGCTTTTTTTGCAAAAACCACCGGGACGCCGAAATACTGTGCCACGATACAGGCAATACCGATGCCTGAGGCCTCAATTGTCAGAATTTTTGTGATAGGGGAGTCGGCAAATCTGCGTTTGAACTCTTTGCCAATCTCGTTGATGAATGGTATGTCCATCTGGTGGTTCAGGAAACTGTCCACCTTCAGTATATTACCCGGCTTTACCGTGCCGTCTTTAAGAATACGCTCTTTTAAAAGCTGCATTTGAATTCCTCCCTGGTTTTACGTATCCGGGTGTCAGATACCCCGGTTTTTCTGGTAACTACCATAATACGATATTTATACGGGCTTTGCAATTTATTTTTGGTTTTTTTGTAAAAACAGGGGAGAAAATGACACAAAATCTGTACGATTGTGATAAAATAGAAGGCGAGGTAAATAAGTGATGAAAAAAATAGGAATCCTATGTGCCAGCGATACGGAACTGGCGCCTTTTTTAAATTATATCCGGAATTATAAAACAACAGAAAAGGCCATGCTTAAATTTTATGAAGGGACCATGAAGCAGGTGGACGTGGTGGCAGTATACAGTGGAGTCTGTAAAGTAAATGCCGCTGTTGCAGCTCAGTTACTGATTGATGTCTATCACGTAGACTGTATCATCAATGGGGGAACTGCCGGGGGAATGGAGGAAAGTGTACAGCTTTTCGATACGGTCATATCGGAACGTGTGATTTACCATGATGTGGCGGATGACATCCTGACGGAGTTTCACCCATGGTTAAAAAATAATTATTTCGCGGCAGATAAGAATTTATCAGCCATGGCTAAAAAATACAGCCGTACAGCCAAATACCCTGTCCGTTTCGGAACAATGGTGACAGGAGAGCAATTCATAGAAGATGAAAAAAGAGAGGAGATCAATAGAAAATATGCCCCTCTCTCTGTTGACATGGAAACAGCCAGTGTTGCCCATGTCTGCTATGTAAATAAGATTCCGTTTTTGGCAGTCAGGACGATTACAGATACTGTCACACACAAAGGGATAGAGAATTTTGATAAGAACTGTGAAGCGGCATCTGGGATATCAGCAAAAATCGTTGCAGGGATAGTGGAACAAATAAATCAGAGCTTGTCAGAATGAGGTTTGAGATACACCCGGGAAAGGAATAGAAACCATGCTGATAGAAAATGGAAATCAACGGCTGCAGGATTTTACGGAAAAGAATTATAAGGAAACGATTACGGAAGTGACGAAAGGTGTGTGGTTTGTGTCAGGGCTGGGCCACAGCAATGCAGTTTTTGCGGAGGCTGAGACCAGCGTTATTTTGATCGATACACTGGACACGCGGGAACGGGGCGAAAAGCTGCTGAAGATCATAAGGGAGTGTACAAACAAAGAAGTGGGAACCATTATATATACCCACAGCCATCCGGACCACCGGGGCGGCGCAGGGGCTTTTGTGGAATGCGGTCCGGAGATTATAGCTTTTAAGCCTAAAAACCCTGTTTTAGAGAAAACTGAGCTTTTACAGGATATCCAGAGTCTGCGAGGTGCAAGGCAGTTCGGCTACACGTTATCGGATGAGGAGGCTATTTCACAGGGGATTGGACCGAGAGAGGGGATAACGCATGGGGAACACCGAGCATTCATCCCGCCCAATACCGTGTATGATCAGGAGCAGATGATCCGTGAAATAGATGGTGTACAGGTAGAAATGGTCCGTCTTCCCGGCGAGGCGGAGGATCAGATCATGATATGGTTTCCACAGAAGGAAGTATTATGCTGTGGAGATAATTACTATGGCTGTTTCCCGAATCTTTATGCAATACGGGGCGGACAATACCGGGATCTGTCAGCATGGATAAACAGTTTAGATGTACTTATGTCTTATCCGGCCAAGTTCCTTTTACCTGGGCACACAGGGATTGTTTCCGGTAGAGAAGAAATTAAGAGGACACTGGGGCATTTTCGAGGTGCTTTTGAATATATTCTGACGCACACTCTGGAGGGGATGAATTCGGGCAAAGGTCCAGATCAGTTGGCATCGGAAATCCAATTGCCGCCTGAATATGCGGATCTGCCATATTTGGCAGAACATTATGGCTGTTTGGAATGGACCGTGCGGGCTATTTATACGGCATATCTGGGGTGGTTTGACGGAAATCCCACCAACCTGCATCCAACGCCTCCGAAAAAACGTTCTCAAAAGATGATAGCATTGATGGGCGGTAGACAGGCTGTTTTGGATGCAGCAAAAAGTGCTGTCCGTGAAAAGGACTATCAGTGGTGCCTGGAATTATGTGATATACTCCTGGCAGATGAAGCATCAGCCGGTAAAGAGGTCTTTCAGTTAAAGGCCGCTGCATTGGAAATGACAGCAGAATATGAGACCAGTGCTAATGGACGGCATTATTATATTGCATATGCCAAAGAGTTGAGGGAAAAATAAAAGGATGCCCTTTGACCGGCGGCATAATTGAGAAAACGATTGGCAGCGTTTTTTTGCCGTAGAAGGTCCTGTATGGATAGTTGTTTGTAACGGTGAAATTACAGAATTTGAAAGGAAGCGAAGATATGAAAACGTATGAAGTGATACATGAAATATTTAACCAGTGTCCGGGAAACCATTCCAGAGATAATTTTATTCAAGAAATTGATATGGAGAGTCCGGAAATATGGCTTAACGCAAAGTTTAGGTCCGAGAAGGAGCTTCGTATGGAGAAGACAGAGAAGGAAGACGGAAGCGTGGTATATGATGTGATGACAGCGGATGTACACCAGAGATTTACATTTTCGGAGATTTAGACGTTGCTTTTACACGGCCTTTTCATGCAGGAAGCATGGAAATCCCCAGACTTGCCGGTGCAAAAGGTTACAGATATTCTATATCTGTGCTGCGCGGGCTGGTAAACCATTGCTTTTTTTTCTGGGTTTGATATAATAGAGAAAGCGCGAGGAGGAAACCACAATGGAAGAGACAAAACATGTCCATACACACAGTCTTCCTGACGGAACGGTGATTGAGCATGTGCATGAAGATGCCGGCGCAGAGGGACATGGGCACTCCCATTCCCATACACACACCCACACCCATACAAAAGCGGTGCTGAACCGATTGTCCAGAGCCATCGGTCATCTGGAATCCATCCGCCGCATGGTGGAGGACGGCAGAGACTGCAGTGAGGTGCTGATACAGCTTTCGGCAGTGAAGGCGGCGATCAATAATACGGGAAAGGTGATCCTGCAGGATCATATTGAGCACTGTATCGTGGATGCAGTGGAGAGCGGGGATAAAGAAGCCCTGGAAGAATTAAATAAAGCCATTGACAGGTTTATGAAATAAGGTATAAACCTCTGTGGGAAAGGAAAGAATCATGAGTGAAGAAAAGAAACAATGCGACAGCAAGAGCTGTGATAAAAAAAGTTGTGAGGGATGCAGCCATGCAAAAGGCGGCGGAATCCCAAAAGAAGAGTTGAATGCATTCTCTGATATTAAGAAAGTTATCGGGGTTGTCAGCGGAAAAGGCGGCGTGGGCAAATCTTTTGTCACTGCGTCACTGGCCAATGAGATGGCATCCAAGGGATATCGCGTAGGTATTCTGGATGCAGATATCACAGGACCATCTATTCCGAGAATGTACGGAATCAAAGGTTCCGCTACAGCCGATGACAACGGCATATATCCGATCCTGACAAAGAATGATATTAAAATCATGTCCATCAATCTGCTTTTGCCCCAGGAAGAGGCACCGGTTATCTGGAGAGGCCCGATTCTTGCAAATATGGTAAAACAATTCTGGACAGATGTAATATGGGGTGAACTGGATTATCTGTTTGTGGACATGCCTCCGGGAACAGGAGACGTTCCGCTGACTGTATTCCAGTCTCTGCCGGTGGACGGTATCGTCATCGTGTCATCTCCACAGGACTTGGTGCACATGATCGTGAGAAAGGCTTACAACATGGCCAAAATGATGAATGTGCCGGTTGTCGGTCTGGTGGAAAACTACAGCTTTGTGAAATGTCCGGACTGCGGCAAAAAAATTTATGTGTTCGGAGAGAGCAAAGTAGATGCCATCGGAGCGGAGCTGGGTGTTCCGGTTATTGCCAAGATGCCGCTGGAACCTGAACTGGCTGCCATCGTAGATGCCGGCGGTTATGCGGATGTGATCAATGAATATCTGAAAGGTTCCATGAAATATCTGCCGAAAGCCTGAGCGGACGGCTGATACAGTGACAAAATTTGAGTCTCTGATTTGGGAATATTTCTCTGAGTAAAATGATATCTGGTATATCATGGATAAACTGAGACGTCAAACTGCACAGAACAGACAAGATTCGACAAAATATTTCCTGTTCATTTTGCTAAAAAACGCGATAAAATGACGGTTTTTGGTACAAGTAGGAAAATCTTGTCAAATTCTTGACAAATATAGGCATAGCTGTCATAATACGTCCTAACAATAAAGAATCAAGACATAACTAAAATATCAGTTGGCGTGTTGTTTCTTAAAGAAAGGATGGTAAATATGGTACAACGCCAGATTAAGCTGAATGAGACAGGCGACGTTAAGGAGTTTGTCAATGAGGCCAGTAAATACGAATTTGATATCGATGTTTTTTACAACAGAGTCATCATTGATGCGAAGTCAATCCTTGGAGTTTTAAGTATGGATTTGACACGCGTGCTCACGGTAAGATGTAATGGGCATGATGAGAAATTCGACAGATTTCTGGACAGATTTGCAATTCCTTAGAGGGGGATTTCTCGGAAACTGATAAAATGATATGTTAATTTTAGGGCAGGAGACACGGATGTGGGCTTCTGCCCTTTTTTTGTGGGGAGAAATAAGAGGACGGGGAAGCATGACGGATGCGGGTGGGAATAAGGGGACGGGGAAGCATGGCGGATACGGGAGGAAATAAGAGGACGGGGAAGCATGACGGATACGGGAGGAGGAGGGGATTGCCTGTGGACGATGCACTCCGCTGGAGCCCAGCTAACCGGCTCCCAGTCACTAAGTTCATCGCGAGAGCGCTCTTCACTAAGTGTCTGGGGCAGGTGGATCTGGTCACCGCTCCGCGAAACACCGTCCACAGGCAATCCCCTCCTCCTCCCGTATCCGTCATGCTTCCCCTGGGGTTGGCTGTGGAACAGAAAAAGATGTGATATAAGCCAAGGAAATGGGCTGTGGGAGAATAAGATTGGGTCAGAATGGGAAAGAGTCTGTGTTACCAAAAAGATGTGGTAAGAATGAGAAAATGTCTGTGTTACCAAAAGAGATGTGGTCAGAATGGGAAAATGTCTGTGGCAAAAAGATAGATGTGGTCAGAATGGGAAAGTGTCTGTGTGGCAAAAGAGAGATGCGGTCAGAATGGGAAAGTGTCTGTATTACCAAAAGAGATGTGGTCAGAATGAGAAAATGTCTGTGTTACCAAAAGAGATGTGGTCAGAATGGGAAAATGTCTGTGACAAAAAGATAGATGTGGTCAGAATGGGAAAGTGTCTGTGTGGCAAAAGAGAGATGCGGTCAGAATGGGAAAGTGTCTGTGTTACCAATAGATGTGGTCAGAATGGGAAAATTGGCTGTGAGGAGAAAGGAATGCAGTATAAAGATAAATGTGTCTATGGAAGGAAAAGGGTGTGGGATGGGGTTGGGGATGTACAGGAACATAGGTTCTGTGTTAGAATATGGGTATGAGTGAGATGAAAGAAGTTATTCGGATATCGGTTAGGAATTTAGTGGAGTTTATCCTGCGCAGCGGGAATTTGGATAACCGGAGGACAGTGTCTGCGGACCGGGAGGCTATGAGGAAGGGGAGTAAGGCGCACCGGAAGATCCAGAAGCAGATGGGATTGTCTTATCGGGCGGAGGTTCCGCTTTTGTGGGAGGAAGAATTCGATGAATTTGTTGTCCGGCTGGAAGGCAGAGCGGATGGGATCATAGAGGAGAAGGATGGAGTTACCATTGATGAGATCAAAGGTGTCTACCGGGATCTTGAATTTTTGGAAGAGCCTGTGCCGGTTCATAGGGCACAGGCTATGTGTTATGCTTATATTTACGGAACCCAGAAGGGACTGGAGCAGATAGGGGTACAGATGACTTACTGCCAGTTGGAATCTGAGCAGGTAAAGCGTTTCCGGGAAGAAATGTCTATGTCTGTGCTCAAAAAGTGGTTCTCGGATCTGATGGAACAATATTATAAGTGGGCTTATTTCCAGTACAGGAGAAGAATAGAACGCAGGGAGTCCATGCAGGGGCTGGAGTTTCCCTATGAGTACCGGGAAGGGCAGAAGAATCTGACGGCTGGGGTCTACCACACATTCAGGAGCGGGAAACAGTTGTTTATTCAGGCACCCACCGGAATCGGAAAGACTATGGCGGCTCTTTTTCCTGCTGTGAGAGCCGTGGGGGAAGGCTATGGGGATAAGATTTTCTATCTGACAGCCAAGACGATCACCAGGACGGTAGCAGAGGAGGCATTTTCAATTTTAAAAGGAAAAGGACTGTCGTATAAGACGCTTACCATCACTTCCAAGGAGAAAATGTGTTTGATGGATGAAGTGGAGTGTAATCCGGAGAAGTGTCCCTATGCAAAGGGACATTTTGACAGGGTGAATGATGCGGTATACGAACTGCTGACTGAGCAGGATACTTATCAGAGAGAAGTGCTGCTTGAACAGGCAGAAAAATGGCAGGTGTGTCCCTTTGAAATGTGTCTGGATACCTCTACCTGGGTGGATGCGGTGATCTGCGATTATAATTATGTGTTCGATCCCAATGTGTATCTGAAACGTTTTTTCGGAGATGGTGTGAAGGGGGATTATCTGTTTCTCATTGATGAGGCCCATAACCTGGTGGACAGAGGGCGGAATATGTACAGCGCGGTTCTCTGTAAAGAGGATTTTCTGGAAGTGAAGAAAGTTGTGAAAGAGCACAGCAGAAAGCTGGAGAGGATCCTGGAAAAGTGTAATAAGGTTTTGCTGGAATATAAGAGGGAATGCCAGGATGAGTACAGAGTGATGGAAAATATAGGCACTCTGGCACTGCAGCTTATGAATCTTCTGGGGGAGATGGAAAATTTCCTGGAGAGGGAGCAGGAGGAGAAAGTGCGCAGTGCAGTGCTGGAATTTTCCTTTGAGGTGCGGCATTTTTTGAATATGTATGACCTGCTGGATGAAAACTATGTGATTTATACGTACCATGGGGCAGAGGGGAGATTCTATCTGACGCTGTTCTGTGTAAATCCAAAAGTGAATCTGCAGGAATGCCTGAACAAGGGCAGAGGCACTGTGTTTTTTTCCGCCACACTGCTGCCTATGGGGTATTACAGGTCGTTGTTCAGCACAAGGGAAGATGATTATGCTATCTGTGCCAGATCGCCTTTTCCCCGGGAGAACCTGAAGCTTATGATCGCTAGAGATGTGAGCAGTAAGTATACGAGACGGGGACAGGAGGAATATGGAAAGCTGGCTCAGTATATTCTGCAGACAGTTACAGTGAAAAAGGGAAATTATATGGTGTTTTTCCCCTCTTATAAGATGCTGCAGGATGTGTATGAGATTTTTGAGGAGAAGAGTTCAGGGATGGGTCTGCAGTCTGTGCTGCAGTCCGGGAATATGACGGAAGGGGAGAAGGAAGAATTTCTGGAACGGTTTGAGGGGGATCAGGACGGAACGCTTGTGGGATTTTGTGTGATGGGAGGCATTTTTTCTGAGGGGATCGATCTGACCGGGGAGAAGTTGATCGGGGCCATTTTAGTAGGGACAGGACTGCCCCAGGTGGGGTATGAGAGGGAAATATTAAAGAATTATTATGATGAGAAAAATAGGGCGGGATTCGAGTATGCCTATCGGTATCCGGGAATGAATAAGGTGCTGCAGTCTGCGGGAAGGGTGATCAGGACAAAAGAAGACAGAGGGATTGTTCTGCTTTTGGATGAGCGGTTTCTGCAGAGGGCTTACAGAGAACTGTTTCCGGTGGAGTGGGGAGGGTATGAGATCTGTTCACTGGAGGATGAGAGAGGGAGAGTGGAGGAGTTTTGGGGGGATGTGTATGGGGACGGGAAATCCAGGGCGCCGGGGGAGGCAGGGGACGTGTGTTGAGATTCTCTCGACGCTCCGCCGGCATTCAGCTAACCTGCTCCCGGCTGCTAAATTCGTCAGCAATGGCTTCCTCATTAATCAGCCGGGGCAGGTGGATCTGACTACCGCTTCGCTTAACCTCGTTCATCTCAACACACGTCCCCTGCCTCCCCCGGCACCCTGGATTTCCCTGGGGCTGGCTGTGCGGGAGGTGTAGGATTTGGAGGGGGATAGGGAGAAAAGAAAAAAGATGGTAAAAAAAGTGTTTAGGAATGCAGAAAATTAAAAATTGGATGGTGTGATGCCCTGTGGGGACGGTGATTGATGGCTGTCTCTGTGGGGTATTTTTTTGTGGCGGGGAGGGTGGAAAATTGTGGAATTATGTGAAAATAATAACGATATGATTTCCGTGTACAATGTGCATAATGTGGCAAGGTTGCCACATATTTGAAATCTGGTAACTATTAACGAAAATAATTTTAAGGGTTGAAATCTGTAAAACTATGGTTATATAATACGAAATATAAGATATAAAACAGAAAAAAATGTAGAAAGTATACAAAAGTTGTGAAAAGAGGTGAAATTTAAAGAAATGCTTGAAAATATGGAATGTGAAAAAATTTCATATAAAAAGGATGAAAATGTGAAAAAAATCACAATGAAAAGGATTGCCGAAGAGGCCTCTGTGTCTGTTTCCTGTGTGGCAAGATGTGTGAATAACAGCGGGTATGTGGCGGAGGAAAAGAGGCGGAGGATCAGTGAGGTGATGGACAGGCTGCATTACATTCCAAACCAGCAGGCAAAGTGTCTGCGGGACGGATGCTCGAAATTGATCGGTCATATTCATGTGACTTCAGAGGAGAATATTTTCTTTACAAAGATAGCTGCAACCATTGAGCGAGAAAGTTTTTCCAGAGGGTATAAGACAATTTCCATTGCCTTTGAAGAGGGCAATATGGAGATGGTGGAGAACCAACTGAGGGATCTGCTGGCCTACCGGGTGGATGGGATCATTCTGAACCCGGGCATCAACGGGAAGATTGTAAAGGAATTGGGAGAGAAGGTAAAGGGACTGACCATTCCCATGGTGATGATTGAACGGCCTGCAGATGTGTATGAGGTGGAAAAGGTGCTGGTGGACAACACAGAGGGCAGTTATATTGCCACGGAGAAGCTGCTGGCAGCAGGGCACAGGAAGATCGTATATCTGGGAAGAGAGTCAGAGGAGCCTGTGGAGCAGGAACGCTATCACGGATATGTGCAGGCAATGCGCGGAGTGGATGATACATATGTGCAGAGGCATTCTTATTTTACGCAGGAGTATACCGTGGAACATGGATTCATGAAGTGTATGGAGATCCTGGAGGAGATGAAGGGGGACATGCCCACTGCCATTTTCGCATCGTCGGATATTCTGGCGGCGGGGGTGCTGCGCGCATTGTATGAGAGAAATATAAAAGTTCCCGAAGATATCTCTGTGATCGGATATGATGATACCATTGCCAAGTTTCTTTCACCGCCGCTGTCCACCATGCGGCTGCCGGTCCGGGAAATCGCGGAGGCGGCTGTGGTGGCATTGATCACAAAACTGGAGAAGCCGGGAGGAAACAGCGGGAACAGAACAGTAAAGATTGGACCAGTATACGTGGAACGGAATTCCGTCAGAGGCCTGAACAGGCAATGAGGGCGGATATTGGAGAAGGAAGGGTACGATGACTGAAAAAGGAAGGAAAGATAAGAAAAACGGGGTGGAGAAACTGGATAAACATACGCCGCTTCTCATGCTGCTTCCCGCAGCAGCGGCTGTTTTGCTGGTATCGGTATATCCCACATTAAAGACTATGTGGATGTCTTTTTTTGACAAACAGCTTTTGAAAAAAACGGTATCTTTTATAGGACTGTCCAATTACGGGACGGCTCTTAAAAATCCGGATACCTGGCAGGTGATCTTCAATACATTGTTTTTTGCGGCAGTGTCTTTGATCCTGGGGGTGGCGCTTGCTATGTTCATTGCCGTGAAGTTGATCAAGCCGTATCCCGGACGCGGCTTTTTCCGGGCGATGTTTCTGATTCCCTGGGTGACGCCTCCTCTGGTGGCCTCCTTTGTGTGGAGGACCATACTGAGTGCAAACTTCAGCCCTCTGAATTCTATTTTGCTGAAGCTGGGAATTGTGAAGGTGCCGGTGAGCTTTCTGGAGAGTACACAGACGTATTTCGGTTTTCTCTCGGTGCCGCTCATTATGATCACGCTCATAAATGTGTGGTCCATTTTCCCCTTCCTCATGGTGATGTTTATTGCCGGACTGCAGACTGTGCCTAAGGAGCTGTATGAGGCCGCCACTATGGACGGAGCGGGAAAGATAAAAAGCTTTTGGAAGATCACAGTCCCATGTATCAGGCCGGTCATATCCGTGTCTGTGCTGTTGGAGCTGATCTGGCAGTTTAATAACTTTAATATCAGTTATATGGTGACACAGGGCGGGCCTTTGGGGCTGACTAAGCTGCTGGCTGTGGAAGTATACCAGCAGGCATTTACAAATTTCAGATACGGATATGCGTCAGCGGTCAGTGTGATCATGATGTGCATTGCCCTGGTTCCGGCAGTTGTCTATATCCGTTCATCTCTGAAAGAAATAAGCTGACGGCAGGGGGTGAAGAAAATGAGGAAGAAGGTAAAGAAAACAGGTGAGATATTTCGGCATTACCTGTCATTGATCATTATCAGCGCGTTTGTTCTGCTTCCATATTACTGGATGGTGGTGACAGCGGTGAAGCCCACGGAGGAGGTTATGATTTCCCCGGCAACGCTTCTGCCCTCCAGGATCTCTCTGGACAATTTCTCCAGAGTCTGGCAGTCTATTCCGCTGGGATCTTATATGAGGAATTCTTTTGTTGTGTCCGTGGCAGTCACAGCGGTGAGCGTGGTTTTTGCCACTCTGTGCGGATACAGTATCAGCAGATATATCAGGAGAAGGGCACAGAAAATCTCCCTTGTGCTGATGCTCTGCACACAATTGATACCGGGGATCGTGACCATGATAAGCCTATATTTCATTATGTTTAACATGGGGATGACCAATACATATAGAGGGCTTATCATTGCCTATACCGTCTGGGCGGTTCCCTTTTGTACCCTGATGATCAAAGGATATTTTGACGCTGCCATTCCAAGAGAGATCGAGGAGAGCGCGCGTGTGGACGGCTGCAGCCAGTTTGGGACATTTTTCAGGATCTGTCTGCCGATTTCTGTGCCGGGGATCATTTCCACTGCGATTTTTGCGTTTATACTGGCGTGGAACGAATATATGTGGGCGAGCATCCTTTTATCTAATAATAAACTGAAACCTGTGTCAGTGGGAGTCTATGATTTTATAGGACAGTACGGGGCAAATACAAAGCTGGCACTCACCATGACGGCGGGAATTTTTATAACACTGCCGGCGGTAATAATTTTTGCGTTTCTGCAGAAATATTTGATCAGCGGACTTGCTGCAGGAGCGGTCAAGGGTTAACAATAAAAAAAGACTAACTATTAAAGAAAGTCAATAAATAGTTTCAAAAACAGAGATGTTTTGAGTATAGTGGCGATGACTTATTCATCGCAATCAGTACCTTGAAAATTGCATGACAAATAGAGCATCGAGTATGATGCTCTGACAAGAAGATATGATGTTGGAAGAATTAGATTGCTTTTTGGTATTGCTGTCCAGTGCGTTCGAGATGATAAATTAGCCGAACTAGTTTCTTGGTCGCGTGAGACATTGCAACATAGTAATGCTTGCCTTCAGCTCGTTTCTTGGCAAGATAAGCCTTGTAGGTTGGATCCCATAGACAAACATATGCGGTTGCATTAAACAGAGCATATCTAAGGTATCTAGAACCACGTTTTTCCATTCTGGCATAACAGTTATCTAACTGGCCGGATTGATAGGTAGAAGGCGACATTCCTGCATAAGCAAGGATCTTATCTGGAGAGTCGAATTGGCTAAAGTCACCTATTTCAGCAATAATCATGGCACCCATTCGATAGCTGATTCCAGGAATGCTAAGGATTGGAGAATTGATTTCATCCATGATGACTTTAATCTCGTTTTCAATCTCTTCGATTTCAGAATCTAGCTCTCTAATGAGCTTAATGGTGTGCTTTAATTCAAGCGATTTAGCTGGCATATTTGAACCGATAGAGGTTCTTGCAGCCTCTCTAAAAGCGATAGAGGTTTCTTTTGTGTAGTGGCCTTTAGATGCGGTTTCAAGAAGATTTGAAAGTCTTGTGAGATGTGCATTAGCTACCTGTTTTGCACCAGGAAATTCGTAGAGTAACTCATAAACAGAATTCTGATGAAGTGTTGGAACAAGCTTTTCTAACTCAGGGAAAAGGATACATACAAGACGGGATATAGATGTTTTAAGCTTCGCGCGTTCTTTAACTTTATCAAAACGATAGCGAGTAAGTGACTTAAGCTCTTCGTTGTGATACGATGTGTCTGAGTAGGACTTTAAGTTCACGTCAGACATTAGCATAGAAGCAATTGTATGGGCATCAACTTTATCCGTTTTCGTCTGTCTAAGGCTTAGACTTTTTCTGTACAGATTAGTATGTAACGGGTTGATAACAAAGGTGGCCAGACCTTTATCAAGCAGATATCCGAGAAGATTGTAACTATAGTGTCCAGTGGCTTCTAGGCCTACTTTTACTTTAGAAGCATCTTCCATAACGGATTCTATTTTCTGATAAAGCTCGTCGAACCCATCGAGATTGTTTTTGATGGTAAAAGCCTTGAAAAGGACTTCGCCATCAGAGTTTGTGATAAAGCAATCATGCTTATCTTTTGCGACATCAATTCCTACGTAAATCATATAGGACCTCCTGATATAAAGTATTGATACTGTCTTAAGATCCACAGGGCTCCTTGCAATCGTAACCTACTTCTTGATAAACCGTCATGCGGTAACTAACTGATTAACAAATAAACAAAGAGACTGTGGTTGGAGCCTTTTTTAAACCATCAAGTGGTAGGAGGTGATAACCAATCCACAGTATCTTAAAATAGCATAGTCAAACCTGTAGAAAAGGTAAAGAAAGACTATGACTTTATATAATAGTAGGAGGAAAAAAGTATGAGAGAAAAGAAATGGCTGGCGCTTGGCCTGACAGCAGTGATGACAGCGGGGATGCTGTCCGCATGCGGAAAGGAGGCTGCCCAGGAGACTGCAGAGACAAAAAAAGAGGAGGCGGATGGCAATGCCGCGGCAGAGGAAGGCAGCGCGGCAAAAGAAAAGCCATATGACGGCACAGAGCTTACCTTCTGGATGCAGAGTTATGGCAATGACCCCTCCAACCAGACGGAAGCCATGGACAAGGTGACCTCGGATTTTCTTGAAAAGACAGGGATCCAGGTGAACTATGTGATCAACGACTGGGGCAGTGCCAATCAGAAACTGACACTGGCCTGTACCGGCGGGGAAGCGCCTGATGTGGGAGATGTATTTTTCACAAACTCTTTTGTGGAGATGAGTTCTGATGATTACGGACTTATGGAGATCAATGATGTGATCCAAGAGCTGGGCGGGGAGGATACCTGGTACTCAGCAGGAAAAGATGAGGCCTGTGTGGATGGAGACTGGTATGGCGTTCTGTGGAGATTTGACACACGTGCGCTGATCTACAACACAGAAGACTTTGAAAAAGCAGGGATCACAAAAGCCCCGGAGACCTGGGATGAATTGATCGAGACCGCCGAAAAGCTCACCGAGACAGATGACAGCGGAAACATTACCCATGCAGGCCTTGCCTGGTATTCAGATATGGGCCGATATGACCAGTCCTGGTTTTCCATGCTGGCCCAGAGCGGCGGGAAGATGATGAGTGAAGATTTTTCCGAGTTTACCTTCAACAGCGAAGAGGGTAAGAAATCCCTTCAGTTTTTATCAGACTGTATCAATAAATACAAGATCTGCAACAGCAGTGTGGATGCATCCTATGATGCCCTGACGGAATTCATGGGGGGCAATGTGTCTATGGTGTTCGGCGGTGCAGCAGACAACAGGACATCCATTTTAAGTTCTGCACCCCAGATGGAGGGTAAGTTTGCCGCAGCCCCGCTCCCCACTGCAACAGGGGCGGAAAATGAGAACCATGCCATTGCCTTCTCCGCTCCCATTGCAGTTTTTAAGACCACACAATACCCGGATGCGGCCAAGGAATGGGTGAAATATTTTTGCAGCGAGGAGGTTCAGCTCTACCTGAGCAAGCAGCTTTCCCTTCTTAATTCTAATGTAAATGTTATGAAGGATTCCTATTTTACAGAGGATGCATGGCTGAATGCCTATGTGGAGACTTCAAAACGCTCCCAGGCAGGTGATATGCCTCTCACAACATGGAGCCAGCTGGATGCATGGCCGGACGGACCTATTCCGAAAATGTGTTCAGAAGTTGTCAACGGCACAGATATTGAAAGTGCCATTGAGAAGTGTATGAAAGGCCTGCAGGAAATCGGATATTGACCCCGCAGGGAAGCAGCCGGGAGGACTTTGGGTGTCTGCCCGGCTGCGGACAAGAGAAAAAAGAAAGGACTAAAAATTATGAAAGCGATCATGTATGAGGGACCAAGACAGCTAAAGGTGATTGAAATGCCAAAGCTGCCTATGAAGGAGGATCAGATCAGATTAAAATCCTTATGCTCCGGCGTCAGCCATGGGACAGAGATGAATGTATACAGAGGGCTTGCCCCGTTTTTCAGGAAAAAGCAGGATCCGGATACCCGCCTGTTTTTAGCGGCAGGGGAGGATGAGACCTGGGAATATCCCATCAGAAGCTTTGACCCCGGTGTATGGTATATGGGATATGCCTCCGTTGGGGAGGTGGTCGAGACAGGAAAAGCGGTAAAGGGAATCAAAGGAGGAGACATTGTGGCTTGCAGTGCGCCCCACCAGGAGGAGAATGTGATCAACGCAGAGGATGCGGTTGTACTTCCAAAAGATATCCCGCCGGAAAAAGGCATCTTGCTCACCAACCTGATCACGGCGTATAATGGAATCATGGATACTCATATAAATCTGGGGGATGTTGTGGTGATCAGCGGTCTGGGCGTACTAGGGCAGCTCCTGGTACAGATGGCCCGTATGAGCGGTGCACACAAGGTGTATGGAATCGATATGATAGAAAAGAGAAGAGCGGCTGCTCTGGAGAACGGCTGTGACCGGGTCTTTGACCCATCGGAACAGGATGTGGCTCTGGAGATACGCAGGCTTACAGGTAACCGAGGGGCAGACAAGGTGATAGAAGCCTCCGGTAACGCAAAAGCCCTCAATGAGGCCATACGCATTGCGGCGCCGGATACCACAGTGACAGCACTGGCCTGGTACCAGGGAGCGATGGCGGATGTAAATCTGTCGGAGGAATTCCATCATAACAGGATAGGCATAAAGCAGTCACAGACAGGGGCTGTGGACCCTTCCTTTTCCAATCTGTGGAATTATGGGCGGAGAGTGGAGGCCTGTATAGAGATTTTGAGACATTTGAAAACAGATAATCTCATGGACAGATTTCCATATGAAGACATAGCCCATGCGTACAAGGTTATTGACAAAGATCCCGGACAAGTGATACAGGTTATGTTTACGTACTGATAAAAGGAGGAAAAAAATTTGAAAATTTCTGTGTGTATAGACGCAGTCTATGCAGGGAAAGACATCACGGCCGCCATTGATGATGTGATGGCAAATGGGCTGGATACCATTGAATTTTGGGGCTGGGAGGATAAGGATATACAGAAGCTTGCCCAATATCAGAAGAAAAAGGGATTCCGGGTTGCTGCCTTTTGTACTAAGTTTATCAGCCTCACAGACCCGCTGCTTCGGGGGGATTATGTGAAGGGACTGGAGGAAACGCTGGAAATCGCAGAGCGTTTAAATTGCAGATGCCTGATCACACAGACCGGGGCAGATACAGGAAAGGACCGGGAAATACAGAAAAAATCTCTGATAGAAGGACTGAAAGCCTGCGCGCCTATTCTGGAAAGGAAGGGGGTCACCTTGGTGGTGGAGCCGCTGAATCTGAGAGTGGATCATCAGGGGTACTTCCTTTCCGGCTCGGATGAGGCGGCAGAGATCCTAAAGGAAGTGGGCAGTCCGAATGTGAAAATGCTGTTTGACATCTACCATCAGCAGATCACAGAAGGCGATCTGATCCGCAGGATACAGAAGTACCTTCCCTGCATAGGCCATTTTCATGCGGCAGGCAATCCGGGACGGCATGAGTTGTATCAGTCGGAGATCAATTACCCTTATGTTTTCCAGGCAATAGAGAACGAAGCGTATGAAGGATATATGGGACTGGAATATTTCCCGGAGGATGCGCCGGAGGCAGGACTTGTCTATGCAAAGAAGGTGTCAGGATGGAAAGAGTGAGAACTGCGGTAGTGGGCTGCGGGGTTATCAGTGAGGTATACCTTCAGGCGTTTCAGGAGAAATTCCGCGTCATAGAACTTACAGCCTGCTCAGATATAGACCGGGAAAAGATGGAGCACACGGCAAAAAAATACGGCATCCGTCCTATGCAGTGGCAGGAAATCCTGGAAGACAGCAGCATAGAACTGGTGGTGAACCTGACAAATCCGTCGGTCCACTATACTCTCACACTTCAGGCAATAGAGGCGGGAAAGCATGTATTTTCGGAAAAAATGCTGGCAGTCACCTTTGAGGAGGGACTGGAACTCTGCCGTCAGGCAGATCTGCATCAGGTACGCCTGGGCGCAGCGCCGGACACATTTTTGGGCGGAGGGCTTCAGACTGCTGCCGATGCGGTCCGCCGGGGACTGGCAGGGGAGATCATAAGCGGTATTGTGTCCCTCACCAGGGATTACAGCCTGTTGGGAGAAATCCTTCCGCATCTGAACCGGAAAGGCGGATCTATCCTGTATGATATGGGCTGTTATTACCTGACAGCCCTGTGCAGTATCCTTGGACCCATTGAACGGATCAGCGCCTTTGGAAAAAAAAGAAATCCTGTGAGGCACGGAAACAGAGTGGGAGGGCCGCTCTTTGAAAAAGAGTTTACTGTGGAGGACTGTAACGTACTCACAGCCCTGCTGGAATTTGCCTGTGGGACACTGGTAACCTTCCATTTAAATGGGGCATGTATAGCGGAGGAGACCTTTCATTTAGAGCTGTGCGGCAGTAAAGGGATTCTGACGCTGGGCGATCCCAATACCTTTGAGGGGAAAACAACCCTTCAAAAAACAGGGAACCCGCCGGCTGTCCTTCCCTATACACACGGATACCGGGAACAATCCCGGGGGCTGGGGGCAGCGGAGATGGCCTGGGCTATTCGGAAAGGACGGCCCCACAGAGCGGGCAAAGAGATGGCGCTCCATGTATTGGAGGCAGCACAGGGAATGACAGAGAGCCTGGAGACGGGAAACACATATAACATGAAAACGGTATTTACGGTTCCGGAGCCGCTCCCCGAGGGATATATAGGGAATGGATTCTGGGGACATACAGAGGAAAGTGCGCTACTTTAGCTTGACCGTTCCCTTTTAGAAACGTATAATATATACATTCCCCTGAATAACCAATACGGATGTCTGTTCATAACTGTCAGAGTGTGTATGGACAGATGTGATTTTGGAAAAGGGGGAGGATTTGTATTTCAGAAGGGAGATATTTTTATGAAGGTAGTAAGCACTGACAAGGCTCCGGCAGCGATCGGACCATATTCACAGGCAATGATTTTAAACGGAGTGGTATTCACTTCCGGTCAGATCCCCATTGACCCGGCCACAGGCGAAATTACAGCAATGACCATTGAGGAGCAGGCAGAACAGGTGATGAAGAATCTGGGCGAGGTGCTCAAAGAGGCGGGAAGCAGCTATGAGAAAACAGTTAAGACAACCTGTTTTCTGTCAGATATGGGCAACTTTGCATCATTTAATGAGGTATATGGAAAATATTTCACAGGCAAACCGGCACGTTCCTGCGTAGCAGTAAAGACACTGCCTAAGAATGTACTGTGTGAAGTGGAGGCAATCGCTGAAATTTAAGCAGATTTGCTGTGCATACCGTGTCCGCAGAGATACGGGGCGCAAAATAAAACAATAGGATAATATTTTTTTGTCTGGAAGAATGCCATAATCCCCCCACGGGGCTTGTGGCATTTTTTTTGTTTTGGTAAAGTAGAAAAGTAGGAAAACAGTGGCTGTGATAGGATCGAACAGTTACGAAAATAGAAATATCTTAGCGAAAAGGATGGAATTATAGAAATGTTATTGGAGAAAATAGAGAGATACTGGAGCACGCGCACAGAAGGATATTCGGAAGTGAACCACAAGGAACTGGAGGGAAATCAAAAGGAGGCCTGGCTGGAATTGCTGGAGGGAGAATTTCCAAGGCTGCCCAAAGAAGAGATAAAAATACTGGACATTGGCACCGGCCCGGGATTTTTCCCCATTATTCTGGCAGGGGCAGGATATATGGTTACAGCCGTGGATTACACCCGTGAAATGCTGGAGAAGGCTATGGAAAATGCGGGAAGTCTGTGTGAAAAAATAAATTTTTACCGGATGGATGCTCAGAATCTGGAGTTTGAGGACAACACATTTGATGTGGTGATCTCCAGAAACCTGACCTGGAACTTGGAAAAGCCGGAACAGGCCTATAAAGAATGGCACCGGGTGCTGAAGCCGGGCGGAAAGCTTCTGAATTTTGACGCCAACTGGTACGGATATCTCTATGATGAGAAAAAGCGGGAGGCCTATGAACAGGATAGGAAAAATGTGGAGCAGTTAAGCCTGGATGACCATTACCTGTGCACAGATATTGACGCTATGGAGCAGATCGCCCTTCAGATGCCCCTCTCCGCCAGGATGCGTCCTGAATGGGATTGGGAGATATTGAAAAACACAGGATTTGCAAAGGTACGCACAGATACGGAAGTGTGGGACAGGGTATGGAGCAGGGAAGAAAAACTGAATTACGGATCAACACCTATGTTTATGATCAACGCGCAGAAAGGGGACAGCAAAGTCTATGTTTAATAAGGAAACATTTATTTTGGGAAATATAAAGGCAGAGCCGGGGGAGAGATGCAGTGGTTTTCTGGAACTGGCAGAGGGAAGATTCAAGCTGCCTGTGACCATCCTAAACGGTGAGAAACCGGGTAAGACGGTTCTCATCATGTCAGGAGTTCACGCAGGAGAATATGTGGGCATCCAGGCAGCCATTGAACTTTCGGAAAAACTAAAAACAGAGAAGATCAACGGAAGGATCATCCTTGTAAAAGTCATATGCAGGGATGCCTTTGAGTGCAGAGGCGGAAGTTTGGGCGTGGAGGATAAGAAAAACCTGAACCGGGAATTTCCCGGAGATCCGGAAGGGACGGCCACACAGCAGCTTGCATGGGCGATCACAAAAGAATTGTTTCCTGCGGCTGATTTCTGCATTGACCTGCACAGCGGCGACGATTACGAACAGCTCACCCCCTATGTGTATTATGCGGGGAGGGCAGAGGAATCTGTTGTGGCAATGTCAAGAAAGATGGCAGAGCAGGTGGATGTGCCCTATATGGTTCGGTCCACGGTTGCCACAGGCGGAGCTTATAATTATGCGGCACATACGGGGATTCCCGGTATCCTCATAGAGAGAGGCGGCATGGGCGGCTGGACCATGGAGGAGGTCCGTTCCACCAGAAGGGATGTGCGGAACATTCTATGTTCACTGGGTATTTATGATGGGCAGAGAGACTACCGTGTCTACTATCCTCTTGACGTGGTGGATATCAGATATCAAGCCGCGTCTGCCACTGGCTGCTGGTATCCCTATAAGACGCCGGGAGATATGATCCAGGGCGGGGAGGTTCTGGGTATTGTAAAGGACTATGAGGGGAATGTGATGGAGGTCTGCCGTGCGGAATGCGACGGTGTTATCCTGTGTCAGACAGGCAGTCTGCAGGTTCTGGAAAACGGCCCTATGATTGCTTACGGAAGAATCGTCAAGAACTTTGATGACAGAAAAGAGAGGATCACAGAATACTGGGCAAAGCGCAGCGAGAGCTTTATGGAGCAGAGGCGGAGAGAACTGAAAAGCCCTCTCGCAGAGCGCTGGCTGCAGGAAATTTGCCAGAGGCTTCCAAAAGGTAAGAAATTAAAAATTCTGGACGTGGGATGCGGCTCAGGTTTCTTTTCCATTCTTTTGGCAAAACAAGGGCACGAAGTGACAGGGACAGATCTGACCCCGGAGATGATCGTCAATTCCAAACAGCTTGCAGAGGAAGAAAAGGTCTCCTGCCGTTTTCTGGTCATGGATGCGGAGAAGCTGGAATTTGAAGATAACAGCTTTGATGTTGTTATCTCCAGGAATCTGACCTGGACGCTGCCCCATGTAAAGGAGGCTTACGCGGAGTGGAAAAGGGTACTGAAGGCGGAGGGAATCCTTTTGAATTTTGATGCCAATTATGGTGCCAGTAATTTTGCAGATACATCAGAACTGCCAAAAAGCCATGCACATCACACCCTCGGGAATGAAATGATGCAGGAGTGTGAGGAGATCAAGCGCCAGCTTCCCATCAGTTCCCGTGTCCGCCCGGCCTGGGATGTGGAGACGCTGGGGCAGATGGGAATGGAGGAGTTTTCCATAGATTTGGGGATCAGCAGGCGGATCTATAGAGAGAAGGATGAATTCTATAACCCCACGCCTATGTTTATGATATGCGCGGGAAAGAGTGGACAAGGGATGAGAGGATGAGAAAGTACATAATAAAAAGGCTTCTGCAGCTTATTCCGATCCTGATAGGGATCACTTTGCTGTCCTTTATTTTAATGCAGACGTCTTCCATGGATGCCATTGATGTAATGGAGCAGAATACAGGGGGGTCTATGTCTGAGGTTGAGAAAGCTGCGGCGAGGGAAGAACTGGGACTGGATAAGCCTCTTCCCGAGCAGTATGTGGTGTGGCTGAAAGGTGTGCTCACAGGTGATATGGGGAAATCCTTTGTATCGGGACAGCCTGTATTTACAACTTTTGTATCAAAGCTTCCGGCCACGATGGCGCTGGCCGTCACATCTGTTTTGCTGACTGTATTGATCTCGATTCCTTTTGGAATCCTATCGGCTGTAAAGCAGAACAGCTTTTGGGATTATCTGATACGCTTTTTCAGTTTTATCGGAAATTCCCTTCCGAACTTTTTTGTGTCTTTGCTGCTGATCTATTTTTTCGCCCTGAAGCTTGGCTGGTTTCCGGTTATGGGAAACACCCAGGGATGGAAGAGTATTATCCTGCCAACGCTTACCCTGGCTCTTGCAATGGCGGCAAAATACACCAGACAGGTGCGTGCCGCAGTGCTGGAGGAGCTGAATAAAGAGTATGTACAGGGGGCAAGGGCACGGGGGGTACAGGAAAATAAAATATTATATTTCAGTGTGCTGAAAGCATCTATGCTGACCATCGTCACACTTCTGGCGTTATCCATCGGTTCCCTGCTGGGAGGGACAGCCATTGTCGAGTCCATATTTATGTGGGACGGTGTAGGGAAAATGGCTGTCGATGCCATAACTATGCGTGATTATCCGGTGATCCAGGCGTATGTCATCTGGATGGCTGTCATTTATGTGCTGGTGAATCTTGTTACAGATATCATTTACTGCTGTCTGGACCCAAGGATCCGCATGGGACAGGAGGAAGCCGGATGAGGAAGAGAGACCATACAAAACTGAAATGTGTTATTTTGGCTGTATTAGTGGGACTTCTGCTTTTGGCCGCAGTTTTTGCCCAATACATTGTGCCCTATGATCCTTATGCACAGGATTTGGAACATGCGCTTCAGCCGCCGGGAGGGGCGCATTTATTGGGGACAGACCGATACGGAAGAGATATGCTTTCCCGGGTGATCATGGGAGGACAGACAACAATCTTTTCCTCTCTGGCGCTGGTGCTCATCATTATGGCAGTGGGAACTGTTATAGGGGTATTTTGCGGATATAAGGGAGGAAAAACGGACACTGTGCTCATGAGGATCTCCGATATCTTTCTGGCATTTCCGGGAATGGTTTTTGCTATTGCGGTGGCAGGGGTTACCGGGGGAGGGGTTATCAATGCAGTGGCTGCGCTGGCATGTATATCCTGGCCGAAATTTGCCAGGATCGCCAGAAGCCAGGTGATGACCCTGAAAGAAGCGCCTTTTATCGCGGCAGCCCGGTTGTCAGGCTGCAAAACGTGGAAGATCATCGGAAAGCATATGCTGCCAAATATTGCAGGACCGATCCTTATCACCGGTGTCCTGGATATCGGTACTATGATGATGGAGATCGCGGGCCTGTCCTTTTTGGGACTGGGAGCAGTTCCCCCTATAGCAGAGTGGGGATCTATGATGAGCAGTGGAAGGAGTATGCTTCAGACGTCTCCCTGGGTGATCCTTGCCCCGGGTTTTGCAATATTTTTCACAGTTATGTTATTTAATCTGTTAGGCGATACCGTGAGGGACGTTATGGATCCCCGCGGAAATAAAAAACAGAAAAGAAAAGGAGATTAGTCATGTATAAAAAGAGATTGTTCAGCAGGAAAGCGGGGGCTGTATTACTGGCCCTCTGTATGACCACAGGTGTTTTATCCGGCTGCGGCGGCAGCGGCACAGAAGAGAAAGCAGGGACGGAAACAGAGACAAAGGGCAGCGCGTCAGGAGAAGGAAAGGTATTGAATTTCGGAGATACCACATTCAATGCAGAGAACGATGAATCGGATGTAAATCCTCACAACGGGTATTCCGGATGGGCTTGTATCCGCTATGGCATTGGGGAGACCCTGTTTAAATATTCCAAGGAAATGGAACCAGAACCATGGCTTGCAGAAGGGTATGAACTGGTGGATGAAAATACCTGGAAGATCACTCTGCGGGAAAATGTGACTTTTACCAGCGGCCGCAAACTGGACGCCCAGGCAGTAAGGGAATGCCTGGATGACCTGGTAAGTGTTCATGAGAGGGCAAAAGGAGATCTAAAGATCAAGGAAACTACGGCGGATGGCCAGGTTTTGACTATAGTCACAGAAGAACCCGTTCCCGCGCTGATCAATTACCTGTCAGATCCCTATGGATGTATCATAGACATGGATGCCGGCGTTACAGAGGACGGTAATGTGTCCGGAACAGGGCCTTATACTGCCAAGGAGGTAAAGACAGATATAGGCCTTACTTTAGTGAAAAATGAAAATTATTGGGATGGGGAGCCAAAGCTGGATACCATACATGTTAAGACTATTTCGGATGGGGATACCATGACCATGGCTATGCAGTCCGGTGAGCTTGACGCGGCCTATGGCCTTCCCTATGCCAGTCTGCCGCTGTTTTCGGGAGATTCCTATACCATATCTTCGGTAGAAACTTCACGCTCCTTCTTTGGACAGATCAATTATGACACTCCGGCGCTTCAGGATGAAAAGGTAAGAGAAGCCATTGCCATGTCAATTGATAAAGAAAATTTCACCAAGACACTTTTGGATGGAAACGGCACAGCGGCGGCAGGACCTTTCCCGGCAAACTTTGCTTTTGGAGATGATATGGTTACGGCACCGGGATATGAACCTGAGAAAGCAAAGAAGCTTTTGGAAGAGGCAGGCTGGAAGGACAGCGACGGGGACGGATATGTGGACAAGGACGGAGAGAACCTGACGATCCGCTGGGTCACATATCCAAGCCGGCAGGAACTTCCGCTGCTTGCGGAATCTGTGCAGGCCACTTTAAAAGAGATCGGTATCAAGGTGGATGTGAATTGTTCAGCCGATTTTCAGAGTTTTCTGGACAGCGGGGAGTGGGACATTTATGCAGGCGCGTTTGTCTGCGCACCCACAGGTGATCCGGAATACTTTTTTACCACACACTGTCTGGATGAATCTTCAAAAAACCGCGGCGGTTATCACAGTGACAAGCTGGAGGAACTGGAAAAAGAGATGAAGTCTACCTTTGACACGGATGAGAGGGCAAAGCTGGCGGTGCAGATGACACAGACTATTTTGGATGACAATGCCTTTATTTTTGCCTCACATCTGAAAATGTCAATAGTATCCGCAAAAGGAGTAACCGGTTTGGAGGCACATCCCTGCGATTATTATGAAATTACAGTGAATCTGGATAAAAACTAAGAGACACAGAAAGAAAGGATCAAAGATATGGGACAGCCGATTTTAGCGGTGGAACATCTGCAGGTGTGTTATACGGGAAAACCTGTTCTGGAAGATGTCAGCCTGACCATTGAGCCGGGGCAGATCCTTGGAATCGTAGGGGAGAGCGGCAGCGGAAAGAGCACTTTGATCAAAGCTGCCATGGGACTTTTGGACAGTGACGGAGCAGTGACCGGAGGCCGTATCCTGTATAAGGACCAGGATATCACAGCGCTTAGAGGGGAAGAACTGCGCAGACTGCGGGGGCCTCAGATGGGAATGATATTCCAGAATACAGGGGCATCCCTTTGTCCCATCCGCACGATACAGGACCAGCTTTTTGAAGCAGTTCTCCAACATGAGAAAATATCCAGACAGGAGATCAGGGAGCGGGCCATGGAATTGTTTGATAAAATGAAGCTGGCAGACGGGGACAGAATATTGAAAAGCTATCCCTTTGAACTGTCAGGCGGCATGAATCAGAGAGTGGGCATCATGATGGCCATGATCCTGCAGCCGTCCCTGCTCTTTGGTGACGAGCCTACCAGCGCTCTGGATGTGACGGTGCAGGCTCAGGTAGTGCGGGAAATGATGAAGATGAGGGAACTGTTCGGCACAACCATTGTTATTGTGACACACAATATTGGCGTGGTGGAATATATGGCGGACAAGGTGGCTGTCATGCACAGGGGCAGACTGGTGGAATATGGTGATACAAAAGAGGTGATGCACCATCCCCAAAAAGAATATACCCGCAGGCTGATCAGCGCTGTGCTGCGGATCCACAGAGGTTAGGCATGGGAAAAATACTGGAAGTAAAAAATTTGAAAAAGACATTTTATAAGGCAAAAAAAGCATATACGGCTGTGGATGATGTGAGCTTTTCTGTGGGGGAGGCCTCCTGCGTGGGTATAGTGGGGGAGAGCGGCTGCGGAAAAAGCACTACAGCCAGGATGGTGACACGCCTTACAGAACCGGACTCGGGAAGTATTCTTCTGTATGGGCAGGAGATGATGGGAGCCGGAAAAAGACAGTTGAGAGATCTGTATAAAAATGTGCAGATAGTATTCCAGACACCTCAGGATTCCTTTGACCCCAGGCGAAGTCTGGGTGATGGGATTATGGAGGGAATGATAAATTACGGGATCAAGAGAAAAGACGCACAAAAGAGGATGAGAGAACTGCTGGCTATGGTGGAGCTGGAAGAAAAGTACGCGGCCCGCTATCCCCATGAAGTCAGCGGAGGTCAGTGTCAGAGGGCAGCTATAGCAAGAGCGCTGGCTGTGGAACCACGTCTGCTCATCTGCGATGAAGCTACCAGCGCTCTGGATGTGACAGTGCAGTCCCAGATAATAGGACTGCTTCAAAGGCTGAAGGAGGAAATGGGGCTTTCCATTCTGCTGATCTGCCATGATCTGGCGCTTGTACAGAATTTCTGTGACTATGTGCTGGTGATGTACCAGGGGAAAATTGTGGAAGAAGGCACCCCGGATGAGGTGATCATTCATCCGAAACAAGAGTATACAAAATTATTGATCGATTCTGTGTTGTGAGGTCTGCCTTTTATAAATCAGGCATTATTAAAATATTCCAGGAATTTATTAGCTGCCGCGGAGGTGCTCTGCTGTTCGGTGTAAGCCAGAACCAGATGCCTTTCGGGCAGCTCTTCTTTTATTTCAAGGCGGTACAGTCCTTTTTTTCTCTGCTCCAGGACAAAGTCCGGCACAAAGGCGATCCCAAGGCCGATGTACGCCAGATCAAGAAGCAGGTCATTACTGGACAGTTCCACCTCAGGTGTGAGATTCAGGCCTTTCTGGAGAAAGAGGCTGTGCAGAAACTCACTGGTAGTGCTCTTTTTGCTGAGCATGAGGAGGGGGTACCGGTGCAGTTCAGTCAGGGACAGTTTCCTGTCCGTAAAGTCAAAATAATGCTTATTTGCGGCAAAGACATCCCGGAAGGTCAGGATTGTCTTGTAGTGTTCTTTTATCCGAAGCCTTGAGTTGGGATAATTGCAGACAATGAAATCCACCTGTCTGTTTTCCAACAGTTCCACACATCCAATGGAAGTGGCATTGGTGACTTTGATATGGATATCCGGGAATTCCTGGTGGAAACGCCGCAGATAGGGCACGAGAAAATAGCGGCAGATAGTGTCGCTGGCCCCGATCCTGAGAGGCGCTTCCGCGGAAGCTGTGTGCATGAGCTGGTTCTCACCCTGGAGAAGCAGAGAGACAGCCGGCTGCACGTGGCGGAAAAGAGTCTCTCCCTCTGGGGTCAGCTCCACTTTTTTTGTGTTGCGGACAAAGAGAGGGTGCCCAAGCTTCTGCTCCAGGGATTTTATGGACTGGCTCACCGCTGACTGGGAGATAAAGAGCTGTCTGGAAGCCTCCGAAAAGCTCAGGGTGGAAGCTACATGGTAAAATACTTTATATAGTTCAAAGCTGATATCCATAAAATTCCTCTCATTCTGAGCCTATTCCTGGCTCCTTAAGTCTCTGGCCGCGGCAGTGTCTGCTGTCTTTTTGTCTGCAGGATGCTTTTCTTTTGCGGAATTTTTGTGCAGTCCCAGCATGATCAGGAATAAGATCACCGGGAAGATCAGGGCTGCCAGGATACCTGTCTTCATGGAGCCTGCCGCATCCGTTACGAATCCCACAACAGACGGTCCGGCAGAACAGCCCACGTCACCGGCCAGCGCAAACATAGCGTACATCATAGTGCCGCCGCCCCGGCAGAGGGCTGCGCCCAGGGAGAAAACTCCGGGCCACATAAGACCCACGGAGAAGCCGCAAAGTGCGCAGCCGGCCAGGGATAAAAGCGGTATAGGGGACAGGCTGGTGATGAGATATCCAACGATACACAGCGCACTGGTACCCAGCAGGCCGTGGCGGATATTCAGCTTATCGCCCTTGATTCCGTACAGAAGCCGTGAAAGTCCCATGAAAAAGGCAAAGGCACAGGGGCCCAGAAGGTCGCCTACTGTCTTGCTGACCCCGAGCCCGTCTTCGGCGAATAGAGAGGACCACTGGCTTACAGCTTGTTCCGATGCACCGGCACATATCATCAGCAGAAAGAGGACCCAGAAAATACCGCTTTTGAAAATCCCTCCGGGGATTTTCGTCTCCTCGTCATCGCCCTCAATGCTGTAGATGGGGATTTTAATAAACATCAGACAGGTGAACAGCGGAACCAAAGCCCAAAGAGCCGGGAGATACCGCCAGGAATCAATGCCCGCTGCCACAAAGAACAGGGTGGAGAGGATTACCACGCCCATGTGCCCCCAGCAGTAGAAGGAGTGGAGAAGGCTCATGGCAGATTCCTTATTCTCACTGGGACAGGACTCCACAATGGGGCTTACGATAACCTCCAAGATACCGCCGCCCACTGCGTTGAACGCCATACAGATAAGGATGCCTGTGTAGGCGTTGGGAAGAAGAAAAGGAAGCCAGGCAAAGCCTGTAAGACCAAGGGTGGTGACAATGAAGGATGTGATTCCTACTGCCCGGTATCCCACTTTTTTTATGATTCCCGGTGCCAGGAAATCTATGAGGATCTGGATGCAGAAATTCACGGTGATCAGCAGGCTGATCTTCTCCAGTGAGATGCCGAACTGGTTGTGGAACGTGAGGAACAAAAGGGGCGGCAGATTGTTGACGATTGCCTGTGTGATGTAGCCGAGATAGCAGCTGTATATGGTGTGTTTCGCGGTTAGTTTCATGTGGAGTCTCCTTTGTAATAGTGATGGCTTATTTGAGTTTAGCAAAGGGGGTGGGACAAGTCAATGGGATTGGGGAAAAACATTTTGGAAAACTGGAAGCGGACGGAAAACTGGAAGCGGACAGAAAACTGGAAGCGGACGGAAGTGTATGGGAGAGGGGCCGGGGAGCCATATGCCTGTGAGCGAAGCGTTCCGCTGCCATGGAGCTAACCAGCTCCCAGATACTAAATTCATCGGCAGAGGCCTCTTCATTAAGTATCTGGGGCAGGTGGGTCTCCCTGGCGCTCCACTGTACATCGCTCACAGGCATATGGCTCCCCGGCCCCTCTCCCATACACTTCCTGGTTTTGGATGTCGGCAGGATATGGAGTTGTTGGGTGTGGGGGATGGCGTGGTTGTTTTTTGGGGAGGTGGTTGTTTAAGAGGGTTTAAGGATTCTGTTTTTTGAGGGTATTATTTGCTTTGTTGATAAAAATTGTCGACTTGACATTTTTATATATATGTTGTAGTATATTATTAGTAGGAAAGATACTATGTGTATTATGACACAAAGGGAATCCCCGAAGAGTGGTGGCTCTTCGGGGATTCTTTTTTTACTTTTAGGGCAGAATAACCCAGGCTAGCTGTTGAAGTTTATTTTCTGTCTAACCATTTGCCGATATAATAGCATATTATACCAGCCAAAACAGAAATCAGAAAGGATACTATGTATTGCATTATGACACCTCCCTCCTGCTGGAAAAAGTCAACAGCAATTATATTATAAAATAAACCTTCTAGAAATTCAATATACAATATATCTAAGAATTCAATTGCTGTTTTTGTTAGTTTATGTTAAAATAAAAATGTAAAAATTTAAGTGCTTGGCGTGGAGTAAAATTGTAAAAAGATATTAACTCTTTTTTTAGATGCCAAGTCGTCATCTTTGCGGTGATGTGAATTGAAATTTAGAAATATTGTAGTGCTATAAGAAAAATAAGCTGCCGTATTAGATATGGTTTTTAAGCGGCAGCCTTATTCTTCGGTTGATTTTATTCTGCTCTTTGAAAACAGGTTATTATCGTATTGGGTTCATGCAGAGGTAATATAAGTGGCGAAATAGAAAGCTTTATTAATATTTAATGCATTAAAACTTTTAGATTAATATAATTTATACATAATGAGCTGCTGCTTAATGATCATTGGTAAATCATTGGGGATCAGCTTTTTTAATTTGACTGTAAGAGGAGGTTATAGAAAATGGTTGAGAAACGTTATGAATGGTCCTTTGAAATATCTGGTCCCAGTGCATTGTTTTCGCGTCCGGATTCTGGGTCTTCGGTTTTATCTTATCCGGCGCCTACCAGGTCGGCGATAATAGGAATGCTCGGGTGTGTGGTGTTCAGCAGGGATGCTTATTTTTGGCCGGAACGAGTAGAAATATGCAGTCCGATTTCTTATCATAAATATATACAAAATTATAATGGACCACTCCGAAAGTCGGGCGGGCCATTTCAACTGATGCTTACTGTCCTAGAAAATGTTGATTATAAAGTATATGGGTGTATAAAAGGGTTTTCACCTCCCACATCTGTTCATAATCCTATGCATCAGTTACAAGAGGTTTTTATGCGGCGTCTGGCAAATGGGGTTTTATATAGGATGCCAAGCATGGGTCTGAAAGAATTTACACCGAGATATTTTGGTCCGGTGCGTTCGGATACGGTTGTGGATAGAAGCATTAACCTGGAAATCCCTTCCATGCTGGATGTCATGTACGACAGACAGGTGGATGGGAAATTGAAACCCCAATATCTTCAGAATGTTCAAATCAGAGAGGGGGTCCTCTGTTATGCTGAATGAACTGTATCAACTTTCCTGTACGTTGGAAAAGCTGGGGCTGCTTTCGGATGATAATACGCACCGTGATATGTATAAATTGGGTAAATTTCCATGTCTCTATTTTCGTCTGGACAGTGATGGATTTCCGGTCTCTATGCGTTTGCTAAATAAGAATGAAACAGGTGAACTTTGGCTGCATGGAAAAGGAAATCATAACAGGTTTCCTGCAATACGTATACAGATCCCTTTATTAGCGGAGACGGTTTCCGCAGCATTTGATGAGAAAAAATGGGATGCCGCAGATTTAGAGGAGAGGCGCCAGATATTATATGGACTGGATTACGATGATAAAAATCCTAAGAGTAATGAGATTCAGATAAAACCGTGGACGAAGGAAAAATTAAAACCTGTTATGGAAAGTGATGATCCAAATCTTGAGGCATTACAAAAGTTGATCATGAGATTTCCAAATGAAAAAAACGAATTATTTTATGAGGCTTTGCGTAATTTTCTTAAATCAAAAGCATCGGAATTAGATAAAAGCGAATCGGATCTTGTTAAAAAGATGTTAGTTGGAGGGTTCAACTCTAAAAAACAAAAATATACGGCAGAATGTCTATGCTATTTTGATATTAAAGAATTATCTCAAGTTGACTGTCCGGTGGCTAGTTTAGAAACAGAAGAAGCTTTGGTGCGGTGCCTTCTGGAAGCAGAAAGAGATATTGGTGAGAAAGAGAAAGATGAACACTGTATTATTTCTGCACTTTCAGGAACCCCTGTTGTGCCAATTGAAGAGAAATATCCAAATCCCAAATTTCAGGTAATTGGCCCTGCATATCTCTTTTCAAATAACACGAAAGCAAATCCATGTCTGTTACATTATGGAATGGAAGGAATTCAGGCATTTTCTGCGGGAAAGCAGCAGGTACAGAAGATAAATGATGCGTTGTTATTTTTGATGCTCAATTCCCGGAAAGGATATACATGGACGAGTTTTCCCGGAAAAAACGAAAAAACGCCTATGCTGCTTTTGGCCTGGCTGGAAGATGACCCGCAAAATGAAGCAGAACTGGCTGCCGCAGTTGGTGATGATGGAGCTACCTTTAAATATTTGGAAATATGTAAAAATGTCTTGGACATATTAAAAGAAAGGAAAGTTTCCGCTCCCTCGTCCCTGGTGCATCTGCAGCTATTTGAGATCTTGGATAAAGGACGCAAACAGATAGCTTATAGCAGATCAATGAGCCAAAGTCAGCTGTCTGAAGATATGAATACATGGCTGGAAGCGGCCGAAAATCTTCCGGCGTTTGTATTTAAGGTAAAGTTCAGGAATAAAGACGGGAAAGAAATCCATTCCTATCGTCCCTATTGTCCCGGACCGGCGGGGATCAGCAGGCTGATGCAGATTCATTATAAGAGCAGACAAGGCAGTATTCCGGGGGAATTGATCGTGCGAAAAAGTTCTTCCATGACTTTACAGGAAATCTATTATCTTTTTCTGCCGGAAGCTAGTGAGAGAACCGTTGATAAGGGGTTTTTCTCCAGCGTATTGGAAAGGGTTCTATATGTAAGTCAGGATCTATTGATAGATGCTGCATATTTTCAGACCGTATATGGGAAAGAACAGCCATTTTCAGAGGAATATATGAAACGTGTATGTACAGCGGCAGCTTTGCTGGGTATTTTGCTCTATAAATTGGAAATCAGAAAGGAAAAATATATGATGGATACTATGTTTATGTTAGGCCGTCTTTTGAAGCTGGCAGATAAGCTCCATAAAGAATATTGTATCAGTGAGCGCAACAATTCACTTCCAGGGCAGTTAATGGGAAATGCGGTGCTTCAGATGGCTATGCAGACACCAACGGAAGCAATGGTACGTCTGGAAGAAAAAATTGCAATGTACATTAATTGGGCGGAGACAGATAAAAAGGACAGGGGAAGATGGATACTCAGAGAAATTGAAAAGACTGTTTCAGCTATCATGGAAGATGGGGGAGGAATACTGCCAAAGCAGCCGACTTCCCAGGAAAAGACGTTATTATTATTCGGTTATATGGCATCACTTCCATTTAAGGAGAAAAATACAGTAAAATCGGAAGCAGATCAAAAATCGGAAGCAGATCAAAAAAAGGAGGAACATGATAATGAGTAATGAATTACATCGTGGTACAGGTATGTTGTTGATCGAAGCAGTGAATTCCAATCCAAATGGTAATCCGGATCAGGACAGCGATCCCAGACGCCGTAATGATGGATATGGAGAAATTTCACCAGTGTCTTTTAAACACAAAATAAGGGAACTGATCAGTGATAAAGAAGGGCCTGTGTGGCAGGAAATCAGCAGTGATCTGGGAATCACAGAGGATGAGTTTGATCATTATGATATTCTTGAACAAAAATCAACGGACAGAAAAGAAGTGAAAAAGCTTTCAGCGCAGGAATTTCTGGACAAATACTGGGATGCGCGTGTATTTGGTTCAACCTTCCTTGAAGGCAAGGAGCAGAATAGCACATTTATTCATACAGGTGTGGTTCAATTTGGACTTGGTATTTCACTTTCCCCGATTGAAATAGAGAGACTGACAACAACAAAGGTTCTGCCGGCTCAGGAGGGCAGGGATAAAGGTATGGCACCTCTGGCGTATCGTATTGTTCCCTATGGGCTTTATGCCATGCCATTTTTTGTAAATGCCACTATGGCACGGCGGACACAGTGTACCTGGTTGGATATACAGATCCTATTCCGTGTTTTGCCATTTGCATATCAGGAGACTGCTTCCTATATCAGAGCACAGGTAAATATACGCCATGCTTTTTATGTTGAACATAGGAAAGCCAGGGGCTGTTTTAATGATTTTGAAATCATTGAGGCACTGACTCCAAATGCCTACGAAAAAGAAAAACCGGCACATAATATACGGGATTATGATATGGAACAAATGAAAAAATGTATTGAAGATTTAAATAAGAAAATGGAAGGTAAGGCGGGTCCTGTTGTTGATCTAATGGAGATGATCTGATGGAGAAACTGGCTCACAGCGCTGTAAACTGCGGGAGAGAACAGACATATGAGAATCACACCGAGGGTGTGACAAAACTTATAAAAGATATGTTGAAAGACATACAGCCTTATGTGCCAAAAGTGCTTTATACAAGATTAGAGAGGGTACTTTGGGCCGGTGAGTTTCATGATGTAGGAAAACTGGACAAGGAGGATCAACAGGTTCTACGTGAAAATAAAAGGAAAATTGCTTTGCCAATACCGCATCAGATTGCTGGCGCAAAATACTTATATGAGGAGTATAGGGATATATATGCGGCGGCATTGATATTTGGGCATCATATGCCTGGACTTCCGGATTTGAATGGGGATACAAAAGAACTATTTTGCTATTATCCCCAAAACTGTATTATGAAAAAAGAGGAGTTGATCAATCATATTGAGACTCATCTTCAAGAGTATCTGGAAATCCATAGGCAGATAAGAGGAGAGATCGGGCTGAATGTGCAGCGAGAGGTACCTACAGCAATGGAAATGCGTATCATGCTGTCATGCCTGGTGGACGCGGATTGGAGTGATACTGCAGGAGAGACGAAAGAGGATATTTTTCCACGATGGGAGGAACGGCAGGCATCGCTTGACAGATATATCAAAGAAAAAGAGGCGGAATGTGCAGTAGATTTAAGTAATGAAGAGCGGAATCGCAGACGTCATGAAATGTATTATGCGTGTAGAGAGAAAACAGATATAAACAATTCTCTGCTCAATGGAGATGCGGCAGTAGGAACCGGAAAGACGACGGCATTTTTAGCCCATCTGCTTCGCTGTGCCAAAATGCAAAGGCTGAGACATATATTTATAATATTGCCTTATACAAATATTTTGGAGCAGGTGGAGAAGGTACTGGATGAGGCAGTTGTTTTACCAGGGGAGTCTGCTAAGAACGTTATTGCTGTACTACATCACAGGGCTGAATATTCATCTGCTGAGTTGAAAATGCTGGCTGATACATGGAATACACCGATTATTCTCACGACAGCGGTACAATTCTTTGAGACTCTCGCGTCAAATAAGCCAGGGCGGTTAAGAAAACTTCATCAACTGCCTGGTTCCGGGATTTTTCTGGATGAGTTCCACGCATCGGTTCCGGTTACCTGTATTCCTATAGTATGGCAATGGCTCACAGAATTGTCAAATGTATGGGGATGTAAAATTATATTATCTTCTGGAACTATGATACGTTTTTGGGATAATATAAATATTAAGAAGGTTTATAAAGGCAGCCGCGCCAGTTGTCATAATATTCAGAAACCAGAAGAGCTGCTGCCGTCTTCGTTGAGAAAGTCACTGGAGGAACAGGAAAAAAACAGGATTTATCTTGGAATATCTAAAGAAGAATTTGCGGAGCATCATTTTAATGAACTGGATAGTTTATTGGAATTTGTATTGAGCAAAAGAGGTCCAAGGATATTGATGATGGACACACGCAAGGCTTCCGCATTGGCGGCTTACAGGCTTAAAATGAAAGGACATAAAGTCTATCATTTATCTAATGTGTTCAAGCCGGAGGATAGCGCACGTATTTTAAAAGATGTGGAGAAAAAACTCAAAGATGAGAACAAAGACCCTTTAAAAGAAAATTGGACGTTAGTTTGCACCACGTATGCGAGTATGGGGTTAAATCTATCATTTAGAAATGGGTTTTGCCGTACGTTTTCCTGTACCGTTTTTTTACAGCTTGCAGGGAGGATCAATAGAAATGGAGAATACGATAATGCAGGTCTGTGGGCGTTTACATTGAATGAAGCAAAGGTACCGGAGAATAAAGGACTGAAGCTTTCGAGAGAAGTATGGACAGAAATGATCCAGGAGGGCATCGATGGGGATCCTCTGAAAAGTTTTTCGCCTTCACAATTAGCAACCTATGCGTTTCGGGAAGAGTGTAAGCGAAGTTTTGGAACTGCCAGTAAACAATCAGAATTATTGTCTGCAGAGCGATCTTTTCAGTTTGAAGAGCTGGCTCAAAAGTTTAAGATCATACCGGAAGAACAGGAAATCATGGCAATTACTGACTTGGAGATTCTGAAAAATGCCATGACAGGAAACAAAAAGGAAGTAAGAGATTTGCTTCAGAAAAAGAGCGTATCTATTTACAAAAGTCTTGCAGATGAAATGCAGCTTGCAGCAGTTGAAGAATTTCCAGAGTTAAGATATCTGCCGCCGGAAAAATATGATTCGGAATTATTGGGATACCTAAAAGGGTGGGTTACTGAAAACTTAGAATGATTCAAGAATGTAAAAATTATGAACTGGAAGAGCCGGAATTAATGGATTATGATGGAGATTTCAGAGTGAATTTGTATCGGAAAGAATTATTAACGGATGGTAATCCCTTAGAACTGACAACCAGTGCCGGAAATGTATCAGAGAGTGCCGGAACGGTGCAGAAAAATGCCGGAAACACATCAAAGAGTGCCGGAACAGTGCCGGAAAATGCCGGAAACGCATCAGAGAGTGCTGGAACAGTGCCGGAAAATGCCGGAAACGCATCAAAGAGTGCCGGAACAGTGCCGGAAAGTGCCGGAAGCGTATCAGAGAGTGCCCGGAGAGTGCCGGAACACAGTGGAAAGATTTCGAGTAATGCCGGAAAGCAATTATCTAAATTATATGCGAAAGAGCAGCATCGGATCATAATGGATCATATAAAAATAAATGGATATATTACTTCTTCCCAAACGGAGACCCTTTTGCATATAAAACAGAGAAGAGCAAGAGATATATTAAGCAGAATGACAAGAGAAGGTCTGTTAGAAAGGCGTGGTTCAGGAAAAAACACTGTTTATTACCCGGCATCATAAATCCAGTGTTTGTATAGATGTTTTCTGTACTTATATATTAGTGGTAATTATAAAAAATATAAGATATATTAATTTTATTAATGAAGCGATCCATGTTATGATAGTAACGAAAGCGGCCCATGGAGTAAATTACCTCCGCCGCAAAACAACACTATCCAAACACTATCCATAAAAACCGCAGTACGGGTTTTGGTGTGCCGAAGAAAAAGGCAGAAAGGAGCCAACATGAGCAGTGTAAGACGTGTCTATGTAGAGAAGAAGCCGGCTTTTGCAGTACAGGCAAAGGAGCTTTCCCATGAGATCAGCACGTATTTGGGCATTAAGGACGTAGCAGGAGTCCGCGTTTTGATTCGTTATGACGTAGAAAATATTTCCGATGAGGCATTTGAGAAAGCATGTAACTGTGTATTTTCTGAGCCTCCGGTGGATGTATTATATCAGGAAACATTTGAGAAGAAGGAAGGGGACAGGGTATTTTCCGTAGAGTTCCTTCCGGGACAGTTTGACCAGAGAGCAGATTCCGCGGTACAGTGCATACAGTTCTTAAAGGCAGATGAGGAACCTATCATCCGCTCTGCAACCACCTATGTGATCGAGGGAAATATTTCTGACGAGGAGTTTGAGGCTGTTAAGGAACACTGTATCAACCCTGTGGATTCCAGAGAGGCAGATGCGGCGAAGCCGGAGACACTGGTCGCAAACTTTGATGACCCTGCTGATGTGAAGATTTTTGAAGGATTCCGGGAGATGCCTGAGGCGGAGCTGAAGGAACTGTATTCCTCCCTGAATCTGGCTATGACCTTTAAGGATTTCCAGCACATCCAGAACTATTTTATAAATGAAGAAAAGCGTGACCCGTCCATGACAGAGATCCGCGTACTGGATACTTACTGGTCAGATCACTGCCGCCATACCACTTTCTCTACAGAGCTGAAAAATGTGGTATTTGGCGAGGGCGATTACAAAGAGCCGATTGTAAAAACGTATGAAAAATATCTGGCTGACCGTCAGGTGATCTACAAAGACAGGGATGACAAGTTTGTATGCCTTATGGACCTGGCTTTGATGGCAATGAAAAAATTAAAGGCAGAAGGAAAGCTTGAGGACCAGGAAGAGTCTGACGAGATCAATGCCTGCAGTATTGTTGTCCCTGTTGATGTGGACGGCAGGGAAGAGGAATGGCTGATCAACTTTAAAAATGAGACACATAACCATCCCACAGAGATCGAGCCTTTCGGCGGTGCTGCTACCTGCCTTGGCGGTGCTATCCGTGACCCGCTGTCAGGACGTACCTATGTATATCAGGCAATGCGAGTGACCGGCGCGGCTGATCCGACAGTGTCTGTAAAAGATACCATGAAGGGAAAACTGCCGCAGAAGAAGCTGGTCAGAAGTGCGGCTCATGGCTATTCCTCCTATGGAAATCAGATTGGCCTGGCTACAGGATATGTAAAAGAAGTGTATCATCCCAACTATGTGGCAAAACGTATGGAGATCGGTGCCGTGTTAGGTGCTGCTCCCAGACGCGCGGTTATCCGTGAGAACTCTGACCCCAATGATATCATTATCCTTCTGGGCGGTCGTACCGGACGTGATGGATGCGGTGGTGCTACAGGTTCCTCAAAAGTGCACACAGAAGAATCTATTGAGACTTGCGGTGCTGAGGTACAGAAAGGTAATGCCCCTACGGAGAGAAAGATCCAGAGACTTTTCAGAAGAGAGGAAGTCAGCAGGATCATTAAAAAATGTAACGACTTCGGTGCTGGCGGTGTCTCTGTTGCCATCGGCGAGCTGGCAGCAGGACTGCAGATCGATCTGGACAAGGTGCCGAAAAAATATGCCGGTCTGGATGGAACAGAGATCGCGATCTCTGAATCCCAGGAGCGTATGGCAGTTGTGGTAGATCCAAAAGATGTTGAGCAGTTCCTGGATTACGCAAAAGAGGAGAACCTGGAGGCGATTCCGGTAGCGGTGGTAACGGAAAGTCCGCGTCTTGTAATGAACTGGAGAGGAAACACGATCGTTGATCTGTCCAGAGCATTCCTGGATACCAACGGTGCTCATCAGGAGACAGATGTATATGTAGACGTTCCCAACAGAGAAGGAAATGTTCTGGACCGGGCAGAGGAATCCGTTGACGTGAAAAAACGCTGGATGGATACTCTCTCTGACTTAAATACCTGTTCCCAGAAAGGCCTTGTGGAAATGTTCGACAGCTCCATCGGAGCAGGCAGCGTATTGATGCCTTATGGCGGAAAATACCAGCTCACAGAGACACAGGCTATGGTAGCCAAGGTTCCTGTTTTAAATGGTAAAACAGAGACAGTCACTATGATGAGCTATGGATTTGATCCGTATCTGTCAAGCTGGAGTCCATACCACGGTGCTGTCTACGCAGTGACGGAATCTGTTGCCAGAATCGTTGCGGCAGGCGGCGACCACAGCAAGATCCGTTTTACATTCCAGGAATATTTCCGCAGAATGACAGAAGATCCCCACCGCTGGAGCCAGCCTTTTGCTGCCCTGTTGGGTGCCTATGCCGCACAGATGGGATTCGGTCTTCCCTCTATCGGCGGTAAGGATTCCATGTCCGGTACCTTCAATGAAATTGATGTGCCGCCTACACTGGTATCCTTTGCTGTGGATGTTGCAAAAGAAAAAGACATTATCACACCGGAACTGAAAACACCGGGGGACAAGCTGGTATGGCTGCGCGCTCCCAAAGCAGAATACGATCTTCCGGACTTCGAGGCTTTGAAAGAACAGTACAGCAAGCTGCATGAGGACATTCAGGCAGGCAGAGTTGTGGCTGCATATGCACTCGACCGCAGCGGTATCGCGTCAGCAGTGAGCAAAATGGCATTCGGAAACCAGATGGGTGTTAAGATCGAGCATAATGTAGATGAGAGAGATCTGTTCAGCGCAGGATTCGGTGATATTATCTGTGAAGTGAAGGCAGACAAAGTAGGTGAGCTGGCTGTCACATATACGGTTATCGGTGAAGTGACAGACAAGGCAGCAATCGAATATAAAGATATGAGTATCTCCATGGCAGAGGCCCTGGAAACCTGGAAGGCACCTCTTGAGAAGGTATTCAAGACACGTTCCGGTTCCGAGACAGATGACATTACAAAGGATGAGGACAGAGGTCTGTACAAAGCAGACAGCATTCATATCTGCGCGCATAAGATTGCACAGCCAACTGTATTTATTCCGGTATTCCCGGGAACCAACTGTGAATATGACAGCAGAAAAGCTTTTGAGAGAGCCGGCGCAAATGTTATTACAAAAGTATTCAAGAACCTGGATGCAGCGGATATCCGTGATTCTGTTGAAGCCTTTGAAAAATCCATTGACCAGGCACAGATCATAATGTTCCCGGGCGGATTCTCAGCAGGTGATGAACCGGACGGCTCCGCAAAATTCTTCGCAACCGCGTTCCAGAATGCAAAGATCAAAGACGCGGTTATGAGACTGGTCAACGAAAGAGACGGCCTTGCTCTTGGTATCTGCAACGGATTCCAGGCACTGGTTAAGCTGGGACTCGTACCAAACGGAGAGATCACAGGACAGACAGCCGATTCCCCGACTCTGACATACAACACGATTGGACGCCACATATCCAAAATGGTTTACACAAAAGTGGTCTCCAACAAATCCCCATGGCTGCAGAAAGCTGTACTGGGCAATGTCTACGCAAATCCTGCATCTCACGGTGAGGGACGCTTTGTGGCAAATGAAGAGTGGATCCGGAAGCTCTTTGCAAACGGTCAGGTAGCTACTCAGTATTGTGACCTGGACGGCAATGTGACTATGGATGAAGAGTGGAATGTAAACGGTTCTTACGCTTCTATTGAGGGTATCACCAGCCCTGACGGACGTATTTTGGGCAAGATGGCTCACAGTGAGCGCCGTGACTGCGGTGTGGCCATGAATATTTATGGTGAGCAGGATATTCAGATTTTTGAATCCGGTGTGGAATATTTTAAATAAATGATTCGGTAATGGCAGCCGTTCAGCGCAGCAGATGCGCAGACCTGCGCAATAGTAACCGGTAATATATTTTATATAACAAAAAAACCGCGTGGTTAGGAGAGAAAACGGGCAAAAGTTGATAGTCAGGCAGCCAGATTTTCACGGATTTTTTCAACGCAGATTTAGCGGAACGCATGACAGCCGCCTTATGACACCCCTGCATTTTGGCAATCTCCGAGTAAGAGTAACCGTAGGCAAAATGCAGGATAAATCTCTCACGTTGCTGCGGTGGAATATCTTGCAGAACGGCCTGTATTTCCCGCAGCTGTTCTATGCGTTCATAGGTCTGCTCCAAAGGTTCCGTCGTCAGTTCATGCAACGCGAAAAAAAGCGATGATCTCTTTCGGCGTCTGTTTTGCATGAGTATCATAGAACTGTTTTGGTTCGCCGCAGGCATAAGGACAGCTTGCGGCAGCCTGACAAGGTGGCGTAGGGCCAGGGCCGCTGTGATTAAAACGGATTCCCCGGGAGCCAGATGAATTACTTTGATGGCTTTTACCATAATAGAACATCTCCGATTTTTGTATTAGAGGGTTTATCCCTCTTATCTATGGGAGATTAGAGAACCTGTAAATTAAAGGGGAACGATACAATTTTCAAAAAATAAATAGAAAAAGGCAAGGGCAGTATCGCGTGGATACTGCCCTTGCTCAGACTGTAGACAAAACGGTTCGCGATGTCATGTCCGCGAACCGTTTTGTCTACAGTCTGAAAAGCGCGTGCCTTCGGACACGCGCTTTTAGTGCTAGATTTAGATTAAATACCTTTTTAGTAAGCGGGTCAATTCTATATCATCGATCGGTTTTGCTATATGGGCATTCATACCGCACTCCAGGCAATGCTGTATGTCGTCAGAAAAAGCATCTGCGCTCATAGCTATAATTGGAACAGATAGGGCGTTAGGATGATTCAGTCCACGGATAGCTTTTGTGGCCTCATACCCTGTCATATGCGGCATCCGTATGTCCATAAGAATGGCATCGTAATATCCCTCTGGTGATCTTTGGAACTTGTCCAGACAGATCAGGCCATCCTCTGCCCAATCCAGTTCCACCCCTAAATCGGATAGCAATTCTTTAGCAACTTCCCAGTTTAGTTCATTATCCTCAGCAAGCAGAATACGACGTCCGGATAGATCGATATTGGGGTTCAATGTCTGATCATTTTCTGTTTCAGCGTCCATATACTGACGCAAAGCATGATACAGCGTGGATTTAAAAAGGGGTTTGGAAATAAAACCACTAATACCTGCTTCACGAGCCTCCGCTTCAAATTCACTCCAGTCATATGCAGAAATCAGCAAAATCGGCACTTCATCTCCTAAATTACGTCGGATTTCCTTTGCAACCTGAATCCCATTCATGCCTGGCAGTTTCCAGTCTAATAGAATGATTTGATAATCATCTCTTTTTTTATGGTGTTGAATTACCAGATTTATCGCTTTTTCTCCACTTAATGTCCATTCTGCTTTTATTCCGATAGATTTTAGCGTGTCCGTTGCTGTCTCACATAACAATTCGTCATCATCAACCACCAGCATATTCCACGAGGGAAGGACCATATCCATCTCCTCAGCAACCGCTTTTTCAAAATCAAAGCTGAGAAAGAACTCGGTGCCTTTATCAAGTTCACTTTTTATATCAATGGTTCCCTCCATCGCGTCCACAATGTACTTAGTAATCGCCATTCCCAAACCAGCACCCTCAGTTTTATGTATTCTGGCTCCATCTGCACGGCTATAGGATTCATATATTTTTTTCAGGAAATCTGGCGACATACCAATTCCGTTATCCTTGACCTTAATATGAATTCGGACATAGTTTTCTCCTTTCGGAGATTTTTTTTCAGAGAGGGATAATTGTATCGAACCGCCCTCCGGTGTATACTTTGTTGCGTTCGATAAAAGGTTTAACAAAACCTGATTCAAGCGTACTCCATCGCACCACACATTTTCGGTTAAGATATTTTCAACATGTATGTCAAAGGTTTGCCTTTTTGTCTTAACCTGTGGCTGCATAATATTAACGATTCCTTCAACAACTTCCTTTAATGAAATTTGTTCTGTTGTTAAAGTTAATTTCCCGCTTTCAATTTTAGACATATCCAAAACATCATTGATCAGCCTTAATAGATGTTTACTTGATAATGTAATTTTTCTAAGGCAGTTCTGTACCTGTTTTCGGTCATCTATGTGAGCTGTGGCAATTGCGGTCATGCCTACGATTGCATTCATGGGCGTACGGATATCGTGGCTCATATTTGCTAAAAATTCGCTTTTGGCTTTGTTCGCTTCAAGAGCCGACTGCCGGGCCTTCTCCAATTCATGCACCTGAGAACGGGTTATGGAGAAATACCGAAGAAAAATCAATGTTAGGATAATCAAAACAGAAGCACAAGACAATAATGTCATGAACATACGCTGGCTGCTCAGATTGTTTATGGAATCGTCCAATATATCATAAGGCATAACCGACACTAAATACCACTCAGAACAGGGTAATGATATACCGTATATTTGCCGTTCCTCACCATTCACTTCAAGTGTTGTGGTAAATTCTTTATGGTTTTTTAGTGCAGCACCAAATTCTTTAACTGAATTTTCTACAGATAACTCCTTGGCCGTAGAATCAAGCTGCTTTTGTAGTTGTTCAAAGAAATGACACAACTCCGTGTTAGAGTTCTGTATTACAAAACTACCGTCTGGCCTGATGATATGATAATACATTAACTGCCCGTCATCCGCTGAGAAAAGGAAGTCGGTAACATATTCCAGAGGGACAGCTGCGATCAGGCCCGTGCTCTTATCGCCATTGTTCATCGGATAAGCAGCGTCAACGCCAAACAATACTACCTCATTTCCAGAAGAATCAACACCTACAGCGACTCGTTGTTCTCCATGCAATAATGCTTCTACAAAAGGTTCTGGATTAAGTGGCTGTATGGATTCTCCATAAATTGTCTGAAACTCTCCCTCGACAGAACAAAGCGCTAAATAGTCAAATCCCCTAACCTGCGCCCTGAAGATGAGTTCCTCATATAGAGTCTCCTTATCCTGATTATCTGCTGAAACAACAGAAACAACGCCGCTGACCTGATCAAAACGCAGTTTAATCACAGTTTCAAAGTGTCTGGACATCTCTTTATTCATTCCAGACATATAAATATTTCCAATTTCATAAACGGCATTTTTACTTTTTCGGTTCATATAGATTCTGAGCAGACTGAAAATAATAATACTAAATATTAATAGTCCAATGAAACTGTATATCAGAAAACGTGTTGTAGAATCCTTGGTTTTACTATTTCTCATTGATGTTATTCCTCCCTGGAATTCTTAAAATCTTTAATAACATTGATGGTTTCATAGTAATCCTTTGATAATTTCGGCATCATATCGACAGCCTTATTCCAATCGTTTTCTTTTAATGCGTTTGTTACCAAACTACTGCTTTCAAACAATCTGGTAAATGAAAGATTTTGACAAATTCCTTTGAGTGTATGAACGGCTCTTAGAGCCTCTTCATAGTCCTTATTCTCCATAGACGCTTCAAACAAATGAAAGCTTTTATCGTCCAGGAATTTATACATAAATTTCTGAACGATTTGCTCACGGCGCAGTCTACCCAGCACTTCATCAAAATCGCCGCCAAATTTTATATAACAATCTTTTAGATTCATAATCACAATTCCTCCTTTTTAAATGCCGTCTGCGCTGCCTACCATCTCGTTCAGAAAACAAATGGTCACCTGATTTTTTTGTTTTTTTGATTGATACATCATATTGTCTGCAACTTTGAACAGTTTTTTTGCGGTTCCGCTTCCATATGCTCCACCTATGCTTACAGACATATGTAGTTCTGGATGTCCGTCAATTATCAGACCATCAACAGAATACCTGATCCTCTCCAGTTTTTTTTCAAATATCTCTTGAGGTATACCGAAAAAGATGATTACAAATTCATCGCCGCCATAACGAATAACTGCATCTGTTTTTCGCACACAGGATAAAACAGTTTGTGCAATGCTCTGCAATACGATATCGCCTACATCGTGGCCATAATTATCATTGATGTACTTAAAATTATCTACATCTATTACAACCATTGCCTGAATATCATCTGCGCCTTGAAAATGCTCGTCATAATAGCGGCGATTGTAAATACTGGTTAAGGAATCAATATATAATAACTGCAGTTGCTGCTGTTTGCGAGACAAGACGGTGTATTTTTCATAGGAAAACAGCCTATCGTAGTCTATTTTATTTCTTATATCCTGAATATTTTTAGTTTCTTGTTCCTGGGAGACATCCATTAGCTCGTTTTCAAGTGTATCTGCAATTTCTTGCAGGCACAGTAAAAGGGTAGGATTAAATGCACCACATTGTCCTTCTAAAATCATTTTCAAAGCTTCTTCATGTGGATAAGCTTTCTTATAGCATCGCTCACTGGTCAAGGCATCGTATACATCGGCCAGCGCAACCGCTTGAGCGGCTATGGGAATTTCGTCTCCCTTTAATCCATCCGGGTAACCATTGCCATCATACCTTTCGTGGTGCCATCGGCAGATCTCAGAAGCCACTTTGACAAGCGGAGCTTCCTGCTGCTCTATGGGCAGGTCTAACAGCATGTTAGCACCGATCACTGAGTGCTTTTTTATCACTTCAAATTCCTCTGCCGTAAGTCGGCTGGGTTTATTTAATATTGCATCTGAAATTGAGATTTTCCCAATATCATGCAGCGCAGAAGCAGTGCTGATCAAAGAAATATCTGCTTTAGACAAAGGATATTGATCTGTCAGCTGAACCAACTGCTTCAGCAAATATTTTGTAATCGTATTAACATGCAGTATATGTAGGCCGCTCTCTCCATTACGAAATTCCACAATATGAGACAGAATTGAGATCATCAACTTATTATTCTTTTCCTGCTCGTGAAATTGTTCTGCAATAATTTTTTCAAGGCGCTGCTGCCTTGCGTATAAAAACATCGTATTAGAAATTCGACGCTGGACAATGGTTGAATCAAAAGGCCGGCTGATATAGTCAAAAGCGCCCAAGTCATAGGCCCTCTTTATATTAGCAGGAGTGTCATCAGCAGAAATCATAATAACAGCGAAGGTGTCATTCCAATGGTATTTGTTTATGCAAGCTAATACTTCAAATCCGTCTATTTCAGGCATCATAATATCCAGAAGCAGAAGGGAGAAATCAGCCCTTTGCTTTGAAAGGAGAGAAATTGCTTCTACACCATTCTCAGCCTCAACCACATCATATCGCTCTTCCAAAATATCTACCAAAAGAGCTCGATTCATTTCTGAATCGTCCACAATTAAAATTTTTTGTTTATCCATGATACTTAACGCTTTCCTAATATTTTCGCATTTTTATTATAAATGTTATCCTTACATACTGGCAATATCCATATTGGTAAGGTGTACAAATAGGTAAGCGCTTTTTATACTGACAAAATAGACTCATCATGATATAATCAGACAGATAGGAGGCGAGTTATGAAACCACAAGAGACAAAATTTGAATTTGTATATAATGAAATTAAGCAGTGTATTTTAGATGGACAGATACCTCATGGAAATGCTTTGCCATCTTCAAGGATGTATTGCGAACAATTCCATGTTAGCAGGTATACGATTAACCGTGTTTTCGATGCATTGAGAGCGGAAGGACTGGTTGATATCCGGCCTCGCCTTGCGCCGATTGTTGTTTCAACAAAAGATACCTGTAATTCATCAAGCACTGTTCTTGAGATTCTAAAACAAAAGGAATGTATTTTACAGGTATATCAAACTTTTGCTCTAATACTGCCTTCACTTTTGGTTTTTTCCTTACAGGGATGTGATGTGGAGGTACTGCCTTACTATAAACAGGCTGTGAAAGCATTGCGTTTAGGATATACTGCTGGTGGATGGCGTCCTCCCTCTAAATTAGGATACGAGATATTAAGAATAGGCGGTAATTCCCTATTCAGCGAACTCTACTCTACGTTTGGCCTTTATAATAAACTTACATTTTTTACAGAAGAGTGTACTTATTTCTCTAAGCATTTTTCACAGGAAGCGGTATCTGTAGCCAATGTCATTCCAGATGTCTTAAAAGGCGATGATCCACACATAAAGTACAACTTGCTCTCAAATATGTATCAGAAACTTACGGAATTCATTGAAAATACCTTAAATTATCTGTCAGAGGCCACCCCAAAATGTCATTCACAAACTGGTTTGAGGTTTTCATGGAACCCCATGCGTGGTCAGGATTATTGTTACTCAAAAATTGTTGATGACTTGAATTTAAAAATCGGTCTTGGAGAGTATTCTGTTGGAATGTTTCTACCATATGAAAAGCAACTGGCCAACCAGTATGAGGTCTCTATATCGACGGTCAGAAAGGCATTATCAGAGCTCGAGCAAAGAGGTTTCGTAAAGACATTAAATGGTAAAGGCACTATAGTGATAGAACCGGATGATACGAAACTTCATCGGTTGGCTCTTAATTCCGGATATGTAGAAAAAGCACTACGTTACCTTCACGCTTTGCAGTTAATGGTACTAATTATTCGTCCTGCCGCTTTAGCTGCAGCTCCACAGTTTACTAAAGAAGAACTGGACGAGTTGGCAGATAGATTTACCTCTTTTGACTCTATTTATTTGTCGGATATTTTGAAAGCCATAATGAGAAATACCACGTTAGAACCTTTATATATTATATTGTCTGAAACCAATCATCTTCTTGAATGGGGACACCATTTTGCTTATTATCCGTCCAAGAAACATACACTTTCACATCTCAACAAGCAAGTCATTCTTGCGCTTCAACAGTTAAGGGAAGGTAATGCAGACGCCTTTGCGGATAGCATAGCAGATTGTTATCGTTACAATTTGAGTCGTATGAAGAAGCATATGGTAGAAAAGTATAAATTTTATCATGTAGCTAATATTCGGGTTCCAGAAAAATATTAGTTAGCAAGCAATGGAAAAGGATATTCTTTTCCGCTTGTTGGGGAGTTCCCCAAGCCCCCGGCCCAACACAGAAGTGTGTGGGCAGAACACCATGCAGAGCATGGTGGCTGCCGCGCCCTGGCGGACGCTTAAAGGTCAAGGACATAGCAAAAGCCGAGAACGGTGTCAAGGGTAAAATGAACGCGCCACGGCGCGCCCCTGACACCATTCCCGGCTTTTGCTTTTAGGTAGACAAGGCGGTAAAACCACAGTGCGGCTCTACCTGTCCTGCTTCTGATTTTTCTCTTTTTCCTGTTCGTAGTCCTGTACCTCTCAATACGCAGAAGTGCGTCTACACTTGCCTTGACTATCTGCAATTCCAGGCTCTCTTTTCGTAAGCGTTTAAATCCTCATAAGCCGTTTTCTTCTTTGCAAGCAAATCAGCATATTCCGCCTGCAAAATTTTGACCGTGGGCAGTTTCTTTGTGCCTAAATCGTTAAAGGCCCGTTTGGCTGATTCATGCAACAGCAGATCCGCTTCATGGGCAGAACGAAACGTCGCCTTTTCCCTGAGGCTGGCCTTGCTGCCGGATAGATAGATGGATCGGTATCATTCAATTCAGTATTATTCTTATCAGTATTGATTGACTTCCTCCCTCCGAATGAAGTTCTTGACATAGATTTTGGTGGGGCGGCCCTGGTCCTGCTTCTGTGAAGTAGATGAACACCCGGTTTTGTTTGTCCAGCCAGTCGTTGCGTACGGAAAGCCCCATACGGTCCAACATCAAGCCATATAGAATTTTCGCGTCGCCAGTTGTCTGTTTGAAACCGGGGGCGGTGAACAACACCTTGGGAATCGGGTAAAAGGTATATTGCTCTGCCTCGGTGCCATAGAAGTATTCCAATGCGCCCGGCTCGGCCATGTTTTCGCCCCCTTTCCTGGGGACGGCTGCCCGAAAAAAGGGACACCGTAAAAACAGTGTCCCTTTTCGTGCATGTTGCCTTAAACCCTTGCCCGTTTAGCCGTCTGCCTTATTATTTTTTAGTTCCCTTAATCGGCACCAGCTAATATGCCACGCGGTTTTTTTCTCTGTTATTTGACCGGACCGAACTCCATTGCCTTTTTTTGCAGATATAAGATCCTGTCAAATTTGGCGGCAGGGGGCACTGTGTCCGCAACGGATAATATGAGGTGGTCCCCTCTTCCAAGGTTCTCGAACTTTTCTTCCACAAACCGTTTGAAAGTCAGGTCATTCATAGAATCCTCCAGCACGGAAATGGAAGGGATGCCGCCCCAGACTGTACAGGTATGGCCGAACATACGCCGTGTGTCCTCCAGAGAAATTTTGGTCATGGGAGCAGGACAGATGGAATCAGCAATGTCAAATCCTGATTTCAGGTAAAGCTCCATAAGCCCTGTATTTTCACCATCCGTGTGGGTGGCCAGGAATTTGCCGCGGGCGTGTGCCCTGTCGGATTGTTCCTTTAAGGCGGGCATGATATATTCTTCAAACATAGACGGCGCAGTAAATGAGGTATCATAATTGGCGCCGGAGAGTATTACCTCAGCGGGACTGTTTAATGCGGCATCGAAGAGCTTGCTGCAAAAAGGCGTGATCTGCTCTATGAATTCGTTCATCTCATCCGGATTGTCATATTGTTCATAATAATAGGTATCAAATGCCATCAGCTCTTTGATCAGGTAATGTCCGGGAGATGCCCACATGGCAGACAATGCCACGGCAACACCCCGTTCTCCGATGAAATCCTGCTGGAAATGAGTATAATTGTCATAGTCAGGAATCACTTCCATGTTGTCAAAAATATATTTCATGGCAGGATAATCATCCTTGGATTTAATGGCGTGTTCTTTTATAACATACAGAGTTATTCCGTTTTTTTTCATGTCCTGGCTATGGACTACAGTGGTGGTAATGTCTCCCTTGGGCGTTTCGTATTTTACTTTGAGAATACCGTCACCGCTGCGCTCATACGTACGTTTTACATTATGGAGCTTTATCCGGTAAGGATATTTTTTTAAGTGGTAGATTCCAAGTCCCACATCCAGATCCCCCTGCTCCGGGTCTGTAAAATCTTTAAAATCAGGAATAATGGCGTGATAGCCAAGCCCCAGATCATCCACCATCTCCCTCAGGGTTGCATGCTGATAAGGCGCAGGAAGAGTACCATTTCCGGCATTTGCATTGTACCAGATATCTAGACGTGGAATGAAAGGCAGAGTATCCGTTGGCTGCCCGTTCAGCGCAGCCAGTATCCGTTCTTTTGGTGTCATAAAATCCTCCTTTACTTTTATCCACTGCGGGGTAGATGGATATTCGTGCTTGATTTTTGTTGAGTATAGCATAAAAAAATAAGGTTTCCCATGGGACAGGAAAACAAAAAAGGCGCAGGAAATTGTGTCGTGAAAACACAAAGACATACCAAAATATTCCAGAAAACTTTTGTCTATGGACAAGATATTTTCGGAATGTTATCATGAAATACAAATGAATTCTGGTAACTATACAGTAGGTCTGCGCATTTAAATTTCGGGCAGCGGCCTGTCTCTTTTGCAGACGGGAATCTTTTTTGAGATTGGAATTGGAAACAGATAGAATGGAGGGATTGGATTGCTGGATAATTTTTTGGCGGAAAAATTTATTAAAAAAGCGGGAGAGTCTACGGAATACAATATCAATATCATGGACGAAAAAGGGGTGATCATAGCCAGCAAAGACGCAGAGCGGATCGGCAATTTTCACGAGGTGGCATATTGGATCATTCATGGTGACGAGGAGATCATTGATGTCCCGGACGGAGGAAAATACCTGGGGGTAAAGCCAGGCGTAATGCTGCCCATCGAGCACAGGGGAAAGAGAACAGGAGCCATAGGTGTGACCGGCGAGCCGGATGAGGTGCGGGATATTGCAAAGGTGATGAAATTTGCCATTGAGACCATGTATGAATTTGAGTCACAGCATGAGATGAACGCAAAGCGAAAGAGCATGAAGGACAGGTTTATTTACGGCATTTTGTCAAATGAGGTTGCTGATGTTGAAAAATTAAGGGAGGATGCAGAGACACTGGGATGGGAGGAATCCTACGTACGGCTGCCGGTCCTTCTTTTTTTGGATGAGATGGCAGATATGCCCACAGTACTGAGAAAGCTGAAGGAGAGCGCATTGTACAGTCATCAGGATATTATATCTGTTGTGCAGGATAAAAATGTGATCATTTTCAAAAGCTTTAAGCCGGATCCCGCCAGTCTCTGCCAGTACAAAGAGATCATTGCGGAATCGGTTGCCTCCTGCAAAAATTACCTGGATATGGCAGGGGCTAAATACCAGTTTCTTGCTGGGACTTTTCAGAACCGCTTTGAAAAATACAGGATCGGTTATCAGCACTGTATCTGGATGAGGGACCGTGTGAAAGGACAGATCGGCTTTTTCTATGAACACGTGAGCGAGTATATAAAATCACTGATCGCTATGGTGGAATACCGGGATATTTACGGGGTTTATGAACGGCTCCTGGATGATAAGGGCAGGGAGAACATACTGGATGTGGTGGAATCCCTGCAGAAAAATAACTATAATTTCAATGCCAGCAGCAAAGAACTTTATATACATAAAAATACGCTGGTATTCCGCTTTAACAAGATAAGGGAACTTCTGGGAGTAAATCCCATGCAGCAGGTGGCAGACCGGGAATTCCTGGAATATCTCCATTATTTTATCAAAAATAACAGGGCGTAGCAGTCTGTAAGATCCGTTGTCCCATTTGTTTCCGGAATCCAGGCAGCACAGTGCGGTAATTATGCTGATAACACAAAAATCAAATATATTTTTATGCTGTGGTGTTATGGTAAAGAAATTAGCGATAATGTACAATAACTTTAAAAGAATTACCTGTAAACTGAGTGAAATCACTGAAAATTTCTGCTTTATGCGGGGTGCAGAAACAGATAATCAGACAAGGGCAGGAACGGGTAACTGAGAGCTAAGAAAATCTAAAAGGATAAGGTAAATCTAAAATGGAGGGAAGCAAATGAAAAGAAAACTGGTTTGTATGTGTTTCAGTATGGCTGTGTTTGGCATGGTGCTGTCAGGCTGCGGGGAAGGAAAAGACGGGAAAGATAACGGGGACAGCGGACAGTCAGAGGTGGATGTGGAATCCTATGATTTCAGTCAGGATAAATCCTTTGACATTACAGCCGGGGGAATTCAGGCGGCAGAGGATACAGTCACTCTGGCAATGCAGAAAATGGCAGATGAGGTAAAAGAAAAATCCGGCGGCACGATCACCATTACCGTGTCCCCGGCGGCGCAGCTTGGGGATGCTACCAGTCAGATGGAGGCAGTATCTCTGGGAACCCAGGAGATGTTCGTGGATGCCGGATCCTGGCTCTCTACATTTGTAGATGACGCGCAGGTAACCTCCATGTTTTTCCTGTTTAAGGATGAAGATCATTACAGAAAATTCCTGGAGAGCGATATCAATGCGAATATGGAGCAGCAGCTCATTGACCAGCAGGGAATCCGTGTGGTGGCCAATAACTGGCTCAGATCTCCCAGATCTATTTCCTGTTCCAAAGAAATTCAGTCACTGGGAGATTTAAAAGGCCTGAAAATGCGTGTGCCGGACATCAAGTCTTATATGGAATCTGCCACTGCGCTTGGACTGGGAACCGCACAGGTAGCCTGGGGGGAGACCTACCTTGCTCTTCAGCAGGGCGTTGTGGACGCATGTGAATCTCCTCTGGATTCCATTTACACCATGAAATTCTATGAACCTACAAAACAGGTCACCCTGACAGAACATATCCGTGACAACGCGGCAGTTTATATGAACGATGCCCTGTATGGAGAGCTTAGCAGTGCGCAGAGAAAAGTGCTGACAGAAGCTGCCAATGATGCAGGAGACTGGTATACGGATGAAGTGAAAAAGGTATCCGAGGAATACAAAAAGACAATGGAATCCGAGGGGACCAATTTCACCACTCCGTCAGAGGAAGCCATACAGGAAATGTCTGATGTGATCGCTGACAAAGCCGCAGAACTGGAGGAAAAAGGCGCCTGGAAAAAGGGACTTTTTGAAGATATAAAAGCGCTTGCTGAGTGATCAACTGAACGCGGATGTGCTGCCGCGGCCATGGGGCTGCGGCAGTCTGATATTTGGGAGGTGGTAAGCTATGAAATTTGTGAAAAAATTTATAAAAATCGGCGGTACGGTCCAGTGGTATATGGGGGTTGTCTGTATGCTGGTGATCATGATCTCTGTGACAGCGGGGGTTATCTGCAGAAAATTTTTCAACAGCCCGTTAAACTGGGTGGAAGAGTTATGTACTTTTCTCTTTATCTACCTGGCCTTTTGCGGGGCCAGCGTGGCGGCTATGAACAAGAAGCATGTGAGTGCGGATTTTCTGACGACAAAGTTATCACCAAAGGCCAATAAGATTTTACTGATATGCCAGAGAGCTTTGATGATTCTGTTGTTGGCGGTCATGTTTTTTGGAGCCATTATCTTACAGCCGAAAATGATGGGGCACTCCAGTACCAACCTGGATCTGCCTAAAAATCTCTATTATATACCCATACTGTTCAGCTCTTTTTATATGGTTTGTGTCTACACAGTGGAATTGATCGAGATGGTAAAGGGCACCTACACAACGGAAACAGGCTGAGAGAGGAGAGAAAAAAATGGGACTAAACATAACGATACTGCTTCTTACATTTTTGATTTTACTTTTTATTGGAATGCCCATAGCCTTTGCATTAGGGCTGCCCGGGCTTGTATATCTTCTGATGCAGGGGGGATCTGTCTCCATTGTCAATCTTCCTCATTCTATGACAACACCCCTGTTTTCCTATGTGCTGATCGCGCTTCCGGCTTTTCTTCTTTCAGGCCGGATGATGAATTCTGCCGGAGTGACAACACGTCTCTTTGACGCGGCCCTTGCCATTGTGGGAAGATTTAAAGGCGGACTCGCCTATGCCAATGTTGTGGCAAGCATGATGTTTGCCTCCATGTCCGGAACGGCAGTGGGAGATACCGGCGGTCTGGGAGCTATTGAGATGAAAATGATGAACAAGGCTGGATATAAGAAATCTTTTTCTGCCGGTATCACAGCCTCATCCAGTGTGATAGGGCCGCTGATCCCTCCCTCTGTCGCCATGGTGGTTCTGGGCGCTTCAGCGGGAATCTCAACAGGTAAATTATTTTTGGGAGGCCTCATACCGGGCATTATCATGGGACTGGCTCTGATGGTCTCCATCTTTGTTCAGTCAAGGACAACTAAAGAGGGGAAAAACTGGCCGGTTGCCAAAATTCCGACAAAAGAAATCCCCATCAAACTGCTGAAAGCAGTTCCGGCACTGATGTCGCCGGTCATCATTATCGGAGGTATCACCACAGGCATATTTACACCCACAGAGGCGGCGATCGTGGCTATCGACTATTCTATTATTCTGGGGATCATCTATAAAGAGCTGACATTCAAAAGCTTTATGAAGGCGCTGAAGGACGCGGTGGAGACATCGGGAACCTTTATGCTGATCATTGCAATTGCAGGATTTTTCACATGGATCATCACCAAAGAAGGGCTTGCCACGGTGTTGCAAAATATGTTGTCTCCGCTGTATTCGGCAGGGCCGGTGTTCGTTCTGCTTGTATTGGCTGTCATACTGGTTATCGTTGGGTGTTTCATGGACACTACAGCCGCCATTTTGCTGATCACGCCTATTTTTATGCCGATCATCAATAATCTGGGATTGGACCAGGTACATTTTGGCGTGATGATGACCGTTGCCCTGATTTCGGGCATTGTCACACCGCCTTTTGGAATATGTCTGTTTGTCATGTCAGATGTGTCAGGACTGCCGGTATCTTCAGTGACGAAAGAGTGCGCCAAATATCTTCCGGCCATGTTCCTTGTCCTACTGCTGATCATATTCTGTCCGGCTTTGTCCACATGGCTGCCGAATCTGTTTTATTCCTGATATTTATTTTTCATGACGTTTATTTTAAATGCGTCTGCTGTCTGGTATCCAACATGGTATCAGGCAGCATTTTTTTGCACAGCATAAGTCCGGCAGATATCCCCGTGAGGGGATGCTCTTGCCAGAGCTTATGCAGTAATGATATACTCAAGACAGTATTTTGATTACAGGAATCTAAATCAGTATTGGGGGATAAAAACAATGATATTATCAGGAAAAGAAATCAGGAAACACATGGGCAGGGAAATTATAATTGAACCCTTTGATGAAAAAAGGATCAATCCCAACAGCTATAATCTTTCACTGGCAGATGAGCTTCTGGTGTACGATACACCGGTTCTGGATATGAAGAAACCCAATCCGGTTAAAAAGCTGACCATTCCCGAGGACGGGCTGGTTCTGGAGCCGAACAAGTTGTATCTTGGCAGAACGCAGGAATATACCAGGACAGATTATTATGTGCCTATGCTGGAAGGCCGTTCTTCTACAGGCAGGCTGGGGCTTTTCATCCATGTGAGTGCGGGATTTGGGGATATCGGCTTTGCGGGACATTGGACTTTGGAGATATTCTGCATCCATCCGGTGAAGATATACCCCAATGTGGAGGTGTGTCAGATCTATTACCATGACATTGACGGCGAATATGACCTCTATAAGAGCGACAAATATCAGAATAACACAGGGGTTGAGGCCAGCAAAATGTATCAGGATTTTGAAAAATAACAGGATTTAAGGAGAAGGATATGATAGAAAAAGCGATTAAGGATCAGGTTGGGAAATATTTTGATAAGGCCAGGATGCTTGCGGATCATCTGACAGAACACCCCGAGATCAGCGGGGAGGAAAAGGAGTCCTGTGAGTATATCACAAGGTTTCTAAAAGAAATGGGATATGAGATAACATCGCCGTATGCGGGGATGCCCCACTCTTTTCTGGCTGTAGACAAGGCAAAAAAGGATTTTACGGGACCAAAAGCAGCATTTTTGTGTGAGTATGACGCTCTGCCTGAGGTGGGACACGCATGTGGGCACTCTTATAGCTGTGCCATCAGCATACTGGGAGCACTTGCTCTGCGGGAGGCATATCCCGACCTGCCGATGCGGATCGATCTCATAGGCACGCCGGGGGAGGAGTTTGTAGGCGGAAAATGTTATATGACCGGGAACGGAGGCTTTGACGGCTACGAGTATGCGGCCATGGTACATCTGAACAATGAGAATGTCACTTATTTTCAGGTACTGGCATCCAATGACAGATATTTTACATTCCACGGAAAAGCCGCCCATGCCTCCGCCTGTCCAGAGGAGGGCCTGAACGCGCTGAACGCTGCCCGCCTCTTTATGGAGGCCATGGATATGTGGCGCCAGCACATTACAAAGGACTGTCAGTTCCACGGCATTGTGGCAAAAGGGGGAGCAGCTCCCAATATTGTTCCGGATGAGGTGTGTCTGGATTATTATTACCGGGCTGCCACTGTGGAGAATTTGTGGAAACTCAACAAGATATCCGAAACCTGTGCAGAGGGAGCAGCTATGGCTGCTGGAACTACGGTGGAATGGTGCCAGCGGTATCCTGATTACGGGGAAATCTTCTGGAACGATCATATGGATGGCATAATGCGGGAACTGTTTCTGGATACGGGAAGAAAGACAGTGAGATCCAAGGGGCCGGGCGGCTCCACGGACCTGGGCAATGTGAATATGAAAATACCGGTCTTTCATCCCATGATAGACATTACAGGGGGAAAGAAAGAGATTGTGATCCACGACAGGGAATTTGAGCGGCTTCTGCATACAGAGGCGGCAGGAACGGTATTAAGAGATGGGGCGGAAATCATTGCGGGTCTGGGCTATAAGCTGGCGGCAGAGCCGAAAGTGATGGCACGGATAAAAGAGGACCATAAAAAATACAGGAAATTGTAAAAACAGCATTTTATATCTGGTGATTTTTTTCTTTTCTGTAATAAGATGGCTGATTATTATAGATTGATGCGGATTTATTTAAGATATTTTTCTGAACGGCCCTGATATAATAAAGGACAGTAACAGGTATGAGCAAATGTATATCAGGGAGGAAAAAGAATGAAAAAGAAAATTGCGGCATCTGTAGTGATCGTATCTATGGTAATGTCTCTTTGTGCGGGTTGTTCAGGCAAAGACGAGCCGTCTGCGGCGAAAGATAAGGGAAAAGAAGAAATCGTGTATTGGAATATCGGAACAGAAAATCCGGATAAAGACATACTCAAATATGCTGTGGATAAGTTCAATGAGAAAACAGACAGCGGATATCATGTCACCAGTGAGGCAATCCAGAATGATACATACAAAGAAAAACTTGTGATCTCCATGAGCGCGGATGAATGTCCCGATGTATATGTCACCTGGGTGGGCGGCCCTATGAAGGAATACATTGAGGCAGGCTACGCACAGCCGATCCAGGATCTTATGGACGCAAGTCCTGTAAAAGACAGGATCATTGACAGCGCCATTGAACAGTCCAGTTATAACGGAGAATTATATGCTTTTCCGTTTATGCAGCTGACCATCAGCGGTGTATTTTATAACAAAGAGATATTTGAACAATACAACCTGGAGGTTCCCCAGACCGTTTCCCAGCTTGAGCAGGTATGTGACACTCTGGTTGAAAATGGAATCACCCCATTCGCGCTGGCGAATGCGTCAAAATGGACAGGTTCCATGTATTTTATGAGCCTGGCAACGAGAAAAGGCGGTCTGGAGCCTATTCAGAAGGCAGTTGACGGAAGCGGTACTTTTGAGGATGAAAGTTTTGAGTACGCGGGAGAAAAGATTCAGGAATGGGTTAAAAAGGGATATTTTCCGGAGGGTGTGAACAGTCTCAGCGAGGATGACGGGCAGGCAAAGCAATTGCTCTATCAGGAGTCAGCAGCTATGTTTCTGGGTGGTTCCTGGAATACGGGAACATTCAAGAGTGATAATGAGGAATTTTATAAGAAAATAGGATGGTTTTCCTTCCCGGCTGTGGATGGTTCTGATGCGGATGCCTCCATACAGATCGGCACCAGCGGTTATTTTGTGTCATTTAATTGTGAAGACGAAAAGTTAAAAGCTGCCTTTGAAATGTGTGAATATTATTATGATGATGAGATAATTGAGAAGATGGTGGAAGAAAACAAAATACCGCCGGTTAAGAATGCAGGGGAACTTATCAAGGATCCTGTGGTAAAACAAATTCTGGAAGCAGCCAACAAAGCAAGTAATATGCAGATTTTCTATGACCAGTATATGCCGCCCACAGTGGCAGAGGTGCACAAGGATACCTGTCAGCAAATCTTCGGTCTGGCTGTTACACCACAGGAGGCAAATGCCACACTGCAGGAGGCTATGCAGACATATCTGAAGGAAAATAAAGAAGAGTAAAAGAGAATAAGAAGAAAAGGGCATGGGGAATCTCATGCCTTTTTCGGCGTAAACACGTACAGATGAGGAAGAAAATGAGAAGAATGATAAAAAAATACATGTCGTATAATTTTGATAAGAAAATAAAAATCTTCATATCACTGGCTATTACAGTTACCACGTTGTGCGTACTGGGGATATCCACTTTTTCTTCTATAAAAATCGTTACGGAAAAATCAGGTTCTTTGGCGGAGATACAGATGGAAACCCTGGCAAATGATTATCAGATGAGTCTTTCCGGATATTATGATATGGCAAAAGGACTTATGATGGATGAACAGGTAAAATCATTTCTCAAGCAGAAAGACAGGACAGCGCCGGAGCTTCTGGAACAGGTCAGACAGACCATCCACAATAATATGAACGTACAGTCCAATATTAATTTCATGGCGATCATAAATGTGAGGACACAGGAGTACGCATATAAAGGAAAGACATCACTGGAATACGCCGGATTAGAAAGAAAGATCCGGGAAGACTATCAGGCAGGCACGCTGGCAAAAAAAGGAGATGTGATCCTGAGCTACGCAGACCGGTACAATGGCAGGGAAGAGTATTCCATGACTTTATATTCCCCCCTTTACGATGTAAACCATGTAAAAAATCTATTGGGTATGGTTTGCATCAACATCAGGGGAAATCTTCTGGAGCGTATGGCAGATACCGATCACGCGCAGATGCCTCTGGAAATCATGATGGTTCACAGCAGCGGCGAAATCTTCTCCGCCGGTGATAAATCTCTGCTGGGCACGGGATTTGCCTTTATGGAGGAGCTTCAGGGAGAAAAAGGGGAGTTTAAAAAAGACAAGTCTCTGTTTGTGTACCGGAAAATGGGCATATGGAATTATTATCTTGTGGGGAGGATCCCTTATAAAGCCTTATACAACGACAGTCTCAAAACAGTGGCTCTTTTGTGTGTATGTATTGTACTGATGGTCATAGCCGGCATAGCGGCAGGCAGCCGTCTGGTCCGCTATTCCTATAGAGTAGTGGAAAAGGTGGTGAACGGTATGAGACGTGTTTCTGAAGGGGATTTGGAACATAGGATAACCCTTGACAATACAGGCGAGGATTTTAAGCAGATGGAGCAGGGCTTCAACTATATGATGGACCAGATGACAGAGCTTGTGGACCGGGTAAAGTTTGAGCAGCACCAGGCTGAGCAAATTCGCTTTAATGCCCTTCAGGATCAGATAAAACCGCATTTTTTGTATAATACACTGGAATGTATCCACTGGCAGGCTACATCCAGGGGGGATGAACAGGTTTCTACTATGGTAAAAGCCTTAGCCAACTATTACAGGCTCTGTCTCAGCAAAGGCAGGGATATCATACCTCTGAAACAGGAAATTGCTCATATTGAGAGTTATCTGACGATCCAGAATTTGAGATATGGTTCGATAATTGAGAGTGAGTTCAGGATAGCGCCGGAAATGTATTCCCTTCAGATACCAAAACTGACTCTGCAGCCTCTCGTGGAAAATGCCATATATCACGGAATCAGGATAGAAGATGAGACGAGAGGTAAGTTAGTGATAGGTGCGGAAGTAAAAGGGGAGAGCGCCGTGATCTCTGTCTCAGACAGCGGTATCGGCATGACAGAAGAGGAGATCGACAGGATAAACGCGTCCATATCAGAGTATGATGAGAACTTTGGATATGGCGTCCGCAATGTACATAAGAGAATCGAACTGCTTTTTGGAAAAGGATATGGACTGTATTATAAAATGAATAAAGAGGGAGGGGTTACGGTGGAGATTACTCTTCCTGCGGGAAAGCAAAAAACAGAGGGAGAAGATCATGTATAAAGCAATCGTTGTAGATGATGAGAAGATGATACGTGAAGGGATACGAGATACGATCCGATGGGAGCAGGTTGGAATCGGAGAGGTCTATACAGCGTCCAGCGGCAGGAAGGCATTGGAAATTATTGCCGAAAAACAGCCTGAAATCATGATAACGGATATCAATATGAGACGGATGACAGGGATCGAGCTGATAGAGCAGGTCAGGGAGATCCTGCCGGAAATGAAGGTGCTGGTGCTTACCGGATACGATGACTTTGAGTATGCCAGAACATGTCTCAGACTGAAGGTCCAAGAGTTCCTTTTAAAACCCGTAGACGAGAAGACCCTTGAAAAGGAAATCCGTAAACTGACAGAACAACTGGAAGGAGAGAAGCGAAAACAGAAGGAGCAGGAAGCAGTCCTGCGCACTGCCGGAAGCCGTCAGCAGGAAATCCTGGAGAACATCATGAGAGGCCTGATCTATGACCAGAATGCAAAAGATCTGGTATCCGCAGCCGGAGCCTATGGCATTGAGAGCGGCAAGACCATGCAGTTGGTGATCCTCATATGTGAAATACAGGATGAGGAAAAAGACGGTATTGCCGAAGGACTTTTAAATATGACGATCCGCAATATCTGTATGGGACTTCTCGACGCGCATCAGGAAGGAATCACGTTTTTCGACAGGCAGGACAGGGCACTTCTTTTGCTGTTCGGAGATAACAGCAATATGGAGGCCGTGGAAAAAACGGAGGAGATCGTCAATGTACTGCGGGAAGAACTGGACATTCGTGTGAAGGCTGTCCTGGGGAGTGTTGTAACAGAGCCGGAGGAGCTTTGTATTTCCTACAACAGTGCGCAATATCTCATAGAGTCATCCATGCCGCTCCAGCAGGTCACCCAGACAGTCAAAGCAAAAAACAGACGCCGGCTTTTCATGGATACTTTTACAGAGTTAAAAAACAAGATGCTTGTTGAATTGGGAAATGTGGAAGAGGCAGCCCGGATCATGGATATCTTTGAAATTGCTTCGGATTCTTATAATGTGTCTGACTCGGTAGTGCGCAGATGCTGTTTTGAATTGGTATCCACCCTGTATTTTGCAGTTGTCAGTAATTGCGGGGAGGAGAAGAAGGGAAATCTGGATTCTTTTTCTTATATGATCCTCCATAGCCAGAGAAAAGAGATTTTTTCTTATACAAAAGATTATATTGAAAAATTATTCTATCAGGAGGAGGGCGGCCACCAGATTGTGAGAAAAGTGGAAACCTACATCAAGAACCATCTGGAGGAAGAGCTGTCAGTGGGTGGTTTAGCTGCGCAGGTATATCTTTCACCCAATTATTTTTCAAAGCTCTTTAAAAAATTTACAGGGAAAGGATGTAATGAGTATATAGTGTTCTGCCGCATGGAGAAAGCAAAACAGCTCTTGGAGAGCACAGATCTGAAAGCGGGGGAAATTGGGCAGGCTGTGGGATACCATGAAATCAATTATTTCTCTCTGGCATTTAAAAAACAGACGGGCCTGTCGCCTATAAAATACAGAGAGAAATCCAGGGCGGTTTAGAGAGACTGCGTTTACCGTCCTATGCTGGAGCTTCAGGCAAAGAGCCAGGAGAGGATTTTGGAGAAGGGGTGATATTGTGACATAAGGAGATATAAGGAGGAATACGGAGGAAACGGTCTGATCAATACAGTACCCTTCCTCTGAAATTCCGGTGAAGATATCCGAAATTTCCATGCTTTGCGGCTGCCAGATATTAGAGATGGAAGAAAAAGAGATTTTTGTATTTTTTTGAAAAAAAGGTATTGACATTTGACACAATTTAAGGTTATAATAGCAAAGCAGTCAAGCGATGGCAAAGACTGTAAAACAAAATGGGATCTTAGCTCAGCTGGGAGAGCATCTGCCTTACAAGCAGAGGGTCATAGGTTCGAGCCCTATAGGTCCCATTCTTATGCCAAAAGCAGAAGAATTACACATGGCGAGATAGCTCAGCTGGCTAGAGCATACGGTTCATACCCGTAGTGTCGAGGGTTCAAGTCCCCCTCTCGCTACTTGCTGTACAAGCAGCATACAATCAAATAAAAGTCATGGGATCTTAGCTCAGCTGGGAGAGCATCTGCCTTACAAGCAGAGGGTCATAGGTTCGAGCCCTATAGGTCCCATTCTTTTGCCAAAAAGCAGAAGGATTACAGACGGCGAGATAGCTCAGCTGGCTAGAGCATACGGTTCATACCCGTAGTGTCGAGGGTTCAAGTCCCCCTCTCGCTACTATAGAAAGAGGATTTTCAACTTATTTTATTGAGTTGAAAATCCTCTTTTGTGATATTTGGTTCTATTCTCAATTGTTTTCTCTACTTTTTAATATTCGCCACAGTGTACTGCGTCCGATGCCAAGACGCCGGGCAGTTTTTTCTTTGTTTCCCTTTTCCTCGTTTAATATTAATTTAATAATCTGGTAATTGATTTCATCCAGAGATTGTTTCAAATCTATGGACATAGCACGATCAGCGGGGGCAGCAGGAATATAAGGTTCTTCCCGGCGGAGCAGTTGTTTAACACTTTCTACAGAAATATAAGAGGTAGGTGTGATCACCACAAGCTCTTTAATGATTCTTTTAAGTTGATCTAAGTTATTTTTCCAGGGAAAATCCTTCATAATAGCCATAGCATCCCCATCAAATCCTATGATCTGTTTTCCAAGGGCAGCATTAAGCTTGTTGATATATAATGTAGAAATACTGGGTATATCCTCTTTGCGCTCCCGAAGCGGCGGAAGGTTTAAAATAAGGCATGAAAGATGGTTTGCCAAATAATTATAAACTGTTTCCGTTTCAGCATAAGCCTTTTCATTGGTTACCAGTGAAAATATCAGTCGGTTGTGCTTATGCAGGTCAGTCTGTTCCAGATAGGTAAACAATTTGGAAAGCTGGTTTTTATTTAGTGCTCCGGGATTTTTGATGTATATGGTGGTGTGTACGTGAGTCAGAGGAGAATTTTCACTGCCTATTAGCGAATTCCATTTGCGTTCATTCATAAGGGGGCAATCTATCGTATAGAGCGGATTGCTCTCATAGGGACCGTTTTCATATAAAAGATGTGCGGCTTTATCCTTTCCGGTTCCGGTTTCGCCCAATATCAGGACGGGCTGATTTGTTTTACTGTATTCTGTAATGGATTGCTTTACACTGCCTACATTATTTGCACTACTGTAGTAAGTGATAAAATCACTGGGTTGTCGGTCGGGTTTATTATAAATGGATATGCTGTTGTCTTCAGGTTCATATAGCGCTTTTTTCTTCTGTATACTGATCGTTGTGTAAGTATGTTCTTCATATAGCAGGTGTCTGTTGGAGAGAATGACGGTTTCATGATCGATTTGCCGTTCCACTGTCTGATCAGGGATTTGGAGAAAAGAATCCAAATAACAATGGACCAGGTTCATCAGATGGGAATCCATGTCACTTGCGGAGAGACTCGAGAACCAAAGCGTACCGGAGGCATCATAGATCAGGAAATCATTTTCACCTTCTGTGAGTATGGCCTGAAACAAATCTTTTTGTTTATGGACATACTGAGAAGAATTTACCAGCTTAACAGCTTCATTTAAGGCTGTATCAATGCTTTCTGTGCCGGAGGAGAGAAGGATTGAATTCAGCCCGAGTTTTTGGGCCACAGTTGAACCGATCATATCGCATAGAGTCAGAGTGCATCCGTGTTCCATAGCATTTCGCAGAGCCGGTTCAGCATCGGTCTCATTGGTAAAGGTGATGATATCAATGTTATACTGCAGCAGATCACACAATACGTGGGCACAGTTGGTAATGCTGGGAAAACCCGCGATGACAAACTTGCCGGAATAATTTTCCGCCATTTTTATAGCGCGAAGTATGTCGTATACGGAGATGGCAACCTCTACTACCGGAAGTTCTACTGCGGCGCGAATCATATCGGCTGTACCGCCTCGGGAAATAATGACATCATAATTATTGTGCGCCAGTTCCTGTGCAATCTTCCGTCCTATACTTAAATCACCAATCTGTACCGTTAAATCAATGTCTTTTCTTCTTTGAGCAGTAGCAGTTATAGATTCTGCCATGCCTTCATAAGGGGCAACTACTAATATCTTTGTTTTCTTCATATATATCCTCTTATTTTAATTAATGTTTTAAAATGAAACCATATACTTATTTTACATTAAAAAAGTATATGTGACAAGGAAAAAAATAAAAATGTTTCAAAAAGATACGATTTAATTATACTGGACTATTGATAACATATGAATAACGAAGTAATATATAAAAAAGAACATAAAAATAATTAATTGTGTTTCATAATAAAACGATGGAGAGGCATATGATGAACAAAAAACCAATAATTGGAATTACTATGGGAGATCCGGCTGGAAATGGACCGGAGCTTTCTGTAAAAGTTTTGGCAAGGCGTGAAATTTATGAACAGTGCTGTCCTCTTATTATCGGAGATGCAGCTTGCATCGAGGAGGCAATAAAGATTACCGGAAATGAGAATCAATTAAAAATTAATACGGTTGAAGATGTAAAAAATGCAAAATTTGAATATGGTACGGTAGATGTCTATGACATGAAAATCATAGATATAAAAAAGCGTATCTATGGTAAAGTGACTGCCGAATGTGGTGAGGCTGCGTTTCGTTATGTGGAGAAAGTTATTCAGCTGGCTATGGAGGGGGAAGTGGATGCAACTGTAACAAATGCGATAAATAAAGAAGCCATTAATCTGGCTGGTCATCATTATTCCGGTCATACGGAAATTTATGCTCACTACACAGATACAGATAAGTATACAATGATGCTGGCCCATGAGAATCTGCGGGTAGTGCATGTATCGACTCACGTATCTCTTCGTCAAGCCTGTGATAATGTGAAGAAAAATAGGGTTCTGGAGGTTATTCGCATTGCAGATGAAGGATGTAAAGCTTTGGGGATTAAAGAACCAAAGATTGGTGTGGCTGGGCTTAATCCCCATTGTGGGGAAAATGGTATGTTTGGTATGGAGGAGATTGAAGAGATCCAACCCGCAATTGATATTGCCGTAGCAGAGGGTATCAATATACCAGAATTAAGGCCAACTCCTCCTGATACAGTTTTCTCCAAAGCTCTGGGAGGCTGGTATGATATTGTAGTTGCCATGTATCATGACCAGGGGCACATTCCGCTGAAGGTTAAGGGATTTGTTTACAATAAAACTCTGAAGAAGTGGGATGCAGTGGCGGGTGTAAATATTACATTGGGACTGCCGATCATCCGTACTTCTGTAGATCATGGAACAGGATTTGGACATGCAGGTGATGGCAGTGCAAATGAACGGAGTTTGGCTAATGCCATAGAATATGCTGTCAGATTCGCCAATAACAGATAGGGTGAAACCATGGTAAAAATGCTGATAATTGCTGATGATTTTACGGGTGCTCTGGACACGGGAATACAGTTTGCCAAGAAAGGGATAATTACTCAGGTAATAATAGGCTCACGGACAGAGCAGATTAAGGTGTCGGAAACCGCACGTGTTCTGGTGGTGGATTTGGAGACTAGGCCAATGAAAGCAGAAGACGCTTACAGTGCAGTCTATCAGTTGACAAGATGGGCCATTCGTTTCAGTATTCCTATCATCTATAAAAAAACAGATTCAGCGCTCAGAGGGAATGTTGGTGCAGAGCTAAGTGCAGTTGTAGATGCATCAGAAGAAAATCTGTATTTCATTCCTGCTTTTCCTGATATTGGGAGGGTAACCTTAAACGGCATACATTATATTGGTGATGTCCCTTTGGAAAGGAGCGCGTTTAAAGAAGATCCTTTTGAACCCGTGCATTTTTCTTATCTTCCGGCTATTTTGGGGGATTTTGCTAAAAATAAGGTGAAATGTATTGAGCGCATGGAGAGTAAGGAGGCCTATATAAAGGAAAAGAAAAAAATAATAATCTTTGATGCAGGGTCAAATAAAGACATAGAAGTGCGTATACAGGAACTGAAGGAGGAGAGAAAACTCAGTTACCTGGCCGGTTGTGCCGGATTTGCAGCTTTTTTGCCTGCGGCGCTGGGACTTGAGGGAACTGTTTATCGTAAATATGAAAAAAAGAAAGGGCTGTATGTGGCCTGTGGAAGTTTAAATCCCATTACGAAAACTCAGGTTATATATGCGGAGCAAAGTGGTTTTTTAAGAATCAGTCTGACACCACGTCAGAAATTGGATATTGGATATTATGAAACAGAGGAGGGAAAAGAATTTCTGGAAAAAGTATATCAACAATGCATTTTTAATCCTCGGGTCATTGTTGATACTTTTGACAGAAGAAAGGAGGAGACCAGAAAATATGCACAGACGATGGGTATTGATACGGAAGAAATCAGATTCTCTATAACAAAATGCCATAGCATAATAGTTCGCTATCTTATCGAGAAGGGAGTAGATTACACGATATTTATGACCGGAGGGGATACACTCATGGGACTTATGAAGACTGTGGAAAATCCTGAATTTATACCTGTTTGTGAACTTAGTCAGGGGGTGGTGCTGTCAAGACTTAAATGGAAAGATAAAAATCTGCAGATTGTATCAAAATCAGGAGGATTTGGCGCAGAAAATGTATTAACTGAAATTGCGGATAAATTAGTGGAAGGCAAGGGGGAAAATTATGAGGGCAGCGTACATAACAGGCGTAAAGCAAACGGAAATACGTGAAATAGACAAACCTGTACCAAAAAAAGGAGAAGTGCTTATAAAAATTGAATCAGTAGGAATATGTGGTTCGGATCTGCATCTTTTTCTGGGAGTCCATGCGTTTCGGAAGCCGCCCGTTATTCTGGGGCATGAAATGTCAGGTACGGTCTGTGAGCTGGGAGAAGGTGTAACAAAATTCCTGATAGGTGACAGGGTGACTGTAAATCCATCCGTCAGTTGTGGTAAATGTTTGACATGCAAACGTGGATTGGAAAATATTTGTGAGCAGAGAAAAGCGCCTGGAACAGATGACTGGATTGGATGTTTTGTGGAATATTTTCCTGCGCCTGAGGAAACTGTTTACAAAATTCATGATGATGTGGAGTTCTCCAGGGCAGCACTGACAGAACCGCTGTCTGTAGCCACACACATTCTTGGACGGGCGAGTGTACAAGATATAAAGACAATGGCGATTATCGGCTGCGGAACGATTGGTTTGATGACCTTGTATCTTGCAAAAAAGAGGGGGGTTGGGAAGATAGTATGCAGTGACCCAGCCGCTTACAATCGGGATCAGGCATTGCGATTTGGTGCTGATCTTGCAGTAAATCCATTTACGGAAGATCCTGTAAAGGCAGCTATGCAGATTACAGACGGAGAAGGTGTTGATCTTTGTATTGTGGCTGCCGGAGCATCCATGATTTTAGACCAGGCTTCACAGATGACCAGAAAAGGAGGAGAAATCGGTCTGGTCGCTATGATTACAAAACCAATAAATTTTTATTGCTATTCAATTGTATTTCGAGAGCAGCGTATTTTTGGAAGTCAGATTTACCAGACCGGCGATTTTGAAGATGCTTTAGAGGTAGTTCAGACGGATGAGAGGCTGTCCTCCTTTGTTACACAGCGTATGTCTATGGATGATGTACAAAAGGCAATGGAAATGCTTGCTGAAAAGAAAGAAAATATCATTAAAATTATTCTCGAGTGGAAGAATAGGAAGGGAGAAGGCAAAGAATGAAGGATGTCATGTGCGGTGTGGTAAAGGATAGGCCGGAAGCAGGAGCTGTCTGGCATGAAGATTTATCTGTTCCTAAAGTTGGACCCAGGGATGTACTGGTGCGGGTGCGCGCTGCGGCTATTTGCGGGACCGATCAGCATATTTTTTCCTGGACGCCCTATGCGCAGTCTCGTTTAAAACTGCCTATGGTATTTGGACATGAATTTGCAGGAGATATCGTGGAAACAGGCTCACAGGTTACTGAATTTCATCCTGGACAAAGGGTGGCAGGTGAAACACACATACCATGTAATGAATGCTATATGTGCAGATCAAACCGGAGGCACAATTGCATGAATATGAAAATTATCGGTGTACATGCAGCAGGGTGTTTTGCGGAATATATTTCCTTTCCGGCTGACTGTGTTTATGTGCTGCATGATGAACTGAGCTATGAGCATGGGTGTATGTTGGAACCAATGGGTGTAGCGGTCCATGGTGTATCAAGAGCAGAGGTAACAGGACAGACCGTACTCATCTATGGAGCTGGCCCGATTGGATTAATGGCAGTTGGTGCGGCAAAGGTAAGAAAGGCAAAGAAGATATTCTGTGCAGATTTATTCGATTCAAAATTAAAAGTAGCTAAAGCGGTTGGGGCGGATGTTATAGTTAATACGAAAGATGAAGAACTTCAGGATATCATTTATCAGGAGACAGAAGGTATGGGGGTGGATGTAGTGATTGATTATACTGGAAACAATCAGGCCCTAAAATCAGGTTTTGCCTGTTTGAGAAAAAATGGCACTTTTGTGGTGGTGGGCCTTCCCTCAAAGGATATTACGCTGGATTGGACAAATGATATTATATACAAAGAGGCATCGGTATATGGAGTGACAGGACGTCTGATGTATGAAACCTGGGATGAATGTATTGAAATCCTCAATTCTCCGGAGTATAAATTGGATAAAATGATTGGTGGTATTTATCCGCTGAAGAATTATGAAAAAGCTTTTAAAGATATTGAAATGGGAATACCCGGAAAGCTTATATTGATACCATGACAGCAGCAGAATTATATTGGGAGGCAATATGAATAAAAAAGAAAGATTTTTAACAGCTATAAAAGGCGGAACCCCGGATAAAGTGCCGTATGCGCTTATTTCTCTATATCAAAACGTACAAGAAGCAATCATTGGTCATGAAATCACACTTCCTGTATACAATGGATTGAATAATGCGGGATGGCTTGGTTCTCCAACAGAGGAGGCAAAGGTGGAACCTGTGTTTTGTTGTATACCGGAAACAGCGGAAAAGTTAAATCTGGATGCTATGACGATCCAGGTAATACCGCCCATGTTTGTAAAAAAGGAAATCAGAGGTAATGATGCCTGTGTGGCTGGTGGAATTGTTGACAGTGGGAATGTGCTGAGACAATGCGAAGAGGCCATGCCGGATCCGGATGATTCAAAATTGTTAGAAGAGATTAAGAATATGGTAGATATGTGCAGAGACTATGAATTTGCCGTCGGTGCTAAAATTCGTCTTGGAGCGTCTCCAACATTGCTGAGTCTTGGAATGGATAACATCGCTATGATGATTGCAGAGGAGGATGACACCTTTGAGAGATGCATTCAGATGTATACCAACTGGACACATCGGTTCAATAAAAATCTTATGGAGTTGGGGTTTGATTATTTTTGGACTGCAGATGACATCGCGTATACAAAATCTATGCTTATTTCGCCTGTGATGTTTCGTGAGTATTTTAAAGATAGAATGAAGTATGCTATGGAACCAATTAAAAAGCCTTTTATTTATCACAGTGATGGGAATTATTCTCTGGTCCTTGATGATCTTATTGAGATAGGTGTGGATGCAATCCATCCAATAGAACGCGGATCTATAGATCAGGATTGGCTGCTAAAAAACTATAAAGGAAAACTGGCCATGGTAGGAAATATTGATATCAACCATATTTTGTTTGATGCATCTGTGCAAGAGGTATACGAAGACGTACGGACGAGAATTGAGACTTTTGGACCCGGAGGTGGTTATGTCCTTGCGGATTCCAACAGTGTTCCCGGATGGTGCTCACCCCGAAATGTAATTGCTATGAGCGAAGCAGTGGAAAAATATAGATATATTTATTAAATACAGGAGGAAAAAAATGAAGAGGATAAAATTAACAGTGGCTGTTTGTATGATTTTAACTTTGATATTGTCCCTGACCGCCTGCGGCACAGGAAATGATTCCACAGCGCAGACAGAAAAATCTCCCTCCGATTCAAAGCAGGAAGAGAAAACAGAGCAGACAGAGGAAAGCGGAACATATGTATTAAAATTGGCTACATCTATGAGCAAAGAAGAAGCCATTGGCCAGCAGATGGAGATTCTGGCTGATAAGATAAATGAATATACGGGAGGGCAGGTGACTGTAGAAAGATATTATAATGGCGAACTTGGGACAAGTAATGATGTGAACGAGATGGTACAGCAGGGGGCTAATATTTTTAGCTTTGAAACTATGGATTTTTATGCGTCCTATGCATATGATTTGGGTATTCTGGACGGACCGTTTTTCTTTTATGAGCCTGAAGAAATGAGAACTCTGGAAAAGTCTGACTGGTGGAAGGAACAGATGGATACTTTAGGTGGATCTAATCTTTACTGCCTGGGTACTATTTATTTCGGCAGCAGAAATGTGATCCATAAAGTAGGACCAGATGCTGATTCTCCTAGTGATTTTAAAGGTGTGTGTATGCGTACAGCCAATACGCCTATGCGGTATGCCATGTGTGAGGCTATTACCGGTAATGTGACAACAGTAGCATGGTCAGAAATTTATTCTGCATTAAATACAGGTGTGGCAGATATGTGTGAAGCGCCACTGGGTTCTATAGTGGGAACTAAGATTTATGAAGTCTGTCCTTATATTACAATGGATGAACATATCCATGCATTTATAGGTGTATCCGCGTCAAAAACATGGTTTGATACACTGCCTGAGGATACTCAGAGTAACATCCAAAAGGCAGTTGATGAAGTATGTGCTGATTCCATTGAATTCGTAAAAGCAGATGATATCAAACAGCGTGAGTTTTTGGAATCTGAGGGAGTGACCTTTGTGGAGGTACAGGATAAAGATGAATGGGCAGAAGCGACTAAATCAGCCTATAGTAAAATGGATTTTACAGAAGGAACTTATGAAAAATGCATGGAGATACTTGGACATTGACAAAAATTGATCAAAATCTTACTAACTGCAGCCGATACATGGCATGGTCATCTCATGAATCGGCTGCTGAAAAAGGAGGTTTCTTATGGATAAGATAGATAAATGGATCACGCGTGCTTGTAGCGTATTCGGTTGTCTGTCACTGGTAAGTATGATTTGTCTGATAGCTGTGAATGTTATCTTACGCTTTGCACTGAGCAGCTCTATAAAATGGGCAGAGGAATACTCCTATATTTTTTTCTGTTACGCAGTTTTTTTAGGGACAGTTCTTATTTATCAAAGTAAGGAAATCATATCTATCAATGCATTTGTACTCATGTTGCCCAGAAATATTCAAAATATGGTCTTTTATCTGAAAAGATTTTTTCTTGTGATCATAAATGGGGTTTTGCTCTATTTGACAATTGAGTTTACCAGACAGGGGAGCGCAAAATTTACAACTTTAATGCGTATACAGTACACATATATCGATGCTTCTATGGCAATTATGTTTTTTTGCATGACATTGATAGCGATTAAAGATTTTATTTATGCAGTTAAGAAAAAGGAACTTGCAGAAACAGAGAGAAAGACTGAATAGGAGGACATTGTATGAACCTTTGGCCTTTATTACTGCTTGTGGTATTAATATTATTAGATTTTCCCGTATCGTATTCTTTGATGCTGTCTTCTCTTTTCTATTTCGGATTTTTTAATACAGGTATGTCTGTGGTAATGCTGTTTCAGAGAATGATCGCCCAGTGTGAATCATTTACGCTGCTTGCAGTCCCTTTTTTTGTTACTGCTGGCGTTATGATGGAATATTCGGGGGTTGCCACCCATATGTTAAACTTTGCCGATTTATTTACCGGACGTATGCGGGGCGGGCTTGCTCAAGTGAATGTTCTGCTCAGTACATTGATGGGTGGATGCTCTGGATCTGCAAATGCTGATGCTGCGATGGAAGCAAAGATGCTTGTTCCGGAAATGACAAAAAGAGGATATGACCCTGCCTTTTCGGCTGGCGTAACAGCTACATCGGCTTGTATTACCCCAATTATCCCACCGGGTATTACATTGATTCTCTATGCAACGCTGGCAAGTGTATCAGTCTCTGATATGTTTTTAGCAGGATATTTTCCAGGAGCTATGATGTGTATTATTTTAATGGCAGCGGTATCGATCATCTCAAAGAAAAAAGGGTATGCGCCAACACGTGATACATGGCCTTCCTTAAAGGAAATCGCTGCCACCACAGCAAAGTCAATTTGGGCATTATTTATTCCTCTGGGCCTTTTAATGGGATTACGAATTGGAATGTTTACTCCCACAGAGGGTGGGGCAATGGTATTTATCTATTGTGTACTTGTGGGATTCCTTGTGTACAGAAAATTAAAAGTGCGGATATTGCCCAGAATATTTATGGAGTCTTTGAAAACTACAGCAAACATTATGTTCATTATAGCAGGTGCAGCTGCGTTTAGCTACTATCTGAGCTGGGAACGTATTCCACAATTGGTATCTGCCGGCATTTTGGGACTAACAACCAATAAGTATGTATTTCTTTTGATCATAAATATTTTTCTGCTGATTTGTGGAATGTTTCTTGAAGGTACGGCATCTACCATTATTCTTGTGCCGCTTTTGATTCCTGTTGTACAGGCTCTGGGTATCAATCCGGTTCACTTTGGTATCCTGTTTGCTATTAATATCCAGATTGGAGGTACAACACCGCCGTTTGGAACCTTCATGTTTACTACATGTGCGGCCACAGGGGTATCGATACAAGAGTATACAAAAAAGACATGGCCGCTTATATTGGCGCTTATTTTGTGTCTGCTCTTGATAACTTACTTGCCGGGTATTTCTTTATTTTTGCCTAATCTATAATCAAGGAAATACGGGCGATGGATACACAAAAAGGGAGACTGACGTACGGCAGAATATTTTTCTGCTGGAGCACAGTCTCCCTTTATCATTCGTAAGCTTGAAGTATGAAATAGATTCACTAAGCAGGCGGTTCCCTTTTTTCCTGATACATTTGCGGTGTAAACATTAGTTTTACTGCGCTTATCATAACAAACAGCAGGAAGATCGCCGCCGGAAGGCCGCCAATGTTGGATATCATTTTCAGTCCGTCAACCCCGCTTCCAACATTCATCATAATGAGAGTGATCAAGGAAATCTCCCCTGCCCAGAGAATTTTGATCCAGTGGGGAGACTCAGCTCCTTCACTTTCCAAACCGTGGGTAGACAAGTCGGAGATAGCGATAACCGTTGAGTCTGCCGCTGTTACAAAGGAGAGGAATACTGCTATGAGGAAGATAAAAACAAGTAAGCCGGTGAACGGCATGTTTTCAAAAAGCTGATAAATGGTGTTTTCGATTCCAGACTGAAACGCTTCGACCATTCCGCCATTTTGTTGGTCCAGGGTAAAATGAATAGTGGAGCCGGACATGATGGTGAACCACAGGATACTGAATACAGAAGTGGAAAACAGATTCATGGCTACTAAATCCTTGATCCTTCGTCCATATGCAATTTTTCCCAGAAAGATTGCAGTGATGGGAGCCCAGGACATCCAACTGGCAAAGTAAAAAACAGGCCACTGAGCCGTCCAGGAATCTGTGGCGAAAGCTCCTGTATAGAGTGATTTTGTGAAAAAATTATTGAGATAATCCCCCAGACATTCCACACCAAAATTGCATATAAAATGCGTTCCTCCAAATACCAGCACAAAACCGATAATGATGAAATAAATATAAACGTTGATATTTGATAATCGCCGCACGCCCCGCATGATTCCGGAGAGCGCGGAGATCAGAAAGGTAATGATGACCACAAGCATGATAACAGACCACAGAAACGGGGTAGAGTCAATTCCGAACAGTTTATGAAGGCCGCCGCTGAGATTGAGAACGCCTACGCCAAGTGAACCGGTAAGTCCGGCCACAAGAGTGAACAGGCAGATACTGTCTATCACTGCGTTCATGTATTTGTGTTCCCGCCCTCCAAGCAGAACGGAAATCATGGTTGTCAGTGAAAAGGATTTCTTTTTATTGTAATATCCAAAGGCGAACATGACAGCCGGAAGTGTATAAATGGCATATGGCAGCACAGTCCAGTGGGTGTAGATGGCTGACATGGCAAATTTTGCGGCATCCGGCGACATAGCTTCGATGTGGAGGCTGTCAGGAGGATGCAGCAGATGTTGAACCGGTTCAGCGGCTGACCAGAAGATAATGCCGCAGGCAATGGTGGTACAGATATTAATACTGAACCAGGACAGAAGGCTCATTTTAGGCTTGGCCTCCGGTCCTCCGATCCTTACTTTTCCGAATCCGGAAAAGTATATGGCAATACATACAAAAAATATGAGGACAGGAAGTAAGATGATCAGCCAGCCGAATTCATTGACAATGAAAGAATTGGCAGTATTGACAATCCTGGTAAACAGATTACTGTCCGCAAGATTTATTATAATACACACCAAAAACAGAAAAAATGGTGGTAAAAAAACTTCTGGTTTTATTTTTTTCATGCAGTACCCCTCCCCTGAGAGTTGTTTCTTATCTTTCTGTTCTTCTGAAAACAAAAGTGAAATAGGACTGTATTTTTTTCTCGTCCATCTTCTGTTTTCAGAAGAGTGTTCACAGAGCATATGGTCAGTGCAGTAAATGCGCAGACTTATTCTAACTGTTTCGGCCATCCATCTTTATGTATCGTTTATTTATAATGAACGCAATAATGATAGCAGCCAGACCGCACACAGCCATAAAGGCAAAAAGCTTATTAAAACCTCCCGTAATATCTTTGTCCAGCCAGACACCCACCATGGATGTAATAAAGGCATCCGGTATATATGCAATAAAAGCAATGATACCGCTGGCAGCACCTGTCAAATCCCTTGGAATGACTGCCTCGTCCATAATAGAATAATAGATGGATTTTATCATATAATTTATTCCGGAAATGATCACGGAAACAACAATAGCTACCCATAAGAAGTTACCCAGGAAAGGCATTACGGCACTGGCTGCCGTGGCTGCGATCAGTACACAGATGAGAAATCTGGAGCGGTATTTGAACCTGTCGGCCACAATTCCTCCGATGACACCCAGACCGATGGCCAGAATATAAGTCCTTAAAATCTGAAGGCCGCTGGATACCGCTGTACTGGTGTGTAGCACTTGTGTGGTATACGTGCCGAAATAATAGGCTCCGCCGCAGTTAAGCGCATAGCAGAAGAAAATGAACAGACCTACCAGCCACACACCGGGAAGTTTTAAAGCCGCAAGAATACTGCCCTTTTTTGCTGCTTCTTTCTTTTCTGCCTGAACGGTAGAGGGAAATACAAGCAGTGCCAGAACCGCAAAAACGAAATAAATGACAGCGGCAATGATCAATATCATCCGATATCCGCCCATTTCATCAGAGAACAGGCTGAAGATCCAGATAAAAAGAAATCCGACAGCCGCAGAAACAAGGCTTCTCAGGGATTCACTGATTCCGAACAGTCTTCCCTGCTCTGCATCAGAGCCAAAACTCCTCATCAGGGTTATATAGGGAGACCAGAGTGTCGCCGTAGTGAATACAGCATAAAGCGCAAAGATGATTATAAGACTGTTATAAGACGGAAAAGACGCCTGCCACAGCGTTGTGGCGCCGGTGCCTGCCAGAGAGATTCCGATCAGGATCTTGGGACTGAACTTCTGTGCAAGAATTCCCCCTACAGCATAGCAGAAGATTGCCAGGGTTCCGTATACGGAGCCAAGGAATCCCAACTGCGTGTTGGTAAGGCTGAGTGCGGCGATCGTCTGGTCATAAAATGAGATACGGATAAACGGAATGAAATAAATCATTCCCACCATAAAACTTAAAAGGGTTACTAATAAGTTGCGTTTAGATTTGGAAAGTTCCATTCTTATTCCCTCCCTGTTTGACATAAGATCACGAGTCAATTGCCATATCAAGATATTTTTCTTCAATATTCTGTTTTAGAAGCAGTGTTTTTAAATCCCTGCGTATTTCTGCAGGTACTTCAGGTTTTTTATATGTTTCAAGAAGCCGGGTCATACGTTTTTCAATGTTTACGTCAAGCTGCCCGCGGGGATCTGCAACAGCGCCTCTCACACTTACATTGGGGGCAAATAATTCTTTGCGGCAGTATTCCAGCGTGTGTTCTTCTATGAGATATTGACCGGCGTGCCCTACTTCATGGATGAGGTCAATGGGGATCGTGTCTGCGTCTGCATGGATGTCCTTCATGTACCGGTCCGTAAAATCCAGAATCTCAAAATCGGTTATGAGCTTTTCATAAGATACGGCCAGATAGCTGTTTATGATTCCGGCGCTTTGTGTCATAATGTTGATCCCGCTTTCCTTGCAGGCCATACAGGTCATCATAGATTCATAACCGGCCTGTACATTAAATGTCTTCGCATCGCTTAGCGAACCACCTGCCCGGCTTGGGAGTCCATAGAATTTTGCCATTTTCGCACAATACTTATAGCTGAGTGCGCCTTCCGGGGAGCCGATAGCGATCGCGCCGGTTGCCATGTCAGCATTTGTGGACTGGGAGCCATAGATGACAGGGGTTCCCGGCTCTGCCATCTGTGCCAATGCGATCGTGGCGAGAACCTCTGCATTGACAAGGGCGATCATACCTGCCAGTGTGACAGGGGCGGTAGTACCTGCCATTGCGGCGGAGGCGATGATAACAGGCTGGTGGTATTTGGCCATGGTGAGTATGGTCTCTGTCATGGTTTTGTCCAGATACAGGGGCGTGTTTGTATTTGCAATGGTGCATACACGCGGTTTTTCTTTCAGCTCCTCTGCCGTGACTGCAAACCGGATACAGGCCATTTGAATCAGTGTTTCCATAGATTCATAATCTCCCGCAGCGGCGAAGATACATTTCTGTGTATGCAGCATACTGGCCAGGGCAAGAAGGGTTATGTAGGAGTCTGTGGGAATATCATCAGGCTGACAGGCTAGTCCACCGTTCAGACAATAAGACGGATTTCCCTCGAAAAGTTTTATCAGCTTGATAAAATCTGAGAACAGGGCATGTCTGGTCTGTCCATCTTTGTCCATAATGAAAGTGGCACCGCCGCATGGGCCGTTATAGCGCCTGTTTCCGCCAATCTGCATGTCATACCTGGAATCTGAAGCGTAGAGCGGAGCAACAGATGGTGCCTTTTTGACCCAATCCATGATCTGTTCTTCTGTAAAATACGCCACATCTCCATCTGTCCTGATACCGTGGTTTTTCAGTATTTGGACAGCGTCGGGATGACAGAATTTCATTCCTGTTTTCTGCAGGATCATCATGCTGGCTTCGTGAATCTTTTTTACATTGTCATTCATTTGGAAAAAACCTCCTTTTCTTTTGGTGAACATGTTAACCTGTAGGGTAAAAAAAATTGGGCAGGATAAGAAATCCGGACAATCAGCTTTAGATTTCTTATCCGATTCCGGGCAGATGTTCAATATCTGCCGTATGTTTCATTTCTGGGCAGATGTTCAATATCCGCCTTATGTTCCGTCCATGACAGAACACAGACCATTCATATGAGATACATGCGGATGTTTTTTTCAATCAGAGCATTGCAGTGGGCAACAGCTTTTTTGTAAGTGTCAGGGTCTTTTGGAGTGTTGATGTATTCACTTAAAAGTCCCCTGGCGATCAGGCAGTTGATCTGACTTACATATTCCGCATCATCATAGCTGAGCCGTCCTTCTGCAGCAGCACGGCGAAACCAGATGTAATCTCTGTCTTCAATACATCCACTAAAAATGGAGCAGTAAAACATTGCAGTATTGCTTCCTTCCACAAAGACAGGGTACATTTTAAGATATTCCTGCAGTATGGATTCCAGGTCGTTGCGTATGTTGCCCCAAAACAAATTTAAAAATATGTAGGGGTGCATAAAAGCATATTTGTTAAAAAGTCTCCAGGCATTTATCTCTGCTTCGATGATATCGTCTGCATTTTTTAGATTTTCCTCCAATTCTTCGATGTAAGGCTGGAGAAACCTTACGGAGGCCAGTGCCAGTAAATAGTCCAGGCTTTCAAAGTGTTTGTATAAGGCGGCGGGCGAACAGCCGACCCGCTTTGACAAATCACGTACACGGATATTTTCTGCGCCTTTTTCCAGGATCATATTATAAGCTGTTTCAATCAGCATTTTTTTGGTGTTATTTTCCGGATTCATTTTTTACCTTCTATATTATGATTATTATGGATACAACAGTTCAGTATTCTCTCAGAAATTCTTATTTTATAAATACAGCAGTTCAGTATTCTCTCAGAAATTCTTATTTTATAAATACAGCAGTTCAGCATCCCCTCAGAGATTCTTATTTTATGGATACAGCAGTTTAGTACCCCTGCAGCTATAGGTAAAATTCATGTGAACCGCCCACGGCGGTGAACATGTTTACCATATAGCTGAATCATAATCTATATTTAAGATTTTGTCAAGACATAACTGTATTTTCAGCGTGTAAATATATCACGTTTCGGGGGAGTAGGGGATACATAACTGTCCAGTGTCAAATACTGTCTGGCATACTGTTTTGGTGATATGCCAACCGTTTTTGTGAAGGTATGTATAAAATGATTGTTACTGTTAAATCCGGCACGCTCGCCGGCCAGCATAACAGAAAAGCCCTGCCGCAGATATGATTTTGCCAGGGTAAGACGTCTTTTGATGATATAATCTGTGATAGTCATCCCAGTCAGATCCTTAAAGCGATGACTTAAATAATATTTGCTCACATAGAAATTCTGAGCGAGGCAGTCCAGACTTATTTTTTCAGTTATGTGCTCATTTATATAGTCGATAACAGGATAATAAGCAGATAGCTGCTCCTCACTGGGTACCTGCGAGAGCAGCGGTGTATCATAGAGAAAGTTGATGTAGACCAATACCTCGGCCAGCAGGGTCTTTGCAAAAATGTCTTTGCCAAAGGCAGAACAGTCTGAGGCAAGATAATATTCTATCTTGTTGATCAGCTTCAGCAAATGGTCTATCTGGTCAATGTTAAGTTTGTTCATGTGATTGAACCGGTTGTGGTTTCTGAAACATTTCAGCAGATCAAATTCTTCTGTGGAGATTCCTTCCACTTCCTCCTGATAAAAACGAATGGAATAATACTGGTAAATAGAACGGGGTTTCGGCACACTTCTGTGCAGGTCACTGCTGTTCAAAATAAAGATGCTGCCTCTGGAAATGGGGTATATCTTGTCGCGGATATAGAAATTTTCGCCTTCGGACATGATGAGCAGTATTTCCATCTGGTCATGAAAGTGAAATGGACTTTCCTGCCAGATTTCTTTTGTAAAAAAGCGTATCTCCATATCTGTTTTCCCCCTCTTTCTCTGTATTGCACATTACTTTTTGAAAAGTATATCCCAGGCCGTTTCTTTTGTCAATAGATGTCAAAATAAGTAAAAATGGTAAATAATTCCACAATGGAATCGCAAAATAACACATATTTATCACAAAAAAAAGCAAGATTCAGGAACCGCGAAAAATCAAAAAGGGGAAAGCGGTACGAATTTCTGCGGGGAAAATAAGGTTTTCGGGATTCCTGTCATCTATATGGAAAAACAGCAAATTTAATGTCTTAACAAAGCAAGTTAAAAGAACATTTAAACAAAACGATTAGGTATAATTGAAAACAGTTAATAGAAATTTAATACAACAATTTAATATTTACTGATTTTTCCCAGGAGGTGTGATTTTGGAAAAACTATTGGAAGTGAATGATCTGAGAACCTATTTTTTTACTCCGGATAAGACAATACCGGCAGTAGACGGGGTGAGTTTTCATATCAACAAAGGCGAGACGCTGTGCATAGTCGGGGAATCGGGAAGCGGCAAAAGTGTGACCTCTCTGTCAGTCATGCAGCTTGTGCCCACGCCTCCCGGTAAATATGTGAGCGGCCAGATACTGTTTGAGGGGGAGGATATTCTGAAAAAAACGGAGAGTGAAATGTGCGCCATAAGAGGCAATGTCATCTCCATGATATACCAAGAACCCATGACTTCGTTAAATCCGGTCTTCTCCATTGGACATCAATTAATGGAAACACTGCAGATCCATCAGAAACTGAATAAAAAGGAGGCTGGAAAAAAGGCAGTCCACATGCTGAAGCTGGTAGGAATCTCAGACCCGGAGTCGCGTATGAGGGAATACCCTCATCAATTATCCGGTGGTATGAGACAGAGGGTCATGATCGCCATGGGACTGAGCTGTGAACCTAAACTGCTGATCGCGGATGAACCTACCACAGCGCTGGATGTGACCATACAGGCGCAGATACTGGATCTGATGAAAAAGTTGAAACAAGAGTTGGATATGACCATACTCTTTATCACTCATGACCTGGGCGTAGTGGCTGAGATGGCACAGCGGGTGATCGTGATGTACGGGGGAAGAGTTGTGGAGGAGGCAGAGGTAAAGGAAATATTTAAACACCCCAGACATCCCTATACCCTTGGCCTGTTAAAGTGCATTCCCAGAATGGACAGTAGACAGAAACTGGAAGTGATCAAAGGTATGGTGCCGTCACCGGACCAGTTTGCCAAGGGATGCCGTTTCCATCCCAGATGTCCCTATGCAAAGGAATTATGCTCCCGCGAAGAACCTCCCCAGCAGATGATCGGGACCACAAGGGTAACATGTCATTTTCCGCTGCACACAGATAAGGAGGGAGCGTGAATGGGAGAACGTGATAAAAATACACCCCTGCTGGAAGTAAAAAATCTGGGGAAAGATTTTGTCAGTAAGGGGAGTAAAGGAAAAAAGACCGTACATGCTCTTAATGGGATCTCTTTCACGGTTTACAGGGGGGAAACCTTTGGGCTTGTGGGAGAGAGCGGATGCGGCAAGACCACTGCAGGCAGAGTCATCAACTGTCTGACAAAACCTACCCAGGGCCAGGTGTTATTTGAGGGGAAGGATTTGTTTCAGATGTCAAAAGCGGAGATGAAAAAGGTAAGAAGAGAAATACAGATGATATTTCAGGATCCCTTTGCATCCCTGGATCCCAGAATGACCATCGGACAGATCATTGAGGAACCTCTTATTATCCACCGTATGGGCACCAGAGCGGAGCGCAGGGAAAAAGTAAAGCAGATGCTGGAGCGTGTTGGACTGCAGCCCGATTATTATAACCGCTATCCCCACGAGTTCTCCGGTGGTCAGAGACAGAGGATCGGGATTGCCAGAGCACTGATCTTGAATCCGAAACTGATCATATGCGACGAACCGGTATCGGCGCTGGACGTCTCTGTACAGTCCCAGATCCTCAATCTTTTGGATGAACTGCAGAAAGAACTGGGGCTGACCTATATCTTCATTGCTCACGGATTAAGTGTTGTAAAACATATTTCAGACAGGGTAGGGGTTATGTATCTGGGTAAAATGGCGGAGGTTGTGAACGCGGAACAACTGTTTGAAAATCCTGCCCATCCCTACACACAGGCTCTTTTGTCGGCAAATCCCATACCGGATCCGGATTATGAAAAGCAGAGGATCATACTGGAGGGGGATATCCCTTCCGCGTCCAACCTGCCGTCTGGATGTGCCTTTCACACCAGATGCAGATACTGCAGACAGATTTGCAGGGAACAAGAACCGCCGTATCGGCAGATAGGAGACAGGATCGTGGCATGTCACTTTCCACTGGAATAGATGAGAGAGAAAACGGGAATTGAGAGACTGGTTACATTTCTTTTTGACAATGAAGATGCTCTGCGGTCTGTGGAGGCAGAACAGGCAGCCAGAATGTGCATTTTGGATGAGATCGGGTGCGGCATTTACGGCAGCCGGACGCAGGATGGGCAGAGAATTATCAAAGCTGCTGCAGACCTTGGAAGCTGCGGTGAGATTCCTGTATGGGGCACCGGCCACTTGTTTGCTGAGGATACGGCCGCCATGGTAAACGGTGCGCTGTGCCATATCAGGGAACTGGATGATGTCCACTATGCCATTTTACATACAGGAGCCGTATGCGTGCCGTCAGCCCTGGCCGCAGCACAGCGCTGTGATTCTTCATGGGGGCAGTTGCTGTGGGCAGTCACCGCAGGGGTAGAGGCAGCGGTGAGAATTGCGGAGGGTATGGACTTTCTAGATCACAGGGAAAGAGGCTGGCACGGAACGGCTACCTGCGGAGTGTTTGGCGCTGCCGCTGCTGCTGGAGTGCTGATGGGACTGGATAAGCAGCAGATGATTAACGCTCTGGGAATCGCAGGAAGCAGAACAGGCGGAAGCTGGGCCTTTGCCGCGGACGGAGCTATGACAAAACGAATCCATCCCGGACAGGCAGCCAGGGACGGCATATGGAGCGCATATCTGGCAGAGAACGGAGTTACAGGACCGCATTATATACTGGAAGCAGAGGATGGGGGCATCTACCGCATGATGAGTAAGGCGTATTGCCTGGAGGTTCTGGATGAGGTGAAAGAAAAAGCCGCCATAGAGGAGGTGGAGTACAAATGGTTTGCATCCTGCAAATCCGTACATTCCCCCTACTCTGCAGCTTATGAGATTTTTAAACGCCATGGATTTAGAGAACCTTCGGATATTGTAGCAGTACAGGCAGAGGTGAATCAATCAGCCATAGAGATGGCAGGAGGGATCTACCGGCAGGATTCTATTGTATCCGCACAGATCAGCATTCCCTACGGTGTGGCGCTTGGTTTGATGGGCTGCGGGGGGCAGGCATCAGATTATACGGAAGAACGTCTCAGGGATGAGAAGATCCTTGCCATTGCTAAAAAGGTCAGGGTGACGGAAAGCGGGGACATGAACCGCCTGAGAAGAGATGAAAAGCGCAGTGCCGCTAAGGTCACAGTTCAATGGAAGGATGGAAGTATGGATACGGAAACTGTGACAGCTCCAAAGGGATCCATGTTCAATCCTTTGTCAAAAGAGGATATTACCGGAAAATTTATGGATCTGACCAGCGGCATAGTGGGAGAGAAAACATCCCGGGAAATAGCGGATGTGGTTCTTAAAAGTAGTGCCTTTGAAAATATCCGGGAGATCACAGAAATTTTAAAAAGGAAGTATTAGGAGGAAAAATGGAGAACAGGGAGAAAAAGGGAGGATTTTTTGAACAGATACAGGGAAATATCAATCCGGTAGTTCTGAAATATTATTATGGGCCCAAAATGAAGGAATCAGATACGTCATTTCCCTATCTGGTCCGGGTTATGAAAGCCCATGTCATCATGCTGAAAGAGCAGAGCATTATCCCGGAAGAGGCAGCGCGCAGACTGCTTTGTGTCATGGAGGGATGGGGGGAAGGGATTCCGGAGCTGGACCCTTCTCTGGAGGACTTGTATATCAACCTGGAACACCTGATCACTTTGGAGGCAGGGGAGGATATATGCAGTTACCTGCCAGTTGCCAGAAGCCGTAATGACGTGGAGGCAGCCATGTGGAGGATAGAGCTGCGGGAAAAACTGTTGTTTTTAGCAGACGCGGTACTGGAACATGTGGAGGTGCTGCATAAGCGCGCAGAGGAAACGGTAGATCATATTTTCCCTGGCTATACATACGGACAGCAGGCACAGCCTGTCAATATGGGATTTTATCTCTCGGGAATTGCAGCGCCGCTTCTGAGGGACGCGGAGAGGATCATCCAGTGTATTGACCGGTTTAATAAAAATCCACTGGGGGCAGCAGCCATGTCAGGGACCGAGTACAACATAGACCGGGAACGGACAAAAGAGCTTCTGGGGTTTGAGGGTGTATGGGAACACACCGGGGATGCGGTGGCCAGTGCTGATTATATGATGGAGGCAGCAGGTATCGGGATCTCCGTTCTTGTCACTTTGGCAAGACTGGCGGAGGATATTATCAACTGGTGTTCCAATGAGGCAGGATTTGCTGATCTGTCAGATGATCTGATCGATTCAAGCAGTATTATGCCCCAGAAGCGGAACCCTGTTATCTGCGCAACGGTGCGTTCCCAGGCAAGGCTGATGTCAGGGCGGTATGCCGGCATATGCTCTGCCTGTTCGGTAGAATTTCAGGCAAGCAGAGATATGACTGCGGCCTGGACAGATGTACTGGAGTGTGTGGAGACCGCAAAAGGCATGTGCAGGATCAGCGCGGAATATGTAAAATCATTAAAGTTTAATAAGGACGTCATGGAGGAGATCTTGTATAAAGGTTTCTCAAATGCCACGGAGCTGGCGGACAGCCTGGTGCTGGAAGGTAAATTGTCTTTCAGGCAGGCGCACAGAGTGGTAGGCGGAGCAGTCAGTGAGCTTTTCCGCGGGGGAAAAGGCCAGGATGACCTGACCTGGGATCTGCTGGATAACTGGTGCCGTGAAATCTGTAAAACCGGCCTGCCCCTGTCAAAAGAGCAGGTGGATAAGGCTAAGAATTTTAGGATCGCAGTGGAGAGAAGAGACTGTCAGGGGGCAGCGGCACCGTCCCAGGTGCACAGGATGCTGGAGCTGCAAAAGGAACAGAGCCATTTGGTGCGAGAGGATGCCGTGAGGAAAAGAAGCGTATGGAACGATGCGGAGAAGAAGATGCGCCAATGTGTGCAGGCATTTATCTCAGAGGAAAGGCCGTAAAGGCGAGGAGGGTTTAGCTGATGAAGAGAAGAATGTGTTCCATGATTTTAACCGGGATATTGGTATTGGCATTATCAGCCTGCGGAGGCGATTCCGGGAGTAAGAAAGAGCAGAACGGGGAACAGGGCCAGAACCAGGAACAAAACCAGGGGGATAAAACAGAACAGTCTGACAGCCAGACTGCCCAGGTGGCAGACGAGCTTATTGTGCTGACAGGAAGTGACGCGTCTACCTTTGATCCGCACTTCTGTACGGATTCCGCGACAGAGATTTTTAACAAAAATATTTTCAACAACCTGGTGCGTTTCAATGAAGAAATGGAGATAGAGCCGGATCTGGCAAAGGAATGGTCTGTCTCGGAGGACCAGCTCACTTGGACCTTTAAGCTGGAGGAAGGTGTAAAATTTCATGACGGCACAGATTTTAACGCAGAGGCTGTGAAGACATCCTTTGAAAGAGTGCTGGACGAAAGCCTGGGTTCTCCCAGAAGGTCTGTCCTGGCGGCTATTACCAAGATAGAGGCCGTGGATGAATATACAGTGAACATATCCACAGACGTGCCGTGCGGTGCTTTGCTGCAGCAGTTATGCCATCCGGTAGCGGCAGTGATCAGTCCAAAGTCCCTGGAGGACTACGGGGAAGATATCTCCACACACCCGGTGGGGACAGGCGCATTTAAGTTCGTGGAATGGAAAACAGGAGAAGAGCTTGTTCTTGAGAGAAACACAGATTATTTTAAAGGCGCGCCGGCTGTGGAAAAGGTGTATTTCAGAGTTGTCCCCGAGGATGCAACCAGAGCGCTTCTGCTCCAGTCAGGACAGGCAGATGTGGCTCTGAGGCTCCCTGTGACAGAGACGGACAGACTGGAAAGTGACCCCAATGTGACGATCCAGAAGGGGGATACGGTCATGACCATGTATGTTGCCCTGAACAACAGCAAAGGCGTGCTAAAGGACGAGAAGGTACGTCAGGCTATGAACTATGCGGTGGACAAAGATGTGATCGTCAATGATATCCTCGGGGGCATGGCCACGGTTTCAGACTCACCGATCTCCCCGTATACCTGGGGATACAACTCCAGCATGAAGTATGCGTGTGATGTGGAAAAGGCAAAAGAACTTCTGACAGAAGCGGGATATCCCGACGGCATAGAGCTTGAATTGTGGACTCCTGTGGGCTGCTATCTCATGGATACACAGGTGTGTGAGAACCTGCAGGCACAGTGGGAGAAAGCAGGGATCCATGTGAATATCCGGCAGTGGGAATTCCAGGCACTGATGTCAGAGGTGAAAAACGGAGGATTTGACATGGTCCTGCTCGGATGGAGCCCATCCACCGGAGATGCGGACCAGGGATTATATCCTGTATTCCATTCCTCCCAGTTCCCGCCTAATTCCAACAGGGCATTCTATAATAATCCGGATGTAGATGCGCTGCTTGACCAGGCAAAGACAGAGGTGGATGAAACTGCCCGCAGGGAAATGTACGCAAAGGCGGAAAAGACCATCATGGAAGATGCAGCCTGGACCTTCTTGTATTATCCGAAGCAGGCATTATCCTACCGCAGCAATATTTCAGGTATTGAGATGCTGCCGACAGAACACATTATGCTGGAAAAAGTCACTAAGCAGTAGATTCAGATTACCGGCCTGCGGACATCCGCAGGCCATACAGGTCAAGGAGGCGGTTGTTTGCTGAAATATATTATAAAGAAAATCATTTTTACCTGCATTGTATTAGTGGGGGCTGCCACATGTGCCTTTCTGCTCCTCCACGCAATTCCGGGAGATACTGCGGAGGCGCTGGCAGGGCCGCAGGCAACCGTGGAGGATGTGGATAATCTGCGCCGTGCCATGGAGCTGGACCAGCCCTTAGGAAAGCAGTATGTGAGCTATATGGGGAATCTGCTCCACGGTGATTTGGGATACTCATACAGGACCAACAAGCCGGTTATGGAAATCCTCAGATCCGCGTGGCCGGCAACCCTTCAGCTTGCTGTGTGTAGTATGATCGTGGCAGTGCTGCTGGGCGTTCCCATCGGCATATTTGCAGCCATTCACAGGGGGAAGATAGGAGACACCATAGCCATGGTGGCTGCCTTTTTAGGGGTGTCCATGCCCTCGTTCTGGCTGGCGCTGCTTCTGATCATAGAATTTTCCGTGAACCATAACTGGTTTCCTTTCTACGGCAGAGAGGGGATTTCCAGTTTTGTCCTGCCGTCACTGACCCTGGGGCTTGGAGTGGCTGCCAATATCGCCAGGCTTACCAGAACCAGTATGCTGGAGGTTCTGGGACAGGACTATATAAGGACGGCAAAAGGAAAGGGCGTTAAAAACAGAAAGATCATATGGGTCCACGCGCTGAGAAATGCAGCAGTCCCTGTGGTCACTATCATCGGTCTGCAGTTTGGAGTGCTTCTTGGAGGGCAGGTTGTGACGGAAACTGTATTTTCATGGCCGGGTATCGGCAGGATGATCGTGGATGCACTCAACACAAGAGATCTGCAGATCGTGCAGGGAGGTATTTTGATCCTTGCGGTTACTTTTACATTGATCAATCTGATAACGGATCTGGTGTATGCACTGCTGGATCCTCGTATCAGGTATTCTTAGAAGGGAGGGAAGAATGTGAGTACATTTCGTAAAATATTGAGAAACCCCAGCGCGGCTGCGGGGCTTTGTATTCTTCTGCTCCTGATCGTTGTGAGTATAGCAGGGCCTTTTCTGGTACAGTCCCCCTATGAACAGAATACAGCCATCAAACTAATGCCGCCTTCTTCGGAACACTGGTTCGGCACAGATGACTTTGGGCGTGATGTGTTCAGCAGGATTGTCACAGGGGCGCATTATTCTCTTCTGGCAGGTTTTATATCCGTGATCCTGGGCCTCACAGGAGGACTTTTGCTGGGGGCTTTTGCCGGATTTTACGGCGGACTTTTAGATCAGATCCTCATGACAGTCTGTGATATACTGCTGGCGTTTCCAAGTGTCTTGTTGGCAATGGCAATTGTCATGGTAATGCAGCCGGGAATCTATACGCCTATGGTGGCGGTGGGGATCAGCTCCATACCCGTGTTTGCCCGCCTTGTGAGAGCACAGTTCATGTCACTTCGGGAGAGCTGCTTTGTGGAGGCTGTGCGCTCGGCGGGGGCGGGAGATCTGCGGATCATTTTCCGGCATCTGCTGCCGAATTCCATCGGTCCCATTATCATCCAGGCCACGCTCAGGATCGGTTCCTCCATATTGCTTGCGGCGACATTGAGTTTTTTGGGATTGGGCGCACAGCCGCCTACACCTGAGTGGGGAGCCATGTTGAGCGCTGCCAGAAATTATGTATGGACAGCCTCTTATCTTGCTTTGATTCCGGGTCTGGCCATCACCATCACCGTAGTGGCAGTGAATTTGATCGGAGATGCACTGCGGGACTATCTGGACCCCAGAACAAGAAATATGTAATGTCTGCCGTAAGAAAAAGATTCGGGCGGGTAGCTGTTCGGCAGGTATGCGCATTTATGTTGGGAGGATAAATATGGCGAAAAAAGTACAGGTTACATTGACGGGAAATGAAGGGAAGCGTCTGATCGCAAAAGCGGCAGTCAGGATGCCGGAGATACAGGAGCGTCTGGAGAAGAATAAGATCCTTCTGTGCGGAGGCACTACCGTGTCCGCGCTCTCGGAGGAACTGGGATTTGGACCTCTGCGCATTTCCGGAAGAATTGATGCCAGCGGCACGAGGACTGCCCTGAAAAAGGCAAAGGCGCCTCATAATCTGCTGCTGGATCAGGGAAAAGGAGTGAATGTAGACGGCAGTATCCAGAAGGTTGCAGAATCACTCAATGACAAAGACCTGGTTGTTGTGGGAGCAAATGCCATTGATCCCATGGGAAGAGCGGCGTTGGCTTTTGCGGCACTGGGCGGAGGCAGCAGGGGATATGCCCTCCACGGCGCGTATATGCAGGGAGTGCCCATGCTGATCCTGGCAGGCATCAACAAATTGATCCCGGATCTGGGAGCAGCCCAGGCTCACAGCGGAAGAGCCGGTATTGATCTGTCCATGGGAGCTGCGATCGGATTGTATAATCTCTTCGGCCCTGTCATCACAGAGCTGAAAGCGTTTGAGACCCTTTTCGGTGTGGAAGCGGTGGTGATAGCCGGAAGCGGATTCGGAACCGGTGACGGAACCAGGACGTTTGTTCTGCACGGGGAAGAAGCAGCCATCCAGCAGGCATGGGAACTCTGCCTGGGATTAAAAGGTGCGGGCGTGTCCGCATGTGAGGACAGTCTCTTCACCTGTGTGGGGGGATGCAGACACTGCCAGCGTCACGTTGGCTGTTATTATAAAGAACTGGCTCAAGGCGAAGACTGAACCCCGGGATGGGGTTAAAATCTATGGGATAAAAGTCTGTAGTTGGCAAAAAACCTGCCGATTACAGGCTTTTTTTTGTTTGAAAAACCTTCTTTTTAAAACCCCGGGGGCGGCTTGCGGGTCATTTTTCCCTCTGCTATACTCCATTCATGAAAGCCCGGAAGCGGGGAAATATTCCGGGAAGAGACAAAGTAAATACAAAACAGAAAAAGGAGCAGAACACATGAAGAAAAAGATTGCGGCAGTTCTCTGCTGTATGGCAATGACCGTATCCCTGCTTACAGGCTGCGGCAGCGGAGGGGATTCCGGTACGGATTCCGCAAAAGAGGCAAAACAGAAGGGGACGGAAGCGTCAGCCAAGGCGGATGCTCCCAAAGAAGAGCAGGAGGGGACTTCTGCAAAGGATGAAGTTACCATTGGATTTTCAAATGACGCGGATAGCTGGGACCCCTGCACCGGGTTCGGCTACACCGGTTCGCCTCTCTATTCCTCCCTGGTGAAAGTGAACGGAGATGACAAACTGGAAAATGACCTGGCCACAGAGTACAGTGTGAGCGAAGATGCACTGACCTGGACGTTTAAAATCAGGGATGACGTAGTATTTTCAAACAAAGAGCCGCTGAAGGCCTCAGACGTGGCTTTTACATTCAACACCACGAAAGAAAAGGCAACTTACATGGATCTTACCATGCTGGAGGAATGTACGGCAAAGGATGACACAACTGTAGAATTCAAGCTGAACAAGCCGTGTGTGACCTTTATCTATACAGTAGCCCAGATCGGGATCGTACCGGAAAAGTCATACAGCGATAATTTCGGACTGTCTGCTGAGGAGACCATTGGTTCCGGACCGTACAGGCTGACCCAGTGGGATAAAGGCCAGCAGTTTATCATGGAGGCCAATGAAAACTACTACGGGGAACAGCCGGCCATCAAAAAAGCAGTGTTCCTGGTACAGGAGGAGGATGCGCGGTTTGTATCTGCCAAAGCAGGGGATGTGGACATCGCACTTACCTCCGCGACCATTGCCACCAATGATATAGACGGCATGCACGTGGAAGAGGTGGAATCTGTGGACAACAGAGGGATCACGCTTCCCACCGTGCCGGATGAAGGTAAAACAACAGAAGATGGTTACAAGATTGGGAATAACATTACCTCAGATGTGAATGTCAGGAAGGCTCTGTGCTATGGCATTGACAGGGAAAAGATCATAACAGAGGCTTTAAACGGCTTTGCAAAACCGGCCTATACAGAGTGCGACGGTATGCCCTGGTGGAATGAGGATACTGTTATAGATACAGATGTGGACTATGCAAAACAGCTTCTGGATGAAGCGGGATGGAAGGACGAAGACGGCGACGGGATCCGTGAGAAAGACGGGACAAAGCTGGCCTTTCATCTGATGTATTTTGCAGGGGATTCCATGCGCCAGGCAGTTGCCATGTCCGTGGCAAATCAGGCAAAAGAGAATATGGGATTTGATATCACAGTGGAAGGCGTCAGCGCGGATGACACGGTGAAGAGAATGTTTTCAGAACCCATGATCATGGGCTGGGGTTCCGATAGTCCCATGACCTCCTATATGCTGTACCACAGCAGTAATGCGGGCAAGACGGATTTCTACAATCCTGAATTCTATACCAGCGAAAAGACAGATGAATATCTGGACAAGGCCATGAATTCCCTTACCATAGAGGATTCCTACCAGTGGTGGCAGAAGGCCCAGTGGGACGGTGAGACAGGTACATCTATGAGAGGTGAGGCGCCCTGGGCGTTCTATGTTAATATGTCACATCTCTACTATGTAAAGGATGGGCTGGATATAGGAAAACAGAGAATTCATGCGCACGGTGCGGCGTGGCCTCTGGTTGCCAACCTTGCAGAATGGACATGGAAATAAAATAAGTCGGGAAATACTGCTCCGGGCGTAAAATCTCTCAGATTTTACGTTCGGGGCTGTTCGTGTTCCAGCGCGTATTTTACAAGATTTATAAGAGAAAATCGAATGGAGAAGCAGAATGAAAAATAAATATTATATGAAATTGACAGGGAAATATCTGCTCCGCATGGTGACACTTCTCATAGCAGTCAGCATCATCAGCTTTCTTCTGGTCAGTATGTCTCCGGTTGACCCGGTGCAGCAGTATGTGGGAGCAGTGCCAAATGTGAGCATGGAACAGAGGGCAAAGATAGCGGAATACTGGGGGTTAAATGACCCGCCTGTGGAACGCTTCTTTGCATGGGCAAAGTCGGTGCTGCATGGAGACTTTGGAGTGTCTCTGATCTACCGAAGGCCGGTGCTGGATATCATCAAAGAAAAGTTTGTCACTTCTCTGGCTCTCATGGCGGCTGCCTGGCTGTTTTCGGGGATCATTGGATTTACCGTGGGCTGTGTGATGGGAGCATTTCACGGGAAAGGACCGGATAAAGTCCTGAAAAAGGTCTGTCTGATCATGTGTTCCATCCCGACTTTCTGGATCGGCATTGTGTTTCTTATGATTTTTTCCGTGAAGCTGGGATGGTTTCCCATGGGAATGAGCGTGCCGAAAGGCGTTCCCACGGACCAGGTGACCGTACTGCAGAGGATCCACCACCTGATCCTGCCGGCTCTGACCTTGAGTTTTCTGTCTTTTGCCAATGTGGCGCTTCACACAAGGGAAAAATTAGTGGATGTGCTGGAAAGTGAGTATGTTCTTTTTGCAAAAGCCAGAGGAGAATCCGGGTGGAGTATTTTAAAAAGGCATGGTCTGCGAAATATTATGCTGCCGGCTGTGACTATGCAGTTTGGTTCCTTCAGTGAATTGTTCGGAGGCTCTGTGCTGGCGGAAACGGTGTTTTCCTATCCGGGTTTAGGTGCCGCGGCTTCTGCGGCGGGTATGGGGTCTGACGTGCCCTTGCTTTTAGGGATCACCCTGTTTTCGGCACTCTTTGTCTTTGTGGGAAATATGCTGGCAAATATAATATACGGGGTTGTGGACCCGCAGATAAGGGAGGGATACATAAATGAGTGATATGACCGCAGTGGTGTCCGGTGTACGGGGAAGAAGGACGAGAGTGAACCGGAGGACCAAAACGATTATTTTTGCAGCGCTGATTTTCCTGGTGATCCTGGGGGTATATCTGTCAGGGGCTTTTTTAAGTGATGACCTTATCCAGGCTGATTTTTCCCAAAAAGCACTGAAACCCTCTTTAGAGCATCCCTTTGGAACGGATCTTCTGGGGCGGGATATGCTGGTGCGTACCATAAAAGGGCTGTCTGTCAGTATATCTGTGGGCATGATCGCGTCAAGTGTGAGTGCGGTGATCGCTTTGTTTGTAGGTGTGGCAGCAGCCACGGGACGTTCCTGGCTGGATCACTTTATCAATTGGCTGATCGATCTTGTTATGGGAATTCCCCATACAGTTCTGCTGATCCTCATTTCCTTTGCCTGTGGAAAGGGGCTGAAAGGCGTTCTGATCGGGGTGGCAGTCACCCACTGGACAGGACTTGCCCGTATTATAAGAAGTGAGGTTCTCCAGATACGCTCCCAGCAATATATAGGTGTGTCAAAGAGACTGGGACATTCAAGCTGGTGGATCACGGTCCACCATATTCTGCCTCATATGGTGCCCCAGTTTATCATAGGCCTGATCCTTCTCTTTCCCCATGCCATCATGCATGAGTCGGGACTTACATTTTTAGGGTTCGGCCTCTCACCGGAGCAGCCTGCCATAGGGATTATTTTGTCGGAATCCATGAAATATCTGTCATCGGGCATGTGGTGGCTTGCGTTTTTCCCGGGTCTAATGCTTGTGATCATTGTGCTGCTCTTTGACCGTCTGGGAGAAAATATGAAGAAAATATTAGATCCGTACAGCGCACATGAATAGGAGTAAAACATGAAGAGAGAAAAAATAGAGAGAGAACCGATCCTGAAGGTGGAGGACTTATCCGTAGCGTTCCATATGTATGACAGGGGACTGGAGCAGTATGACCTGAAGGTAATATCTAACTTGAGCCTGGATGTGAAACCGGGGGAGATTGTAGCCATCGCCGGCTCCAGCGGTTCCGGAAAAAGCCTTCTGGCACATGCCGTTATGGGAATCCTGCCGGAGAACGCAGCGGTTACGGGAAAGGTCATATACAGGGGAGAGTGTCTTGACCAGAAGAAGAAGGAGGCACTCAGAGGTACGAAGATTGCTCTGGTGCCCCAGTCTGTAGCCTATCTGGATCCCCTTATGAGAGTGGGAAAACAGGTGACAGGCAGTGACAGCGGTAAAGACAGGAAAAGATCCCAGAAAGAGATTTTCAAGAGATTTCATCTGGATGAAAAGGTAGAGAGATATTATCCCTTCCAGATATCCGGGGGAATGGCAAGGAGAGTCCTGGTGTCAACGGCTGTTATCAGCAACGCCTCCCTGATCATAGCGGACGAGCCTACACCCGGGCTGGATCTGGAGATGGCACTGGAGGCACTGAAGATATTCCGTGAGCTGGCAGATGAGGGGAAGGCCGTGGTGCTCATCACTCACGACATTGATCTGGCCTTTAATATTGCGGACAGGATTGCCGTGTTTTATGCGGGTACCACAGTAGAGATGGCAAAGGCTGAGGACTTCAGGAGAGGGATGCAGGAACTGCGTCATCCCTATTCCAAGGCGCTCTGGCAGGCCCTGCCCCAGAATGGATTTCAGCCGATCCCCGGATTTCAGCCCTATGCCAAATATCTGCCAAAAGGCTGTCTCTTTTCTCCCAGGTGTCCCCACAGAACAGAAGAATGTGAAAAAGATATCCCCATGAGAGAGATCAGGGGAGGATATGTGAGGTGTATACATGCGACTTGAAGCGAAAAATTTAGGATTCCGCTATACAAATGGGCCGTGGATACTGAAGAATGTAAACTTTTCCATAGAAGAAGGAGAACGCGTGGGCCTGGTTGGACCAAGCGGTTACGGCAAAAGCACTCTGGTAAAGCTTCTGGGAGGTTATCTGGAACCCTGTGAGGGGGAAATCCTGTTGGATGGAAAGCCTATGGAGAAGGAGGGAATCTGTCCGGTCCAGCTCATTTACCAACACCCGGAGAAGGCTATCAATCCGCGATGGAAGATGAAGAAAGTTCTGGAGGAGTCAGGCATGTTCCGGGAGGAGGTGCTGTGTGCACTGGGAATTGAGAAGGAGTGGCTGGAGCGGTATCCTCGGGAACTATCCGGCGGAGAACTGCAGCGGTTCTGTGTGGCGCGCTCTCTGTTTGACGGAACCCATTTTCTGCTGGCGGACGAGATGAGCACCATGCTGGATGTGATCACCCAGGCACAGATATGGAATCTCATGCTCCATGAGGTGGAAAAGAGAAAAATAGGGCTGCTGGCAGTCACACACAACATGGCTCTGGCAGAACAGGTGTGTACCAGGAACATAAATCTGGCGGAGGTGAATCATATAAAATCTACAGAGGAAAGCAGGTGTAAAAATGGATGTGAATATGGTACTGTTTGATGATTTTGAGGCCATGGATGTATTTGGGCCGGCAGAGATACTGGGGAAACTGCAGAAGTATTTCCACATCCGTTATCTCTCTGTGTCCGGGGATGTGATAAACAGTGTACAGGGAGCCAAAATCTGGACAGATTTCCTGATCCCCGAGGAAATAGAGGGAATCCTGCTGATCCCCGGGGGAAAGGGAGCAAGGCGGCTGCTCTGGCAGGATGAGCGCACTTTGAACCTGGTGAAAAGAGCCGCAGAGAATGCGGATACCTGTATGATGGTGGGCAATGGTTCCGCGATCCTGGCACAGACAGGGCTTCTGTATAGGCGGAAGCTGGCAGACTGTCCTCTTGACAAGAACTGGAACAGGATGTTCACGGCAGGGATCGAGAGGATAGAAGGGGCCAGAGTGGCGGCTGACGGAAAATATTATTCCTGCAGCAGTACGGCTGCAGGCCTTGATATGACACTCTGGATGGTGGCAGATCAAATTGATATTGACGTGGCGGCAGAGGCTGCCCGGCAGATGGGATATGCCTGGGATCCGGCCGGAGGGGAAGAGATCTATTGCTGAAAAAGGCGGGCAAAGTGAGAAAGGATCTGTGCGATGAGAGAGGATAAAAAAGATACAGGGACAAAGTATGACAAGAGCATGGTCAACCGTCTTGCCAGGGCTTCCGGCCATCTGAAGTCCATACGAGGTATGGTGGAACAGGGCCGTGACTGCAGCGAAGTCCTGATCCAGCTTGCCGCTGTGCGCTCAGCTGTCAATGGCGCGGGAAAGGAAGTCCTGAAGCAGTACATGGACGAATGTATTGAGGAAGCATTGGAAAAGGGGGACGAAAAGAGCCTGGAGCGGCTGAACAAGGCCCTTGATTCTTTCCTGAAATAGAATTCCCGGAGAGAGACGCCAAGGAGAGAACCCCGGGATCGGGAAATCGGGTGTGAAAAAACTGCCGGAAGGGAAGGCGAAAGCTCTTTTTTATTTTTAACCCAGGGGGCGGCTTGCGGGAAGCAATCAGGTGTTATATGATGATATCACGGTTAATCTTCCTCCAAAAGTTGACCGGAAAATTTACAGTATTGGCTTTTGTGCCGTTCCCTCCGCTTATTAACGGCACGTGAAGTCTGATTTGAATTCACAGACACTCCAAGTTCAAAAAGCCGCATCCTAACGCCGGGATGCGGCTTTTTGCATGTCATTTTTAAACACGGTCTTGTAATATAAGGGCAGAAATGGTAATATTTTAGTAAGGTACAATATTGAACAGAGTTCTTATATACGGAACAAGCGGTGCCGCCATGAATATTAGGAGGGAAACCACTATGAGTGAAGAGAAAGAGATCAAGGTAAAGAGCCTGCAGAAGGCTCTGGAGATTCTGGGATGTTTCGTGGAAAAACAACCTCTGGGTGTAACGGAGATCAGTGAAAAGCTGGGATTATACAAGAGCAACGTGCATAATATTTTAATGACCTTTAAGGCCATGGACTATCTGGAGCAGGATCCGGAGACCGGCAAGTTCAGGCTGGGAACAGCTGTGTTCACCCTGAGCCGTGCGCTGAGGGAGAGCCTTACCATTACCCGGGTGGTGCTTCCTTATATGCACCAGATCGCAAAAGAAGCGGGAGAGCTGGTATATCTGGCCATCCCACATGAAGACGAGGTAGTGTATCTGGAAGGTATCTATCCGGAAGGCCAGATGCTGCCCGGCAGATCAGTGACAGGAGAGCGCTCCAAAATGTACTGCACCAGTGTGGGGAAAGTCATCCTTTCCCATATGCCTGATGAAGCGGTGGAGGAGATCCTGAGCCGTGAGAAAAAAGCCTTCACAGATTATACGATCACGGATAAGGAGAAGCTGTGGGAGGAAGTCAGGAACGCACGGAGGGACGGCTATGCAGTGGATAATATGGAGAACACCTTCGGCGTCAAATGTGTGGGGGTGCCTCTGTTGAATCATTTAGGAAAAGTGGAAGGCGCCATAAGTATCAGCACTCCGTCTCTGCGCATGGATGATGAGAAGCGTGACATTTTTGTACAGATCCTCAAGAGGTATGCCAATGAGATTCAAAGACGTCTATAGAAAATAAAGAGCGGAATTTGGATAGTTTGCACAAAAAAGAAAAAGATTAAAGTAAGATATTGAAAAAACAAACAAGGTGTGATATGCTCATATCATAAAAAAAGAACGAAGTTCTTAAATACAGAACGAATAGTAAAAAGAAATAATATAATTACTCGGCGAAATGCCGAGTAAAAAAATTAAAACTATAAAGAACGAAGTTCTGTAATAGAGAACAGATTAAAAAATGGGAGGATTTTTACAATGGCAAACAAACCGTATTTAGTAGTGGAATGGAACGACACAGAGACAGATGCAAAGGGATGGATGTGCGCATACAACTTCGTTAATCATTATTGCGGAGGCGGAACAAGAATGCATCCGACGGTTACAAAAGAGGAGGTTATCCGTCTTGCAACGACTATGGGGTACAAATATAAGGCATGTGAATCCCTCACAACAGGCGGATGCAAAGCGGGGATCGCATATGACTATAAAGCACCGGATGCCCTGGACGTTCTGAGGCGTTTCCTGACTGCTACCGCACCGGTGATCAATGCAGGTGTTTCCATCGGCGGAGATTTAGGTGTGGATTACTCCGACGTTTTAAGGATCTTAGATGACCTGGGAATCGGTATTCCCCAGACAAAGGCCATGAAGGAAGATCCTGATATCCATCAGGGTATCGTAAATCATGACAGAGCAGAAAAAGAACTGACCTACGACGGTTTCAAAATGTATGATATGATCACCGGCTACGGCGTTGCGGCGGCAGCCGATGAAGCTTGGAAGATGAAGGGCGGCAAAGAAGGCGCGTCTGTTGTTATCCAGGGATTCGGATGTGTAGGCGCAAGCTGTGTAAACTCCCTGAACAATATGGGCTACAAGGTTGTGGGCATCGCTGATGTAAACGGATTGGTTTACTGCAAGGACGGCCTGGATATTCCCAAGCTGGTAGCTACCAGACTTCCAAAAGGTGAGATGAACAAGGAAGCTTTTGAAGATAATTATGAGATCTATCCGAACAGCCAGTGGCTGGAAAAAGAATGTGATATCCTCATTCCCGCAGCTCTGGAAGATGTGATCAATAAAGACAATGCTGACAAGATCAAAGCATCCCTGTTAGTGGAGGCAGCCAATATCCCGACCACACCGGAAGCAGACGAGATCCTCCGTAAAAACGGTGTTGATGTAGCCGTTGACTTTATTTCCAATCTGGGCGGCATCCGTATCTATGAAGCGGTTATCTTCCGCCTTGTAAAGATCGAAGATATGAGTGATGAGGATGCGGCAGCAGCTATTGTGAAAGACACAGTAGACTTGATCCGCAAACAGACACGCCGGGTATTTGAAGAGTCCAAAAAGACAGGTGAATTCACCCGTGACGTAGCCAGAAGGCTGTTCACACCGGACAAATCCGACACTCCGGATATGTAATCCGTTATTCTGCTGGATAGGGTGGGGATGCGAAAAAAGCATCCCCATTCCATGTATATGGAGGTTTTTATGAATTCTAAAGTGAGAAAATACCTTACGGTCATAACACTTGGCCTGGCAGGAGGTTCCATCTATTTTCTGCCCTACGTGAAATACATTTTTTATGACGCACAGCTTGCGGCCATGCATATGAGCAACACCCAGTCCGGCCTGCTGCTCACCATGTACACGGTGGGAAATATGATCCTCTACATACCGGGCGGTATCATTGCTGACAAAGTATCCCCGAAAAAAGCACTGATGATCTCCCTTCTGAGTACATCGGCACTTGCCTATTTATATGCCTTTACCATGAACTTTAAGATCGCCATGTTCATCTGGATGGGACTTTCCTTCAGCACGGCTTTTGTGTTCTGGTCCGCGCTTATGAAAGCTGTCCGTATTATCGGAACAGAGGAAGAACAGGGATTCATGTATGGCCTTTACTATGCCTGCAACGGAATCACGGCGGCCCTGACCAACACACTGGCCCTGAATATTTACAAGACAGCCGGCGGAGATATGGAACAGGGATTCTTCCGCGCAGTTTTAGCCGGCGGTTCTGTGGCGATCCTTGCAGCGGTTCTGCTGTTCTTCCTTATGAAAGACAGTGACAAACAGGAAGAAAAAGCCGGCGGCGGGGAACCGAAATTCAACATGGGTGATGTGGGAAAACTGCTGAAAAATCCGGTGGTATGGATCGTTTCCTTTACTATCTTCTGCGGATACGGATTTTATACCAGCATCTCCTATTTCAATCCTTATCTGACAGAAGTGATAGGTGTATCCCCGGAAAGCTCCGGATTTATCTCCATTGTCCGTAACTATCTGCTTCTGCTGCTGGCTCCTGTGGGAGGCATCATTGCAGATAAAGTATTTAAGTCCACATGTAAATGGCTCTCCACGGCATTTATCATACTGGCAGCTCTGTTCGGAGCGGTTCTTATCCTGCCCTCCGGCATCAGCCCCATGGCAGCCAGCCTGTATACCCTGATCCCGGGAGCATTTGCCATGATGATGTACGGAGTTGTGTTCTCCACAGTCAGTGAAGCGGGAATCCCCAGAGTGATGACAGGAACCGTGATCGGAATCGCGTCTATTATCGGCTATCTGCCGGATTCCATCTACTCTGTGCTCTTCGGAAAGTGGCTGGATTCTTTTGGCGGCACAGGATACAATTTTATCTTTGGTTTCCTTGCAGTCTCAGGACTGGTGGGCGCCACACTTGCAATGTTGATCTACAGACACGGTAAGAAAGCAAAACAGGGAAATGCGGTCTGATGCGCGGCTCTTGACGGTACGCGAAAAAGACAAGGAAAGCAGTACCCCCTGTGAATGATCATAGAAAGGAAAATGAAATTATGGGAAAAGAAAAAGTTTACACCAATCCCGTCCGCTGCAAAGGCTGCGGTTATTGTATGAATGCGTGTCCCCAGGAGGCCATCCGGGAATCCGGCCATGTGAATGCCAAGGGGTACAATACGGTTGAAGTGGATGCAGAAAAATGTGTGGTATGCGGCATGTGTTACCGCGTATGCCCGGACTATGTATTTGAAATACGATGAGGGAGGTTCATTATGGGAAAAGTATTATTTAAAGGAAATGAGGCTCTGGCAGAGGCGGCACTGGCGGCCGGATGCCGCTTCTACAGCGGATATCCGATCACTCCGCAGACAGAGATCCTGGAATATCTCTCCTGGAGAATGGAAGATGTGGGCGGTGTATTTATCCAGGCAGAGTCTGAACTGGCAGGCGTAAATATGGTATTGGGGGCATCCGCAGCAGGCGCAAGGGCGCTGACCACATCTGCAGGCCCCGGATTTTCTCTGAAACAGGAGGGGATTTCCTATCTGGTGGCAGCAGATCTTCCGGCTGTGATCGTGGATGTTATGCGTATCGGCACAGGCTTGGGAGATATTGCCCAGGGGCAGGGAGATTACTGGCAGCTCACAAGAGGCGGCGGTCACGGCGATTATCACACACTGGTACTGGCACCTGCGTCTGTCCAGGAAAATGCAGATCTGATGGTGGAAGCTTTTGATCTGGCGGAGAAATACCGTCATCCTGTTCTCATTGCCTCCGACGCGGCTATCGGGCAGATGATCGAAGCTGTGGAAATCCCCGAATTCAGGGAACACGACATCGACAAATTTGACTGGAGTATCAAGGGCTGTGAAAAAGGCTGTGAGCAGCGTAAGATCCAGAATGTTTATTACACCCATCCGGATTATGAGAATTACCTGAGAGAAAAATACGATGACATGGAGCGGGACGAACAGCGCTTTGAGAATATCCAGGTGGAAGACGCAGATCTGGTACTTGTGGCTTATGGGATCAGTTCAAGGGTATGCCGTGAGACAGTTGAGCTTGCAAGGGAAGAGGGCCTGAAACTGGGGCTTATCCGTCCCATTACCCTGTGGCCGTTCCCGGTAAAAGCCTTTGAGGAGGCAAAGAATGTAAAAGCCTTCCTCACAGTGGAGATGAATATTTTAGGTCAGATGACAGACGACGTGCGCCTGGCTACCGGCGGAAAATATCCGGTTGACCATTTTGGTTCTATTTTCGAGATTCCGGAATCTGACGGAATCATTGCTAAAGCAAAAGAAATGCTGAAAAAGGAGGGAGTATAATATGAGACTGGTAGCTCCTGAAACCGTAACATTTACGCAAAGCGGCTTCTGTCCCGGATGCGGACACGGCCTGGCAGTCCGTCTGATCGCTGAAGTAATGGAAGAGATGGGCTTAAGTGAAAAACTTCTGGCTGTGGTAGATGTGGCCTGCGGTTCTTTAAATATTGATTCCTGGAGATTTGACACAGTTATGGCAGCTCACGGCCGTCCCGTGGCCACAGCGGTAGGCATCAAGAAAGTACGCCCGGATAACCCGGTGCTTGCCTATATCGGTGACGGCGCAGCGTACTCCATCGGCATGGCGGAGACGATGCACACTGCACTGAGAAACGACAATGTGGTGACTGTAGTCATCAACAACAGCTTATACGGCATGACCGGCGGGCAATGCGCACCCACATCTCTTCCGGGCCAGATCACCACTTCCACACCGAGAGGAAAAGATCCCGAAAAAATGGGAATGCCTTTCAGAGTTGAGCAGGCATTTACAGGCTTTGACATTGCCTACCTGGCAAGAGGGACCATGGCAGATGCCAAGGGGATGATCCAGTGTAAAAAATACATCAAAAAAGCCTTTGAAAAACATATGAAGGGCCAGGGATTCTGTCTGGTTGAACTGCTCTCCCCGTGTCCCACAAACCTGAACATGACTCCTGTAAAGAGCATGGAGCACCTGAAAAATGAGATGGAAAAATACTTCCCTCTGGGTGAATTTAAAGACAAAAAGGAGGAGGAATAGACATGGCAAAAGAAATTATTTGTGCCGGATTCGGCGGACAGGGAGTGCTGACAGCCGGAATGCTGCTCATCAATGCCGGCATGGAACAGGACAAAAATGTGTTATTCTATCCCTCCTACGGTTCGGAGATGCGGGGCGGAACTGCCAATTGTACGGTAAAGATCAGCGATAAGCTGATCGCCAGTCCGGTATCCAAGCACCCGGATATTCTGTTCACCATGAACACTCCGGCTATTGATAAATTCGAGGAGCGTCTGAAACCCGGAGGGCTTCTGCTGGTGAACTCCTCCATTGTACCGGAGGACAGAACCTACAGGGAAGATATCACGGTAGTAAAGATTCCCGCCACAGACATAGCCGCGGAAGTGAAAAATCCTAAGGGTGCCAACCTGGTCATGCTGGGAGCACTGGCTGCCCACAGTGATTTGTTTACGATCGAATATATGGAAACAGCCATTGTCTCCTTTTTTGAAAAAAAGGGAAAAGGCAAATTCAATGAAAAGAATGTAGCCTGCTATCGCCGTGGGGTGGAAGGTAAATAATAAAGGGGTTTGAGCAGGAGGGCGGAATTGGCCGCCCTCTCACAGGAGGTAAAAAACTATGGATTTGACAAAACTGCTGAAACCGAAGTCCGTAGCAGTCATCGGTGCCAGTGAGAAGGAAGGCTTCGGCGGTGATGTGTGCCGCAATATCCTTACTTATATGGAAGACAGAAGCCATGTATATTTTATCCATCCAAAGCGTGACCAAGTATTTGGAGTTCCCTGTTATAAGAGCGTATCGGATGTGCCGGGAAATGTGGATATGATGGTCATTTGTACTTCCCAGAAAACGGTTATCCCGCTTCTGAGAGAAGGCGCGGCAAAGGGCTGCGGCGGTGCGGTGGTATTTGCCAGCGGATATGGTGAAGTGGGGACGGACCAGGGAAGAGCCAATGAAAAGGAACTGATGGACACAGCAAAAGAGCTTGGGATCGCTGTTATGGGTCCAAACTGTGCGGGATTTGTCAATTATGTGGACAATGTGCAGGCCTTTGCGTTTATCTCTGACAAGAGAGACAGAAAAGGCAGTGTGGGTGTGGTATCCCAGAGCGGTCAGCTCTGTCTGTCCCTGATGGACTGCCCCGGCATGCGTTTTTCCTACAGCATATCAGCCGGAAACGGAAAGATCGTCCAGATGGAGGATTACATGGATTTCCTGGTTGAAGATGAGAATACCAGGGTGGTCAGTGTTTATATCGAAGGTGTTAAGAATGCGGATAAATTTGCGGCTGTTCTAAAAAAGGCCGCGGACAAGAGAAAACCTGTTGTCATTTTAAAAGCGGGAAGAAGTGCCAAGGGCGGCGCCATTGCTGCCTCCCATACAGGAAGCCTTTCCGGTTCCGATGCGGCCTTTGAGGCTGTGCTGAAAAAGTTCGGAGCGATCCGTGTGGATGACCTGGAGGAGCTGATGGCCATGTCCCTGATGCTCTCCACTTTAAAGCAGATGCCGAAGCAGGCCACATTCGCGTCTATGAACCTCTCAGGGGGGGAGACAGGGATCTGTGCCGACGTGGGCAGCTTAAACGGTATCGAGTACCCCGATTTTGCAGAGGAGACGCTGGCCTCTTTAAAAGAGCAGCTTCCCTCCTACGCATCACCTAACAATCCCCTGGATATGACGGCAAGCCTTTCCTATGACGCGGACCTGTACGCAGGAGCGCTGCGGACTGTAATGGATGACCCCAATATCGGTATGGTCCTGATCGGCTACACACTGCTTCTGGATATCGCAGACCCGGCTATTCACTATATGTATGAGGGAATTGAGAAGGTTGTAAAAGAAAAAGGGGATAACTGCAAACCCATTGCCATGATCCCTTTTGCAGAAAATACCAGGAACCCGGAATACCAGGAAAAGCTGTTTAATATCGGTGTGCCGGTACTTCCCCCTACGGTCTATGCATTTAAGATACTCCGCCATCTGGCTGATTTTATTTCCTATACACCGGATAATAAGAGCCTGAGCCTTGCGGTAGGACAGAAGAAGAGCAATGAGACATATGCTCTGTCTGAGCATGACAGCAAGAAAGAACTGGGCGCCTACGGGGTTCCGGTTCCCAAGGAAGTCATTGTCACCTCTGCAGAGGAAGCGGCAGAATTTGCAAAGAATACAGAGGAAGCCCTTGTCATGAAGGTGGAGTCCGCCGATATTCTGCACAAAAGCGATGTGGGCGGTGTGAAGCTGAATATTCATGGTCCTGAAGAAGCAGTTCGGGCATATAATGAAATTATGGACAGTGTGTCATCCAAGCGTCCTGACGCAAAAATTAATGGGATATTAACAGTTCCCATGTTAAAATCAGGAGTAGAGATGATCATTGGTGTGAATAACGACCCGCAGTTTGGTCCCATGGTCATGGTGGGAATGGGCGGCGTGTTCGTTGAGGTGTTCAGGGATGTGGCATTGTACCCGGCTCCGATCAGCAAAGCGGAGGCCTTAGACATGCTCAGATCACTGAAATCTTTTAAATTATTGAACGGATATCGCGGCGGGGCCAAATGTGATATAGACGCTCTGTGTGATACCATTGTAAGTATTGCTGATTTCGCCAGTGCAAACAGGGATACCCTCAAAGAGCTGGATATCAATCCGCTGTTTGTATACCCGGAAGGGGAAGGAGTAGGTGTTGCTGACGCCCTCGTTGTCAAATATGGCAGCTTAACTTGACGGAATGATCGGCATCCATAAAGGAGGGACACGATGTGAAACTGTTTGAGAAGATTGAAAAGAAGGTTTTCATCCCGGCTGTGGTGATCCTGGCAGTCATTATTATTCCGCTGTATCTGGCACCGGAGATTTCCAACCAGATAATTTCAAGCGTATTTGAGTTCTGCACAGGAAGACTGGGTTTTCTGTACCTGCTTGCCTGCCTTGTGTCTTTTGGATTTTTGATCTGGCTGACAGTGAGCAGGCACGGGAATGTAAAGCTGGGCAGCGCTGAGGATAAACCGCAGTATTCCAACGTTTCCTGGATCGCCATGCTTTTTACTGCGGGTGTGGGAACGAGCATCGTGATCCTGGGCTTTCTGGAGCCGATCTATTATGTGAGCGGCCCTCCTTTTGATCTGGAGCCATTCAGCAAGCAGGCGTATGAGTATGCGCATATGTACGGGCAGTTCCACTGGGGACTGAGCGCCTGGGCATTCTATAATCCGGCTATTATTGCCACGGCTTATATGATGTTTGTCCGGAAAAAACCGAGTATGCGCCTGAGCGTTGCCTGTGAACCTGTACTCAAAAAGCAGTCCAGGGGATTTGTGGGAAACGTGATCGACATGCTGGTCATCTTTGGCATTGTGGGGTCTATTTCCACATCTCTTGGGATTGGAGCGCCGGTACTTTCTGTGATCATACGGGAGGTATTCGGAATTCCGCAGAATTATGACTTTGTTGTGCGTATTGTAGTATTGGTCATCTGGGTCTGTATCTTTGGAACCTCAGTGTACCTGGGATTGGATAAAGGGATCCAAAAGCTCAGCAATATAAATGTAGTGCTGGCGTTTGTCTTTATGGCGATTGTACTTTTTGTGGGACCGACAACAGATATCTTCAAAATGGAAATAAATTCTCTTGGTCTGTATGCCTCTGATTTTGTCAAAATGAGTACATATACGGACCCCTTCGGAAGCGGGAAATTTACGCAGGAATGGACCGTTTTCTACTGGGGATGGTGGCTGGCTTTTATGCCTATGATGGGAATGTTTGTGGGACGTATTTCCAGAGGGCGCACCATAAGAAATGTCGTGTGGGGACAACTCATATGGGGAAGTCTGGGCTGCTGTGTAAGCTTTATGATATTCGGAGGATACTCTTTGTTTCTGCAGGAGACAGGCAGAGTGGATTTGGCATCTATTCTCCAGAGCCAAGGCCAGAGCGCTGCCATTGTGGCAATTCTTCGGACTTTGCCTATGCCGAAGCTCATGATGATATTTTTATGCATTGTCTGTTTTGTATATCTTGCAACGACAATTGATTCCTGTGCCTATGTTCTGGCCGGGACCACCATGAAGCGTCTGAAGGGAAATGAGGAGCCTGCCAGATGGAACAGGATATTCTGGGCAATTCTGTTCTGTCTTTTGTCGATCGGCCTAATGCTGATCGGAGGACTGGAGGCGGTAAAAACCATTTCCGTACTCACAGGGCTGCCGCTGATCGCGGTGCTGATCCTGCTGATCGTTTCTGTGAAGAAAATGCTTACCGGGGAAGATAAAAGCAAAAAGGACGGCAGTGCCGAAGGTGAGCCTTTAGAGTTATCTAAGCCGGAGCAGGAGAAGAAGATACAGACGAAAAACTGAAATTTTTTCAAAATTATCCCCTGGGGTGGCTTGTAAAACGGGTGGTGGTTAGCTATGATATAGACATAGCCGCATCCTCCGCAAACTGCGGCTCCAAATGGATTTGAATTCACGCATGACATACAAAGGAGGCTGTATCCGCTTTGGCGGGGCAGCCTCCTTTGTATGTCCGTTTTGGTCACAGGTGGTCGTGACAAGAAGATCCGGTCTGCGCAGAATTAAGACAGGTGCTTAGATCAACTTGAAAAACCGGTAACACCCATTACACATACCCACGTGGATATATCTCTCCCCTTTTTCATTCTTTGCCGGGCAGTATATTTCTCCTGTTTCTAAATCCTGTATCCCCCGGACGTCCTCCCGATTCAGCACCACATCCATATCTGTGGGATAGTCGTGATAAGAAAAAATACCAAAAGTGTCATTGTCATACAAAAACAGGTTACATTTTGCCTGCACATTCAAATAGACATCCAGACCCTTAGAAAACAGTCTGTGAATGATTCCGTTTACTTTTCCCGGCAGCAGATACAAGTCTGCAAAATCATCGGGAATATCCAGAACATACAGGTGTCCTTTCCCATAAAAATCATGTGTCAGCAGCGGGAAATTGCTGTCCCTGGAAACAAAAGCCAGCTCACACCAGGTGGCGTTTGTCTTATACTGCAGCACATCTGCAAATATGGGTGATACGCCTTCGATACAAGCCGGCGGTCCGCTCTGGAATACGTCGGCCCAGTATTGTCTTCCTGCGGCCTTTCGTCCTGTGCAGGTGACCGAGGTCATATCCCGGATACCCTTATCCTGCACAGCCTTTAAAAATCCGCTGGTAACCGCGGCACTCCTGCCGGATCGGACGAAAGCCTTTAGCTTTTCCACGATATCTTTGTCACATGCCGCGCTGGCTGTGAGCAGAAGAACATCAGCGTTCTCATCAAAGAATGGCGTAGGCTCCAGAGGAAGTCCCGTCATACCCAGATAGTTCATGAGCTGATCCTCCCCATCCGCGTCAAATGGCTCATACATAGGGATACCCACCGGATTTCCAGTCATGGACAGAATCCTGTCGATCCGTTCCAACTGCTGGCCGAGAGGCGGCAGCGCAGGCATACCGATCAATTCAGAGAAGCTGAATAAGGTCAGTTCCCTGGCGCCTGCAAATAAAGTGAGATAAGCCTGCTCCAGCCATATGTTCAGGTTGGCATTGGAATCCCCTTGATCGATCCATCCTCCGCCGTTTTTTCCCGGCGCTGTATTCTCCATCAGCCGTATCATGCTGTAACTCAGATACCTCTGCAGATGCTGCTGGCTGTAGGTGGAGTGGCGGGACTCTGTACCTGTATAGATTCCGTCAAAGATATCCCTCTCTTTTTTAGGGTTATATCCGGTTTCCTGGTAGGACTCATACCAGTTTGGAAATTTGATGATGAATTTGCAGTTGGGATTCACAGACTTTGCGATAGAGACGATCTCCCGGGAGACTTCTTCCATCTGATCCAGCCGAAACTCTGCCCATGTTTTCTCTCCCTTGGCCTGAAGACAGTCACCACAGCGGCAGGAAGTATAGAAGAAATCATCCAGGATGATCTCATCAAAAAGGGAAGCGGTATATCGGACGATGTCATAGTATTTTTGCCGGTAAGCCTGATCTGTGAAGCAGAAGGCGTCAAATATGCGGAATTTTGTATCATTCTCCATACGTATGGTGGAGGTGATAGCTCCGGATACCTGGATACCCTCCTTCTCAAATAATTCTTTGACCTGCTTCATTTTCTCCTGAGGTACGTCAAAGGTTTCCCGGTGCGTGTCCAGATAAACCTTATCAAGTGGAAGGTATTTTGAAAAATACCGAATTCCTTTTTCCACCTCTTTCATATCTGCCTGTGCCAAAAACTCTCCGCGTACATAGGATGCCAATTTAAAATTCTTGTAGTGCTGCATAAAATCCTCCTCGTTGATATAATAAATTTACACAGGACCGCTGATTTTTTGCGTTCCTGTTATCTATGATAAAAGGGAAAACCGGATAAGGTTCTGTCCTCAAATCATTTTTTTGATGTATTCCGTGGGTGTCATACCTGTGCATTTCCGAAAGAGCTGGCTGAAATACTGGGGATTGTTCCCGCAGCCCACGGCTTCTGCCACCATGTATACCTTCTCTGTATTTTTCTCCCCATCGCAGTGGAGCAGCAGCTCCTGGGCTTTCTCGATCCTGATCCGGTTCAGATAGGCGGAGAACTTTTCCCCGGTCTGTTTATAAAACTGCTTGCTCACATAGTCCACATTCATGAAGAGATAATTATTAGAAAGCCATTTTAAAGACAAAGTGGAATCTGACAGGTGTTCCTTTGTGTAGGACAACAGTTTTTCAATAAACGGTTTATAGCTGCTGGAATGAGATGTGGGGAAAAAACGGTTAAAATTTCCCCGGAAAGAGGAGAGAATCTCCTCTGTGGTCTGTGCTCTGTTGATCAGGCGGAAGAATTCCGCTCCGGTGACAGCATCCGGTTCTGAGGCTGTCTGTGATTCCTGAAAAATAATATTGGTGATCAGAAGATTTAAGAAATCCCTGTCCTCGATGGTCTCCAGAAGGGAAAATAGTTCTTCCGAAAAGGCCTCGTAGGCAACAGCTCCTGACTCGTATCTCTGGATCATGGATCTGGCGCTCAAAAGACATCCGTTATAGTTGCAGATGGGAATTCTGGTATCCCCATCCAGATAGTAGATCTTGTCATAACGGATTGATTTTTGTATCAGTGTAATGAATAGTCCGGTCAGATTCTCAAAGTGTTCTTTTTCATGCTTCAGAGACACTGTCTCCCGGGGAAAATGCAGGCTGTCCAAAAAAGCATCGCAGCCTGGACACTCACCGTGGATGTCCTTTAAGACAAACAACAGAGTGTTTTTTACATAGAACAGATGAAATAAAAATCCCGGAAAATTTTCCTGCATATATTCACTGATTTTTAAAACACAGTCCCGCACATACTGCTCCTCCAAAAAAAACAGATAGTGAAGATCATAAGAGGTGCTGTGGAAATCCAAATAGCACTGGTAGGAATCAGCGATTTTAGAAGGATCTACCCCTCCTGTCACCCCGTCTGTCACCATGTTCCGAAACAGAGACTTCTCGAATTCAGCAGTCTGTTCCTCCACCACGGCAGACTGCTGCTGGATCAGGCAGTCTTTTTTTACATCTTCGATAGCGTCTATGATCTGTTTTTCATTACAGGGTTTCAGAAGATAGTGCCGGATTCCGTAGCGCATGGCCTGTTTGGCATACTCAAACTCTCCGTATCCTGATAATAGGATAAATTGAATGTGCTCCCGGGTATCCCTTAACTTCTCGATCAGTTCCAGTCCGGAAAGTCCCGGCATCTTAATATCAGTGAGCACGATATCCGGGTATTCGTCCAGGATCGCGTCGTAAGCCTCCAGACCGTTTTTGCACACATCCACAACCTCCACACCCAGGCTCTCCCAGTCGATCAGACTGCGGATAGATTCCCGTATGATCTTCTCATCATCCACAATGATCAATCGTAACATCTATATCCCTCCTATACTGTTTTCACCGCTGCTGTTGCTGCGTTATATTCCCGATTCCTTCTGCTGCTGTTCCCTGAAAGGGAAGCCGGATCATGGCCACAGCAAAGCCATCCTTGTTAAAGAATTCAAGACCATACTCTTTTCCATAGGTCAGTTGGATCCGTTGGTTGATATTGGTAAGACCAATGCCGAAGCCCTCCGGTTTGATGGTCTTGTCACTTAATTTTTCCAGTAAATGATTCGGGAAAGAAGAGCCGCTGTTCTCCACCTGAATATACAGATACCGGCTGTCGTGATACACGCGGATCAGGATCCGGCAGGTATCTACCATCTCCTCCAGGGCATGCTGAATGGCATTTTCCACAAGAGGCTGAATGAGCAGTTTGGGAACAGGTACTTCATTCAGAGCTTCGTCCACCTCCATAGTATAGACAAGCTGATCCTCGTAGCGTGTCTCCTGGATCGTCAGGTAGCAGTGGACAAAATCAAGCTCCTGCCTGAGCGGAACGGTTTTGGAAGACTGGGACAGAGCGGCTCTCAATAAAAAGCCAAGAGCTTCTACCATTTTGGAAATATCCTTCTCTCCGGAAGCTTTTGCCCGCCAGTTGATGGATTCCAGAGTGTTATATAGAAAATGGGGGTTGATCTGTGTCTCCAGAGCTTTTAGCTGCGCGTCCTTGACCAACAGCTCATTTTTATAGTTTACATGGATCAACTGCTGAATCTGCAGGGCCATCTGATCAAACTGCTGGTGCAGAAGCCCCAGTTCGTCTTTTCTCTCTGTATAGTCAAAAGGGAAATCGGCGGGGGAAAAGGTTGCGTCTTCACGGGCAAAGGACTGGATCTTGCAGATCAGGTTGTCAATGTGCCTGGTCAGGGAGCGGATAAAGTGCGTGGAGAGCAGGAGGCTTAACAAGATACTCAACAGAACAATGGCAACGAACAGGATTCTGGTGACTAGGATCGAATCATAGACCGTACCATAAGGAACCAGGCAGAAAAAGTCCCAGCCCACATTGGGGACTGTATTTTTGACCACAAAGTATTTGTCTCCGGACAAATTCTGGATGCGGTAGGGGTGCTCAAAGGGTTCCAGAAGCGTTTTGGAATCCTGTTCCGACAGGGTGATGCTGCTCTGGATCACGGAATCTTCGTTCGCCAGCAGATAGGAGGCCTGCCCGTATTGATTGGAAAAATGGCTGCAGTCTTCTAACATCCGTCGGCTATTTACCCGTATGATGACATATCCCAGAGAGTCCAGGCGCGCATTTTTGGTCCGCCGGATCTCCCGGACGAGAAAGAGACCATAGTCTTCGCTGTATTGTGTTACCCATGTGGAACGGCCCATGTGTCCTTTGGCGCTTTTTATCAATTCCCGGATCACCTCAACCGGGAGCCGGTCAGACAGAGGAATATAGGTTTTGGCCATGACCTCATCCCCGGCCAGCATGATATAGGAAAGACTGTTGTTTTGGTACTGCTGCAGATAGGACTCCAGGGTGGTGCACAGAGTGCTGTAAGAGGAAGGGTCCAGCGGCTTTCCGGAATCCTTGCGCATAGACAGCATGTCCTGTAACGTATCATCCGCGATCATAGCTGTGGAGAGTGCCTGGATATTGTCAATGTGGCTGCTCAGGTTAGAGGCTGAGTAGGACAGATTATCAGCAGTGCTGCTGTATAACAGATGGTTATTGCTGCGGACAGTAAAGTAATAAGCGAGCATGGAAAACCCGCTGATCAGAAAAATACATGCCAGCACGATCAGCATGATCTTGCGCCCTAACTTAAAATTGGATATGTTTTTCTGTATTTTTGTACCTATATTTTTAATCGTAAACATTGACGGCATCTCCCTTTTTCTCTCGTTAAAATGTTAGCTAAATTATATAAGAAAGTGTAAAGGAAAACAATAAAATAGAGCATAAAGTCGGTTTTTTTACATGGGACCTCGGTTTTTTTTATTAAGTTCTAAAATTCGGAATGCTATAATGCAACCAGAAACAAGGAAACAGGACAATGTGACAGAGCAGTGGGAACAGGTCATATAAAGAGCCATAGGGGTAGATTTGAGATTGAAATAATGGGAGGGAAAAAAGTGAGAGGCACAGAGAAATTAGACGCGTTGCTGAAGAATTTTGTGGAAATGGAGAGAGGGCCTGCGGGATGTGCGCTGACAGTGAGGCTGGGTGAAGAGATCCTCTATGAGGGATATCAGGGATACGCCGATGAAGGTGCAGGTAAAAAAATCGGAAGAGATACCGTGTATCGCATGTATTCCTGTACAAAACCCATTACGGCCGCTTCCGCTATGATCCTTTTGGAGGAGGGAAAGATTCTGTTGGATGATCCGGTGTGGTGGTATCTGCCGGAATATAAAAATCTCACCTGCTGCCATTACGCAGGAAATAACATGGAGACCCTGATACCCGCTGCTGACATGACCATCAAGCATCTGCTCACCATGACATCGGGTTTTACCTATGACGGGGAATGTAATGGTACCCAGCGGGAGACAAAAAAAGTGCTGGATGCCATCAAACAGGAAGGTTTTGTATCCACCAGAGAATTTGCAGGAAGGCTTGCCCGGGTTCCTCTTGCTTTTCAGCCAGGGAGCCATTGGAATTACGGACTGGGACTGGATGTGATGGGAGCTGTGATCGAGGAAGCAAGCGGTATGGGATTTGGAGAATTTTTGAAAAAAAGGCTGTTTGAGCCTTTGGAGATGCCAAACACAGGATTTTTTAAGGAAGAAATCCCCCGGGAGCAGTTGGCGGTGATGTACCGGTATCAGGACGGAAAAAGACTGCCAAATGAGTCGGAAGAGTATAAATTTTCTTCTGTATACCGTCTGGAAAGCGGAGGCGGGGGATTGTTATCCACCGTGGAAGATATGTCACATTTTGCCGGAATGATGGCCAAGGGAGGCATCTGGAAGGATAAAAGGATTTTAAATTACAGATCCATTGAACTGATGAGCAGGAATCATCTCAGGGGGGAGGCCCTGGAAGATTTCCAGGATACGCACCGCCATGGCTGGAACTTTATGTCCGGTTATGGGTATGGATTAGGCGTGAAGACCCTGATAGACCTGGCAGATTCCAACTGCCTGGGAAGTTCCGGGGAATTCAGTTGGGCCGGGGCTGCAGGGACACTTTTGTCCATGGATCCGGTAAACAGGCTGTCTGTGGTATATGCCCATCAGCTTATGCCTGATAACCGGGAGGAGTTCTGCCATCCACGGATTTTAAATGCGGTGTACAGTATCATCTGAGGCAGACAGCAAGTGTAAAAATATAGGAGGACAGAGGAATATGAGTAAATCAATCGCCATTGTGGAGACCAGCGCGGTTTCCTTTGCAGAGTTAAAAGAGCTGTGCCGGGAGATCATCCCTAATGTGAAAGTGACACAGATCATAGATGAGAGCCTGATACAGGAAGTAAATCAAAACGGAGGCCCCACACCTTTTGTAAAGCGCAGGATGTTTGAGTATTTCAGAAATGCCCAGGAGCTGGGAGTGGATCTTATCGTCAATCAGTGCTCCAGTGTGGGGGAGGCAGCGGACCAGATCGCCCCGTTTCTGAATGTTCCTATCCTGAAGATTGATGAGGCCATGGCTGAAAAAGCGGTACAGATGGGGAGAAAGATTGCAGTGGTGGCCACGGTGGAATCCACCACAGGCCCCAGTGTCCGGCTGATCGAGAAAAAAGCAAAAGAGCTGGGCAAAGAGGTGGAGGTGGACCTGCATCTGGTGGAAGGCGCGATGATGGTTCTCATTGAGAAAAATGACGCTGAGACACATAACAGGATGGTGCTTGGGGAAGTGGAAAAAGCCGCCAAAGAAAATGACGTGGTGGTGCTGGCCCAGGGAAGTATGACGGTGCTTCTGCCGCTGGTAAGCAGTATAGAGACACCTGTGCTCACCAGTCCAAGGCTGTGTATCGAGAGAGTAAAAGAGATTCTTGGAGAATAGGAGACCGGCATGAGACGAGAAGAAAAGCCCATTGACTGCCTGTTTATCGGGGGCAGCACCCAGGATCTCATGATGCGGGTGGAGCAGATGCCGGGCAGTGACCAGAGAGTACAGGCGTCTGAGTATGTGCAGTGCTGCGGCGGCGTATCTGCCACGGCAGCGGCGGCCCATCAGAGTCTGGGAGGCGTCACAGGCATGATCACCATTGTTGGAGAGGATGAGGCGGGGACATTTATCCGGCAGGACCTGGCGAAGCAGGGGTTTCGGGCAGTGCAGATGATCGAGACATCCCATTCCAGATCTTCTGTGAGCATGATCCTTGTGGACAGAGATGGAAGCCGAAGCATTACCCACTATGGGGGATGTATCTATGATCTGGAATTTGAGATGCTGGATAAAAACCTTTTAAAAAGCGCGAAAGTCATCCATCTTGGTGTGATGGGGGAGAAGCTGATGGTGGATCTTGCAAAATTCTGCAGGGAAGAGGGGGAAGTCCTGCTCTCTATTGACGGGGGAAATCTTCCGAGAAAACTGGCAGATCAGCTCCTTCCCTACACGGATATCTGGATCCTGGATGAGGCCACGACAGAGAAGACTCTGGATCTGGACGCGGAAGAAGCCTGCAGATACTATGCCTCCAGGGGAAAACAAGGGATGTTCACCGCAGTGACAAGAGGAGAAAAAGGGGCTGTGGGATTTGATGGGGAAAGCTTTTTGTATATGGAATCTATAGACGTACCTGTGGTGGATACCACGGGGGCGGGGGATAATTACCACGGTGCTTTCCTGTATGCCCTGGGACAGGGCTGGGAGCTTAAAAAATGTATGGAATTCGCAGGTGTTTTTGCCAGCCTGACCTGCGGCCAGATAGGCGGAAGAAAAGGGATACCTGCACTGGAAGAAGTGATAAACCGGATCGCTTGACCGGCTGTCCATAAGGAGGAAAACTATGAAGCTTGGAATGTATTCAATTGAATTGGAACGCCCTACAGTGGAAGAACTGTTTCAGTCTGTAAAGTCATATGGATTTTCACAGATGCAGTTTGACTTTGGATCTGTATGTGAAGAGCAGATGCCAGAAAGGCTGGATGACAGCCTGCTCTGCAGGATACGGGCAGCCGCGGATGCCAATCAGATCCAGATCGTATCCGTGAATGGGACGTACAACATGATCCATCCGGATCCGGCAGTGCGGGAGGAAGGCACCCGGAGACTGGAAGTGATCGCAAAGGCCTGCAAGACATTGGGATGCGGTATTGTCACCCTGTGCACGGGAAGCAGAAATGCGGATAATATGTGGAAGGGCCATGAGGATAATCAACTGCCGCAGGCTATGGAAGATCTGAAAAAAACTGTGACAGAAGCACTTGCGTCTGCCAGAAAGTATGATGTGGTCCTGGGTATTGAGTGCGAGCCAAACAACTGTATTGACTCTGCTGAAAAAGCCCAGGAGCTGTTGGAATATTTCGGATGGGACAGCCATCTTAAGATCATCATGGATGTGGCAAACCTGTTTCCGAAAGGACAGGCAAAAAAAGAACATGTGAGAGCATATATGGATGATGCATTTGAACGGCTGGGACAGCAGATCTGCCTGGCCCACGGCAAGGATATTTTGGAGGGGGAAACGCTTCAATATACCTACGCCGGCCATGGAATCGTAGATTTTCCGTATTTTATAGAAAAGCTTGACAGGGCCGGATATCAGGGGGGAATGATCCTTCATGGGATCAAGTCCGAGGAGGACTTCCAAAAAGCAGTTCATTTTATGTGCGGGCTATAAGTTTGTGACATAGGAAGATAAAAAAAGAAAGAGAGGCAAAGAGATGTATCAGGTATTGGATGTGCGTTTGCTGAAGATTCCGGGAACAGTGGAGGAACTGGCTCCGCTGGCAAAAAAACATGGTCTGGAGGGACTGGATGTCCCGGCGGCTATCCTGGATGATCCGAAGCGGGTAGAATCTGCCCAGGAGGCAATGAAAAGATATGATCTGAAATGGGGACTTTTACCCACGGTGGAAGATTTTTTTGACGACAGCGTGGATGAGAGACGTCTGGAAAAGGCAATAGAGATTCAGAAACGATGGGCAGAGACCGGAGAAAAAATGGGGGTAAAGTATGCATACAACCATATCTGGCCCAGCAGTGTGAGGCCCTTTGATGAGAACTTTGAATGGCATGTGAGACGGCTTGAAAAGCTTCAGAAAGTGTTTACGGACTATGGAATTCTGTATGGATTTGAATGTCTGGGACCATATGAGCTGCGGGTAAAACACCCTCATCCATTTGTACATACCATAAGCGGTGTGCTGTCCATTGCGGACGCGGCGGGAGGAAAGACGGGATTCCTGTTTGACACGTATCATTGGTTCTGCGGAAGCGGCAGGGAGGATGATCTCTACTTTGCGGCAGCGAACTGTGACCGTATGGTGAATTTGCATCTGAATGACGGAGCTGCAGGAAAAGGGCCGGATGAACAGGAAGATCAGGTCAGGGCCATGCCTATGACTACAGGGGTCATCGACGCCGCGAGAATCTACCAGCTCTTTGAAAAATACGGATACCAGGGGCCGGCTATGCTGGAGCCTATGATCCCCACCACAGACCGGTTTGCCGTTCAGGATCCTGAGACCAGTATTATCCAGTCGGCAGAAGCCTTCAGGCGTTGTGAAAGATGACAGCAGAGGAGAGATGAGATGAGTGTAAAAGAAATTTTATTAAAAGCAAGAGATGAGAGATACGCGGTGGGGTCTTTTTCAGCCAGATATCTTACGAATATCAGCCCTGTACTGCAGGCAGCCCAGAATTTAAATTCACCGGTGATCGTACAGGTATCCCAGAAAGAGCTGAAACGGTATGGAGGCAGTTGTGAGGAGTTTGCGCGGGAATACAGGCGCTGTGAAAAAGAACTGGATATCCGGGTGCCAGCAATACTGCATCTGGATCACACAAAGGATCTTCAGGTGATCCGGGATGCAGTTGCAGCCGGTTTTGACAGCGTGATGATCGATGCCTCGGAATATGAACTGGACAAAAATATTTCCATTGTAAAAGAGGTGGCGAAATACGCTCACAGCTACGGTGTGGAAGTGGAGGCAGAGCTGGGAAAAATCTCCTCCAATGACAGGATAGAGACGGATTCCAGTACGGAGCTGTACACAGATCCCGATGAAGCAGCAGAATTTGTGGATGCAACGGACGTAGATCTGCTGGCAGTCTCCGTGGGAACAGTACACGGGGCTTATCTGACTAGAAAACCCCATATCGAATTAAAACGTATTGAGGAGATACGGAGAAGGGTGGATCTGCCTCTGGTACTCCACGGGGCCTCCGGGGTTCCGGCACAGTTGGTGCAGGATGCTATTACACTTCCAAATGGCGGGGTGAGCAAGATCAATATTGCTACGGATCTGGAGCAGGCCTTTTTAAACGCGCTGGGTCTGTCACAATCCATCACCAACGAAGACGTTCCGAAAATCGGAGAGGCAGAGTTAAAGCTGGCGCACCAGGCTGTGACAGAGCTGGTGGAGGACAAGATGACACACTACCTTTTAAGCAGCGGACGGGTTTAAGAGAGGAAGAGGGATCCAATACTATGGGAATCAGAGAGACGTATAAGGAGAGATACCGGGTCAAACTAGGGTTCGTCCCCACCAGGAGGGAAACCTACAGTGATACCGCATTCCGTCTGGACCGTGCCGCGCAGACAAAGAAAAAAGTGGAAGCGCGCCTGAATGATCTGGGAGTGGACTTTGTAAACATCGACTTTCTCAACGAGGAAGGGCTGCTCTATAGAAGCAGGGATGCCGAGGCGGTGGCGGAACATTTTAAAAAGGAAAAAGTGGACACCATATTCATTGCACATGTGAACTTTGGATGTGAGGAGGCAGTCTGCCGTCTGGCATCTATGATGAAGAAGCCGGTGCTTTTGTGGGCAGTGAGAGATGATGCCCCGGAACCGGAGGGCTTTCGTTTCCGGGATGCCCAGTGCGGGGTGTTTGCCAGCAGCAAGGTACTGATGCGGTTTGGCCTTCCGTTTACCTACATCACGAACTGCTGGGTGGAAGAGGAGACGTTTAAGAGCGGAGTCACAGACTTTTTGTCAGCCGCAGGGGTGGCCAAGGCCATGAACGCTCCCAGGATCGGGCAGATCAGTGTACGGCCGGCAGCCTTCTGGTCTGTAAAAAGCAATGAGGCGGAGCTGTTGGAACGGTTTGGAGTGGAAGTGGTTCCGGTGACTCTGGTGGAGATGCAAAAGCGGTTTGAAAAGATCCTGGAAAAAAAAGACAGCCTGTTCCAGGAAGAGCTTGAGGGTATCCTGGGAAAGGCTAAGCAGGAGATCGTGGGAAGAGACGCAGTGGAGCGGATCTGCGCCATGAAGATGGCCATACGGGAATGGGCGGCAGAAGAAAATTTAAGTGCCGCCGCAACCCAGTGCTGGGCACCTTTCACGGATATTTCGGGGATCGCTCCCTGTTATCTCATGGGGGACAGCACAGATGAAGGATTCCCCATTGCCTGTGAGAATGACATTCACGGCGCAGTCACCTCCATCATGGCTCTGGGTGCCAACGGGGCATCCGCTCCCCCCTTCTTCGCGGATCTTACGGGGCGTCATCCCACGGATGACAATGCAGAGCTTTTGTGGCACTGCGGTGTATTTCCGCCCAGCCTTGCAGGGAATCAGGGTGTGACCATCGGATGCCATCAGGGAAAAGGTTTTAAGGGGGCAGGGCAGTTTGAGTTAAAACAGGGAGATATCACACTGCTTCGTTTTGACTCGCTGCGCGGAGATTACAAGCTCCTGTATGGGGAGGGAAAGACCACCACAGGACCATACAGCAAAGGAACTTATGTGTGGGCAAAATTCAGAGATTGGCCTGCCTGGGAGCGCAAGTTTGTCTGCGGGCCGTACATTCACCACTGTACCGGTATCTACGGAACGTACGCCCGTATTTTCCGGGAAGCTGTAAAATACCTGAACGGCGTGGAGGCAGACCCGGTGGAAACGGAATACCCACAGCCCGGTGAGAGGCTGTGGTAAAGGAGGAGGAGTCAGTTTGTATGGGGTAAAAACAAAAACGAGAAAAAATATTACAATGAACAAAAAGAGTAAAAGTGTGCAGTTGTTTCTGATGGTCCTGCCATTTCTGGTACTTTTGTTCCTGTTCAGTTACCTGCCGCTCTATGGATGGATCTATGCGTTTTTTGATTACAGACCCCCAAAAAGCCTTTCCGACTGTGCCTTTGTAGGACTGGATTGGTTTAAAAGTATGGTGGGCACGCCGGAGAAACGACTGCAGATACTTCAAGTGCTCCGCAATACCTTTGTCATGAGCGGACTGGCGCTTCTGACCTCCTGGCTTCCCATGGCATTTGCAATCCTGCTCTCAGAGATCAAGGGCAGACGATTTAAAAAAGCAGTCCAGACTTTTACCACGATCCCCAACTTTATTAGCTGGGTGCTGGTTTACTCCATTGCTTTTTCTCTGCTTTCCTCAACGGGTATGGCAAACCATCTGCTGCAGGCTTTAGGGATCACCACAAAGCCCATCCAGTTTTTGCAGGACAACTCCCATACGTGGCTGAACATGTGGCTGTGGGGACAGTGGAAAGGACTTGGCTGGGGAGCCATCATGTATCTAGCCTCTATAGCCGGTATCGACCAGGAACTGTATGAGGCGGCCAGAGTAGATGGAGCAGGAAGGTTCCGGCTCATCTGGAATATTACGATTCCAAGCCTTCTGCCCACGTTCTTTGTACTTCTGATCATGAACGTGGCCAACTTCCTGAACAATGGTATGGATCAATTTCTGGTATTCCAGAACGCGTTTAACACAGATAAGATCCAGGTGCTGGATCTGTACGTATACAATTTGGGTATCAAGACAGGCAACTATTCTCTGGCCACGGCGATCAGTATGTTAAAGAGCATCATCAGTGTCACTCTTTTATTCTGTGTCAACGGGATTTCCAAGGCGGTGCGCGGTGAGTCTATCGTTTAGAGAGGAGGGAAATTAAATGAATAAAAAGAGAAAACGGATTACCGGAGACAAGGTGTTTGACTTCTGCCTGATACTTTTTTTTACCGCATTCACAATTGTCTGCATCTATCCTTTTTACTACCTGATCATCAACACCATCAGCTCTAATGAACTGAGTGCTAACGGGGATATCATATTCTGGCCCAAGGGCATACATCTGCAAAACTACATAGATGTATTTAAGATTCCTGCTCTGGCAAACGCCGCATTTGTGACGGTAGCCAGAACCGTGATCGGCACGGTTGTCACAGTTCTGGGTTCGGCTTTTCTGGGATTTATGTTCTCTCAGCAGAATATGTGGGGGAGAAAGTTCTGGTACCGTTTTACAGTGATCACCATGTATTTTAACGCGGGTCTGATCCCCTGGTACATTACCATGAGGAACCTGCATCTGACCAATAACTTTTTGGCCTATGTGCTTCCTGCTATTGTGCAGCCGTTTAATATTATCCTGGTAAAAACTTATATGGAGTCTATCCCCACGGCTCTTCAGGAGGCCGCTGAGATCGATGGCGCCAGTGTGTTCAAAGTTTTCTATAAGATCATGCTGCCGCTGGCAAAGCCAATTATGGCCACCATCGCGATCTTCTCTGCTGTGAACCAGTGGAACTCCTTCCAGGATACCCTGATCCTGATGACAGAGCCGAAGCTGTACACCCTGCAGTTTTTACTCTACCAGTATATCAACCAAGCAAGTTCCCTGGCAGCCATGATGAAAAACGGAGCTGTCATGAGCACTGCCTCCCTGGCTACCATGCAGACGCCTACCTCCATACGCATGACGGTATCCGTGGTGGTGATCCTGCCCATTCTTCTGGTGTATCCGTATTTCCAGAGATATTTTGTAAAGGGTATTATGATCGGCTCTGTAAAGGGATAGAGACAGGCGTGGCCAGCGTGATATTTGGCTTGTGTAGGGGATGGATATGACATAGAATTAGTAGGAGGTGACAGCTAAACAAGGGGGATCAAAAGAATCTTTAAAAGTAAATGTATCCATAAAAATAATGAAGAGGAAAAGCAAAACAAGAAAGGGAGAAAGTTATGAAAAAAAGAATGAAAAAAGTTACAGCACTGATGCTCTGCGCAGCTATGACAGCATCTTTTGCGGGGTGTTCCTCAGAGAAATCAAATAATTCCGCAGATTCAAAAGACGCTTCCGCAGCGTCGAAAGAGGGCAAGGAAGACCTGCTCACCATTGATGTGTTTTCCCGTAATGTCAACTATCAGGGAATCCAGAGCGGCTGGTTTGCCAAGATCATAAAGGATAAGTTTAACATTGAGATGAATATCATCTCACAGAATATTTCCGGGGAATCCGTCTATCAGACACGCTCCGCAGCCGGCGAACTGGGGGATATTATCTGCCTGGATGCGGATAAGATGAAGGACTGTGTGGAAGCCGGGCTGATCTATGACATGACGGATCTGGCAAAAGACAGCGATGTGTTAAAACCTTTTGAAGAAGGTGCCGATGCATTTTCCGATTATTTTGGTACAGAGGGAAAGATTTACGCTTATCCGGTCAATGCTTCCGGCATTGCAAAGAACACAGATGCGGCTCAGGTGAGAAACGGCGCACCAGAGAACGGCTTTTATACCCGATGGGACTATTATTATGAATTGGGCGCGCCGGAGATCAAGAACATGGATGATATCCTGACTGTGAGCAAGCAGATGCAGGATGCCCATCCAACCAGTGATTCCGGAAAACCGGCCTATGCCTTTTCCCTGTTCCCGGATTGGGACGGAACTTCCATGACCTGTGCCGATAAATACGCGATCATGTATGGGTATGGACGCAATGACAATGGATTTGTGAATTACAAAGCAAACGGCAAAGATTACTTTGTGCTGGATGACGATGACGGAATCTACCACAAAACACTTGAGATGTATTTTAAGGCTAATCAGATGGGAATGCTGGATCCCGATTCCAGCACACAGTCCTTTGATGATCTGAATGCGAAAGTAGCGGACGGCGCGGCGTTCAACTCTCCGTTCCCCATCTACCAGTACAATACGCCGGAACACATCAGCGAGGGCAAAGGACAGGTATTTGTGCCGGTGGGCGATATGGATTATGCTCCTCTCGGACATTCCGTTCACGGCCAGGGCGCAGCTATGGCCATGGGTTCCACAGTGAAGGATCCGGAACGTGTATTTAAATTCTTTGAATGGCTGAATTCAGAGGAAGGTATGATGCTCACATTTGCAGGCCCGGAGGGTCTGACCTGGGAGGAAAAGGATGGAAGGCCATATCTGACTGAATATGGAAAAGAAGCGCTGCAGGGAGGAGATCCGCAGAATATCCCTGTGCCGGAAGAGTGGGGCGGCGGTAACTTCTCAGACGGAGGAAACCGTATCGTATCCTCAGTTGTCTATAAGATGGATACCAATCCTACATACAATGAGCCATACGATCCTTCCATGTGGTCTACCACAATGGACGAGAACCGTTCTAAAATTGACGAGCAGTGGACAGAAACCTTTGGGGCAAAATGGCCGCTGGATTATCTGAAAGAAAAGAATGCTCTGGATCCTATGCCCGGCAATTCCTTCCGGAAACCGCAGGATCCCGGTGATATCAAAACAAAACGTTCCGAGTGCGGGGAAGTGATCAAGGCTTATTCCTGGCAGATGATCTATGCCGAGGACCAGAGTACCTTTGATTCCCTGTGGAGCGAGATGAAAGATAAGATCAAAGGATTTGGCTACGATGATGTGGTGGCCTATGATATGGAGAACTTCCAGGAAGCAAGCCAGGCAATTCAGGAAGCAACGAAATAATGTAAATAAGGTATAAACAATGGTAACTGTTCAGCACCGCGGTTGGCGATGGGATTATTACCTGGCCGCTGAACAGTTACAAACGATAACATAATAAATAGGAGATAATGAGATGAAAAAAGGTATTATATTAGCAATCCTCCAGAAATATATGGGAGATAAAGAAAAACTGGATGAAGTGTTGGGAAAGGCAAAAGAGATGGGATATGAGGCTGTACAGTATATCATCCCAGACTATGTGACACCCGAGGAATACAAAGCACTGCTCGACAAACACGGGATGAAATATCTCTGCTGCGGTGCCAGCTTTGAAAAAATGTCAGAAGATCCCCAGGCGATCCAGGATGCCATCAAGATGTCCGATCTGTTTGAGACGGATTATATCGATGTGAACACCATGCCCGTGGAATACCGGAGTACAAAAGAGGGATTCAGGGAGTATGCAGACAAGCTGAATAAAGTGGCTGAAGTGGCGAAAAAAGCAGGAAAAACCATTCTCTATCATCCTCATGCCCTGGAGTACGCTTCCTTTGGTGACGGAGAGATCGGTATGGATATTCTGATCAATGAGACAGACCCGGAAGGTGTGAACTTTATCTTAGATACCCACTGGATGACCTGCGGCGGCGTCGTGCTGGCAGATTGGATCCGCAAAGTAAAAGGGAGAATGAAGATCATACACTTTAAGGATTATGCCATCGTTCCGGGTATCGAGAGCTGTGAACAGGTTGAGAAACGCTTTGCGGAAGTGGGACAGGGAAATATTGACTGGCCGTCTGTAGTGGCAGCCTGCAAGGAGATCGGTGTGGAGTATGCTGTGGTGGAGCAGGATTCCTGTTACGATATGGAGCCTTACGGATGTGCGCAGAGAAGCTATGACGGAATGGTAAAATTCGGGGCATAAAGGACAGGAGGAACCGAGGATGAAAGAAGTATTTAAGATAGGTATTATCGGCTGCGGGGACATCAGTACGAGAAATTATGTGCCAAATATCACCAGCCGTTTCCGAAACATGGAAATCTATGCTCTGTGCGACCTGGATCTGGAACGGGCCAAAGCTCTGGCAGACCGCCACGGAATTGCCCATGTACTTACTTTGGATGAGATTTTTCAGGAACCCGAGATCGATGTGATCGTAAACCTGACCAATCCCCAGGCCCACTACGATGTAAATATGAGGGCGCTTCGCGCAGGAAAACATGTTTATTCAGAAAAGCCCTTGGGACTTACCCTGAAGGAGGCTTCCGATATCACAGAGCTGGCCAGGGAGAAAAATCTGTATGTGGGATGTGCTCCGGATGTATTCCTGGGTGCAGGGGTGCAGACCTGTAAAAAGGTCATTGAGGATGGTGTGATCGGCGAAGTGATGAGTGCAAAGGTTGCCAATATGTATCACGGACCTGAGAATATACATCCCGCACCGGATTTCTTTTACAGAAAGGGTGCCGGTCCTATGCTGGACATCGGTCCTTATGGAATCTCGGAAATGCTGTATTTTATGGGGCCGGCAGTGGAGCTTTGCTGCTACGGGGGGATTGGGATCCCCCACCGGCCCATCAAGGATCACTTTGTGGACGTGGAAGTAAACACGAATTACAACGGTATCGTTAAATTCGCAAACGGAACCAGTGCCAGTGTGAATTTTAGCTGGGATACCTGGGGTGCCCAGAACGGTCCCTGCGTCCAGGTCTACGGCACAAAAGGCTCTCTGTTTTTATCCGATCCCGACAATTACGGCGAGGGAAGCAGAGTTCACGTGCTGCTGGAGGAGGATTTGAAGGGGGAAGACGGAAAGATTTCCAGGGAGAGATCCAGCAATGCAGATGCTTACAAGAAGGATATTCCGCTGATCTTTTCCTCTCCGGCTGAGAACAGGGGCCTGGGGTTGTGCGAGATGATCGAGGCGATCAAGGAGGGCCGGACAGCCAGGGCCAACGGCGATTTTGCCTGTCATGTGACAGAGCTTTTAGACGGCTTTAACATCGCCATCGCTACGGGAAAACCGTATCAGGTCCAGACGACTTTTGAGGGGACAGAACGTCTTCCGGAAGATTTTTATGAGAAAATGAAATAGGAATATAGGAGGATTTGACGTGATAAAAGGTGGATTACAGGCTTGTTCCGTGACGGATGCGTTTTTAAATGATCCTTATGGGACACTGAAGGAGTTGGCTGGCTACGGCTATCGATACATTGAGTCCGCAGGAACCATGTTTACAGAGGAACTGAAAGCAGAACTGTGTGAGCTGAAAAAAATAATGGATGATCTGGGCATCGTCCATCCCTCCAAGCACTTTAATATAGGAGATGACATTTATCAGGATATTGACAGGCTGCATATCATAGGCGGAGAATATTTGGTATTGGCTTCTGATTTTTTCAGGAGCAGGGATGACGTTCTGGAGCGCTGTGAGAAATATAATCAGCAGGGAAAGCTCTTAAAAGAGAATGGGCTTAAATATATCTATCACAACCATGCCCATGAGTTTCAGAAATTTGAGGGAAAATCCGCATTGGAGCTGCTGGTGGAGAATACTGACCCGGACTATGTGAATTTTGAGATTGATACCATGTGGGTATTCCGCGGCGGAGAGGATCCCGTGGAGGTCCTGAAAAAGTTCGGAAACCGTGTGAAGATGCTCCACGTGGATGATTTCCATCCGAAATATATGGAGCACAGAAGCTTCTTTGACGGTCTGCCCGAGAATACCGTCATCGACGGCGAATTTATGGGAAAATATAATTTTGATGTGGCGACAGATATCGGAACGGGAGTGATGAACATACAGGAAGTTCTGGATGCGGCTGCTGCATACAATGATGTGGAATATGGTTTTATCGAACTCAGCAGTGCCAATAGCGCGTACAAAGAAAATATGCTGAAGGCAGCGGAATTTGGAATCCGGGCATTGGAAAAATATAACGGTGTCTGCTTTGAATAAAAGGAAAAGCAGTGGCAACAGTTCAGCTTGTCTGAGCTGCTGCCAACTGCAGACAGTCAATGACAGATAGAGAAGAAGGGAGACTAATCATGGTCGAGAGAGTGAAGGTCGGTGTGATCGGCGCCGGCGGAATCAGCTATACATACTTAAAGAATATGACACAGACATTTCATATCACTGAGGTGATGGGAATTGCCGATATAGTGGAGGAGAAAAGCAGGAGAAGAGCGGAACAGTTTCAGGTTCGTCAGATGACCGTGGATGAGATCATAAATGATCCGGATATCGAGATCATAGTAAATCTCACTTATCCGTTATCCCACTATGAGATCAGCAAAAGAGCGCTGGAGGCAGGAAAACATGTCTTCTCCGAGAAGATGATGTCCACGGATTTTGCGTCTGCCAAGGAGCTTTATGACCTGGCAAAGAGCAAAGGACTGCGCATAGGCCAGGCTCCGGATACCTTTCTTGGGGGCGGGCTGCAGACAGCCAGAAACTTGATCGACAAGGGGATGATCGGCGAACCGGTGAATGCACAGGCTATGGTGGCAAGATGTTATAATCTGGCTCAGGATGAGAATCATCCGGATCTGCCGTTTGTGTTCACTGCGGGGGGAAGTATTCCCTATGATATGGGGTGCTATTACCTTCACGCACTCATCCATCTGCTTGGCCCGGTGGAACGGGTGACAGGATTGTCAAAGGCATTCCATGCCAAGGAGATGCAGCGCAATCCCAGAAATCCGGGATATCAGAAACCTTTTGATATGAAATTCCCAACCTCTGTGACAGGAGCACTTGATTTCTATAATGGGTGTTACGGAACATTTACCGCGATCAGCGACAGTCACAGGGAACAGACAGCCCGCCTGGAGATCTATGGAACGGAGGGTACACTGATCCTACAGGATCCCAACTATTTTTACGGACCGGTGAAGCTGGTCAGAGGAGACCGGGAGGAGGAGACAGTGGCAGTACCGCTGACTCACGGATACGGAAAAATGATACCGGAAACTCCCGATATGACCGGAGAGGAGAGGACCTGGAAAGACAGCTACCGGGGAATCGGTGTGGCTGACATGGCCTGGGCCATCAGAAACGGACGTGCCCACCGCTGCAGCGCTGAACTGGGACTGCACGCCATCGAAATCATCGACGGGATCGGAGAGAGCTGCAGAGCGGAAAAAATGTACCATATGACAACAAAGCCAGAGCAGCCTGTTATGATCCCACAGGGATTCATCTACGATACGGCGGCGGAAGCTTGTCTTGATACAAAATAAAAGTCAGAGATGCAGAGGAGACGGGAGTTGAAAGCTACCCGTCTCCTGTTTCTTTTTATTGTGTAAATCCTGGTGAAAAAGCGGATGAAAAAACGGATGGAAAAGCGGATAGGAAAACGAATGGGAAAAGAAAACGGATAAGGAGTTTAGGGATGAGAGAAGATGAGATTATTTCTTCAGGAAAAGGCTGTTTAGTGGAGCCGGAAGAAAAAGCGTATCTGGATGCCGTAAAAGGACTGGATGCAAAGATCGTGGTGTTGGATGATGATCCGACAGGAATTCAAACCGTGCATGGAATCTATGTGTACACAGACTGGGACCTGGAAACCATACGAAAGGGATTTGACGGGGATGAGAAGGTTTTTTATGTATTGACCAATTCCCGGAGCATGGGGGAGGAGGAATCTGTCAGGATCCACAGGGAGATTGCCTACCATGTGGCGGCTGTGTCAAAAGAGACAGGAAAAGATTTTCTGCTGGTAAGCAGGGGGGATTCCACTTTGAGGGGGCATTATCCCGCAGAGACAGCGGCTTTAAAGGAAGAATTAGAGCAGCAGGGATTCCGGACAGACGGGGAGATCCTCTGCCCATTTTTTCTGGAAGGGGGAAGATTTACCATTGGGGATATCCATTATGTGAGAGGTGCAGACGGCACTCTGACTCCTGCGGGGGAAACGGAGTTTGCCGGGGATGCCACGTTCGGCTACCGCAGCTCTGATATAAAAGACTGGGTAGAGGAGAAAACCCATGGAGCTGTCAAAAGGGAGGAGATACAGTCCATCACAGTGGAAGAACTGCGGGAGAGGCGGATCGATGAGATCATCCGAAAGCTGATGGATGTCAATGCTTTTGGAAAAATCATAGTAAACGCGGCCTGTTACGGGGATCTGAAGGTATTTGCGACGGTGTTTGCCAGAGCCGTTTCCCAGGGAAAACGTTTTATGCTGAGAACGGCGGCCTCGGCGGTGAGAGTGCTTGGGGGGATACCGGAAAAGCCGCTTCTTACCAGGGAAGAGCTGGGCGTAGAGGACAGGGGGACGGGCGGACTGATCGTGGTGGGTTCCCATGTGAATAAAACCACTAGACAACTGAAAGCTCTGGAGACATATCCCGGAATCTCTTTTCTGGAATTTCATGTGGGGATGGCGGCAGATAAGACCGCATTTTTAAAGGAGCAGAAAAGGGTAAGAAAACTGTGTGCAGAGCTGCTGGAGGAAGGGAAAACAGTGGCAGTCTATACAAGCAGGGAGAGGATAGAGGCAGGGAAGGCTGACAGGGAGGAAAATTTAAGGCTGTCTGTACAGATCTCTGATGCAGTGACGCAGATTGTATCCACCCTGCCTGTAATTCCAAAATATCTGGTGGCCAAGGGGGGAATTACCTCCAGTGATATTGGAACCAAGGCGCTGAAGGTGAAAAGGGCCTATGTGCCGGGACAGATCCTGCCCGGGATTCCTGTATGGATGCCCGGAAGTGAGAGCCGTTTTCCCGGAATCCCTTATGTGGTATTTCCGGGAAATGTGGGAGCAGATACGGATTTGCTGCGTGTGGTATCCATACTGGAAGGAAGACAAGGAGGAGTTGTGTGATGAGAACAATGAAATTGGGAAAAACGGGGCTTTCGGTGCCGGTGATCGCATCCGGCTGTATGCGGCTTAATGGATTAGATGAGAAGCAGGCTGCATCCTATCTGCACAAGTGCCTGGAGCTGGGGATTTGTTTTTTTGATCATTCAGATATCTATGGAGGCGGATACTGCGAAGAGATTTTCGCAAAAACGCTTCCCATGACATCTTCGGTGAGGGAGAAAATTATGATCCAATCCAAATGCGGTATTCTTCCGGGAGTGGGATATGACTGCTCCAAAAGCTATATCCTTTCCTCTGTAGATGGAATCTTAAAGCGTCTGCGCACAGACTATCTGGATGTATTTCTGCTTCACCGGCCTGATGCCTTGATGGAGCCGGAGGAGGTTGCGGAAGCTTTTGACCGGCTGGAACAGTCCGGGAAGGTCAGGGTCTTTGGTGTATCGAATCAGAATTCTTCCCAGATCCGCCTGTTAAAAAAATGTGTGAGGCAGCACATTGCTGTAGATCAGCTTCAGTTCAGCATCCCATTTTCCCAGATGATCTCCAGGGGAATGGAAGTGAATATGGATACAGACGGAGCAGAGGATCGGGACGGAGGCATACTGGACTACTGCAGGCTGGAGGATATCACGATCCAGGCATGGTCCCCTTTCCAGGCGGGGGACGGAACAGGTACTTACCTTGGAAATGAAAACTATTCGGATCTAAATTCGGTGATGGAGGAGTTGAGTGATAAGTACCGGATCACGCCTGCGGCTGTGGGGGCAGCCTGGATCCTGCGCCATCCTGCCAAAATCCAGGTGATCGCCGGGACCATGAACGAAGAGAGGCTTGCAGAGACAGCAAAGGCGGCGGATGTTAAGCTGACCAGAGAAGAGTGGTACCGGCTTTATCTGGCGGCAGGACACAGACTTCCATGAGATTTTTATCCTGCCGGCGCATTGGACAAATACGCTCCGCTTTGCCATCTGCCGTGTTTTTGGCAGTCAGCAGAGGAACCTTTACAAATACCGCAGTTAATGATAATATCAAAAAAACGAAGAGAGGATGATAACAGTGATGCTCTGCATTTTAAAAGCTCCATGCAAAGTCTGAGATGCGGACGGATTTGTATGGAGACGAATTTTGGGTGTAATGCCTTTTCGTCCGTCAGACTTTGCGTTCTTTGAATAAACCAAGTTTATGAAAGAAAGGGCAAAGTCAAAATGAAAAAACAAAATAACGTAAAAGCACTATTTGAAGGACTACATACTTTTATTCTGCTGTGGGCGACCCAGGCGCTTTCCGCGCTGGGCAGTTCCATGACAAGCTATGCCTTAGTGATCTGGTCGTATCAGCAGACCGGTTCGGCGCTGTCTACTTCCCTTCTGGCAATCTGTTCCTATGCTCCTTATGTACTTCTGAGCATTTTTGCCGGGGCTTTGAGTGACCGATGGAACAAAAAGCATACCATGCTTGTGTGCGACACCATTGCGGCAGTCAGTACAGCAGCGGTATTTTATCTGCTGAGGGCAGGAAGCCTGGAAATTTGGCACCTGTATTTTATCAATGGGCTGAACGGCCTGATGAATACCATTCAGCAGCCTGCCTCGGATGTGGCGGTGAGCCTGCTCACACCGAAAAAACAATACCAGAGGGTGAGCGGTATGCGTTCGTTTTCCAACTCTCTTATCACTGTGCTGAATCCCATTGCTGCCATGACGGTTATGTCCTTTTGGGGGATTGGGGCGGTGATAGCCATTGACCTGACAACCTTCGCCGCTGCGTTTTTTACCCTTGCATTTTTTATCCGGATCCCGGAGAACAGGCCGGTATCCGGGGAGCGGCCGGGTTCTCTTATAAAAGCGGCCGGGGAAGGCCTTGGATATATGCGGGAGAACAGAGGGATCCTGGACCTGATCCTTTTTCTGGCAGCCATCAATCTGGTGGCATCCATGTACGACGCGGCATTGCCGGCTATGCTTCTGTCCAGAAACGGAGGCAGTAAAATGGCGCTTGGATGGGTGAACGCCTGTGGAGGAATTGCAAATCTGGCAGGCAGTATCTGGGTATCTATGTCCGCACCACCGAAGAGCAGAATGCGGATCATCTGTAATTCCCTTTTGTTTTCCATGAGTACAGAGAACTTTTTTCTGGCCTTTGGGAAAAGTACACCGGTCTGGTGTTTGGGGGCGGTGCTGGGATGGCTGTTTATTCCCTTTATGTCAGCCAATATGGATGTGCTGATCCGTTCCCATACCCCTCTGGAAATACAGGGACGCGTGTATTCTGTGCGCAACACTCTGCAGTTTTTTACAATCCCGGTGGGATATCTTTTAGGCGGATTGTTTGTGGATAAAGTGTTTGAACCTATAATGGGCACACAGGCATCGGGAAGTTATCTGGTGCGTGCTTTTGGGAGCGGAAAAGGTTCCGGGGCTGCAATGCTGTTTTTCTTTCTGGGAATAGCGGGTGTGCTTATCTGCCTGTATTTTAGAAAGGACAGACATCTGTGGGAGTTGGAAGAAGAAAGGTGAGGACAGAAGTAATATGAAGATGCAGATTTTTCAGATAGATAAGATACCGTCTGTTCTATATGGTGAGCAGGCGGACAAGGTGATCGTGGCAGTACATGGAAACCAGTCCAGCAAGACAGATGTACCTGTGCGGATCCTGGCAGAGACAGCTTCGGAAAAGGGGTATCAGGTACTTAGCTTTGATCTGCCGGAACACGGGGAGAGAAAAGAAGAAGGAATTCCCTGTAAGGTGCAGAATTGTGTGGAAGAACTGAAAGTAATCCTGGGATTTGTCCGAGAAAAATGGAACACAGTGGGATTATTTGCCTGCAGTTTGGGCGCGTATTTCAGTCTCCTAGCTTATAGGGAAGAGGAATTTGAAAGATGCCTGTTTTTGTCCCCGGTGGTGGATATGGAGCGGATAATAGAAAATATGATGGCCTGGTTTCACATTACATCCGGTCAGCTAAAAGAAAACGGAGAGCTGGATACCCCCATTGGACAAAAGCTTTACTGGGACTATTACTGCTATACAAAGGAAAATCCTATTGTGAAATGGAATTCTCCCACAAGTATCCTGTATGGCAGTGAGGACGATTTGTGTGAGTATGACAGGATACTGGCATTTACAGAACGCTTCTCGTGCCGCCTGGAAGTGGCGGAACAAGGGGAACACTATTTTCATACTGAGGGGCAGCTTGAGCGGTATAGAAGGTGGCTGCGGGAAGAGTTCGGAGTGTATCCGATGTAAAAGAAAAGAGTAACGAAAAACAGCCGTGCAGCAGATAAAAATGTTGTACGGCTTGTTTTTATATAATCCTTAAGGTTAAAGCAGAGGGGAAGAAAATCCATTCAAGTGTGTTTCCAGAATCGTATGTTACATTTCTTCCCGGTCCAAGGTATGTTGTTTCACAGTCTCAAGCAATGACAAATAAATATCTTTTTCAATGACATAAAGGTCTGCGATGGCGGCTGACATTTTTATTAAAAGTTCCGTGTCTGGGTCAAGGGATAACTGCCATAGATCTAAAGCCAAGGAATCCCATTGCCGGGAGGCATAGAGGAAACGCTGTCCTGAGTCCACAAGCCTTTCATCCTGAAAAACAGGTGCGCATTCTATGAGAAAATCACCATACATTCTGCGGAAAATCCCTCCGCCGGTGCCGCCTGCCTCATTGATCTGAAAATAATTAGTGGTACCTGCCAGCCGAAGCTTTTGGGAGCTGAACTGTTTCCATTTCAGGATTTCTTTTGAAAACTTTTTGATGCCGTTTATACCCAGCAATTGTGCGGAGGGAAATAGCATTGTGGTACAGGTTTCTTCTATGGCCTGACACAGGACTTTTTTTTCTGCCTTTTTGTATCCGCTAAAATCAAATGTCAAATACTTGTTGTTGGCCGGAAATGGTCTGTGTGAACTCCTGCGGGCCTTTTCAATTTCTGCATAATCTACCATGTGATAATCCTCAGCTATCTGACCTGAGGGGACTTTGATGGGAAAATCGTGGTTATCTCTGTCGCTTACAAAGAATTTCTGCGCAGTATCATCGAAGCCAAACAGAACCACGGCATGTCCTCCAAAGTGGCTGTTTGGATCCATGCCCAAGTATTTCAGATACGGCATATCCGTGTAGATAAGAACGGGGTTTTGTTCCTCAATGAGCTGCTTTGTGGTTTCAAAAATCTGAGGATAATGTCTTCCGGATTTACATTTAATGGAGATACCAAGGCGTTTTGCCAGTTTTTCTTCAAATTCAAATACTTTTATCCTGCCATTTACCATAGGGCTGTCTGACTGGTTGAGGTAGAGGAAGGACAAACCGGATGCCAGACCGAATATCATTTCCTCTGACATGGGATATCCGTAATAGGTAAAAATCTGTTTCAGGGAATTGGTGATACAATGTTTTCCACCCTGAGGGATAAAATCTTCAATTATTGTTTTCATATTTTTACTCCTTTAAAGGATTTCAAAGGGTAAAAGAATCTCTGTAGTATAGTTGGCAGGATTTCCTTTGAAAATCATGCCGGGACTTTTTAGGTATACCTCTCTTGTGGGAACCAAAATTTTATAGTTGTTGGCGTTGGCATAGGCAAAGACAGATTTATACGCAAGATATAAAGTATCGTAGCTGCCATAATGGAGGGTACGCAGTGCTTTAATGCCGGGCAGTTTTTTGCAAGTCACAGATGGATGGGTTATTCTGCATTTGACGGGCAGGCAGAGTTCAATATCTGCCTGTTCCACACAGGCGTCATCATAATAACAGTTAAAATGTCTGCCTGTCTTGCAGTCCTTCACTGCCTGATAGAGAAGCGGCACATACTTTCCAAGGTCACTATATCTGCCTGTAAAGCGAATTGTGGCTGCAAGCATTTCTTTTACGTCTGTAACGTCAATCTTGTATGGCAGAGCAGGCTGTTTTGTTTCATATGCAGGGAGTCCTTTGCTGATTTTTCGTATGAGTTCTTTTTCCTTTGAAATATTCTTTTCAATTATTTTTATTTTCTCTCTTAGTATAAATGCCAAATCATTCTCAGTCTCTGCAGTTTCCAGAATTTCTCGGATTTCCATTATTGAGAAGTCCAGGGAACGAAGATATTTGATGAGCCGGGCTTTTTCAAAATCCGCATCATTATAATACCGGTATTGATTCTCCTCATCCCGGAAGGAGGGTGACAGAATCCCTTCTTTATCGTAATAACGCAGTGCTTTCACAGTTAGATCGGAAATTTTGGAAAATTGACTGATTTTATACATATAACCTCCTCTTATTCTAGTTTAAACCGTCCCCTGCAGGGGAAGGTCAAGAGAAACGAAAGTATTTCGCAGGAATTTCTCTGCCTGATATAAAACAAGTCTATCACAGACGGTGGAGAACTGTAAATGAGTACGCAGGCTTTTGTGTTATGTCTGCAGGAAATGCAGAGGTTCCGTTGTCAATAGATAAAGAATCTTGTATAATCAAAACAAAGGAGTTCTGACGAGACTAAATCTCAACTCTTTGATAATAGGTTACAGGATCGTATCCAGTTTTTCACGGGTCACTTCTATGCAGCAATTTTATTTCCGGTCTTCTTTGCCGTAACAGAAGCTTAAGAGCACTTACAAATAAACGAATGATAAAAATAATCTGTATGAAATCTATGCCAATTGGAAGAATACGTCAACACGACTTAATAGGCATTATTTAGTAGCACGTGATTTAAATAAAACACGGCGAAGGAGAAGGGACAATAATGAAAAAGAAGAGCAGGGTTATTATACTGGGAGTGCTGATTTCAATCTTTTTTATAGCTCAAGATGTCATGGCAGACTCTATAGAAAAATTAAAGGACTCCGAGGATTATGATTCAATATATAATATTGAAAGTCAAATTGTTCAATTTGTAAATAATGGTCCAACGACATCATCAGGAGGACGACAAATAACAATTGAGGATGTTGACCTTGATAATGCAGTTAAGGAATACTTAGATACACCTCTAATTGAAAATAAGCTTATTGATTATGCAGAAGCAATGGATGCTTTAAACAAAAGTCCGTATATGTGGATAGTTTCTATTCGTGCTGATGATGTTTTGTATGAAGCTTGTGTTACAAGAGAACGAGATGAAAATGGGCAGCAGACTGGCCCATGGGGAGTGGAAGGGGTGTATGTTTACGAACCCGGAAATTTAACACTAGAAGAACAGTTAAACGCATCTCTGGAAAAAAACGAAATTGGAATCAATGCATATCAATTTTTTTGGTCGGTGGTGTAGCTCCTATTAGACAGCCTTTATTCATGGCACTTGATAACGAGAGAATTTTGTATGTGATTCCAGCACGGACATCTGCTGCTGCAATGATAACTGACAGCAGTAAAACGCGTAGTAATATATATTCAGATGAAGAACTGGAGCCTTCAGATCCAGATGGCTTTCAAGCATACGATTTTAAAAGCGCAATGCAAGCGGCGGCCAATGTTCCGGATACATTTGGGCAAGGGGGTGGATCAGCAGTAATAGATATTGGAAAAAAGTCACAGCCGATTGCACAGTATGTGATAACAGCCTCTGCAGTTATTGTATTTATAATTTTTGGAGTGATATTTTTGAGAAGGAAAAAGTTTAAGAATAAATATAAATTGTAATAATTTATAAGATTTATTAGTCTACATTGACAATATAAATTACTTTGTATCATAAATAAAAACAGCTCTTTTGGGGTATGAATCAAAATGCGGCATTCCTTACCTCAAAGGGGCATTTTTATGCCCATAACTATCACAGACGGTGGAGAACTGTAAATATGTACGCAGGCTTTTGTGATATGTCTGCAGGAAATGCAGAGGTTCCGTTGTCAATAGATAAAGAATCTTGTATAATCAAAACAAAGGACCAGGTACCGCTGTCCTGCCAATTGTAGTGCTGTTTTGTGTATTCAGTAGATGGGGTTAATGGAAGATGAGACTTATCAAAACGGCTTTGGGGAAGGCACGGTACAGGCATGGCATGGATTTTTGTTGGTAACAGTGAAGGGATTAGGCAGTTACAAGAATAACTGAATAAAGAAAGGAGCAGCAGGCCGGAAAAGCCGTGGCTTCTCACCGTATAGCATCAGTGGGAAAAACCTGCAATCAGTACATATGAAAGACGAAAAACAAAACTGGTTAGACTGGGCAGTGGAACTGCAGAGTCTGGCCCAGAGTGCCCTGTATTACTGCAAAGATAAGTACGATATAGAACGTTTTGAACGTATCCGTGAAATCTCTGCGGAGATCATCAGCCAGCAGGCAGAAATGCCTTTTGAGAAAGCAAAGGATTTGTTCTGCTGTGAGGTGGGGTATCAGACACCGAAAATGGACTGCAGGGCAGCGATCATTGAGGGGGACAAGATCCTTTTGGTGAAAGAAAATGACGGCAGATGGTCCATGCCCGGCGGATGGGTGGATGTAGATCTGTCTGTGAAGGAGAATACCATCAAAGAGGTGAAGGAGGAGGCAGGCCTTGATGTGACGGCTGATATGGTTATTGCCATACAAGACAGGGAAAAACACAATCAGCCCCGGTACGCCTATAAAATTTGCAAAGTGATTGTGTTGTGTACAGTAATAGGCGGACATTTTGAGAAAAATCTGGAAACTGTGGACAGCGGTTATTTTTCCATGGATGAACTTCCCCTGTTGGCAGAAGATAAAAATACAAGGGAACAGATTGCTATGTGTTTTGAAGCAGCCAGAGCGGAGCACTGGAAGACGCAGTTTGACTGAGATATGGTATAAACATCGCGAGGAATAATGGAAGCTGAGTATATGGAAGGTGAGAAGATGGATACAGGGATGTTTACAGGACGTGCTTTTGATTACACACATGGAAGGCCTCTTTACGCAGAGGCGTTTATAAAGCTGCTGGCTGAAAGATTTGGTGTGGGTTCTGCAACTGTAACAGCGGATATTGGTTCTGGTACAGGAAAGTTTTCCGGCCAGCTCCTGAAACTAGGCTGTCGTGTATATAGTGTGGAGCCAAATGAACACATGCGGCTGGAAGCAGAGCGGATTTTGGGAAAGAATCCACTTTTTTGTTCTGTGAAAGGAGATGCGTCTTCTTTGAATCTGCCTGTGTCAAGCTGTGATCTTGTGACGGCTGCCCAGGCATTTCACTGGTTTTCCCCACTGGATTTCAGACGGGAATGTATACGGATATTAAAGCCCGGAGGCTATGTGTTTTTGATTTGGAATATGCGGGATATGGATTGTGAAATAAACAGAGAAAGCTATCAGATTTATAAAAAATATTGTCCCGGTTTTTTGGGCTTTGGCGGTGGGATAAAAAAGAATGACAGCCGCATTCGTCAGTTTTTTACAGGAGAGGAGTATCTGGAAAGCAGCGCTGCTGATATGGGGGAATGTGAAGCAGATTTCCGAAACGTCTGTGAAGTCATGAGTTTTGATCATCCGTTGTATTTTACCAAAGAAAAATTTATCAAAAGGAGCCGCTCTGGTTCTTATTCACTGAAAGAGACAGATAAAGGGTACAAGGAGTATATCCTGGAATTGGAAAAAGCATTTGACAGGTATGCAGTATCGGATATTCTGAAGATGCCCAACCATACCATGGTTTATGCAGGCCCATTGCAGAAACATTTTTTGCGGACAGAATAAAACAAACATAAAGAGGAGGACAGTTTGATGTTTACATATAAAGAAATTGAAAAAGATGATTTGGCAGCTCTTGCGGCCATGTATGTGGAAACCTTTAATGCCCCGCCCTGGAATGATGCGTGGTCCCAGGAGACCGCAGAGATCAGGCTTAGGCAGATGGCAGAGGCAAAGACATTTTATGGTATCTGTGCGTTTGAGGGGGAAGTGCTCTGCGGTATGATATTCGGATTTGCCGAACAGTTTTATGATGGAGTATTATTTGAAATAAAAGAATTTTGTGTGAAAAATGCCAGCCGGGGAAATGGCATCGGTTCGGCTATCTACCGGGAATTTGAGAAAAGACTGCGTGAGAGAAACATTAAAGAAATTATGCTTATGACCCTGCGCGGGAATGCCACAGAGCATTTTTATGAAAAGAACGGTTTTGAGACAGAGAAAGATTTGATCTTTATGAAAAAGCAGCTCTGACCACAATAGAATGAGAGGCAGTTATGGAAAGAAAGCTTCCGGAAAGTGTAAAAAACAGCTTTTTGAGGAGTTGGGAATTGTTCCAGACTGGGATAAGATCAGGTATTATATCTTGCTGGATGAACTATTTTAGAATACTAATAAAGGAAGGGGAATGAAAATATGCAGCACAAAGGAACAGAGAAACTCCAGACAGAAAGATTGATCCTGCGGCGTTTTACCATACGGGATGCAGCAGCTATGTTCCGCAATTGGGCAAATGATGACCAGGTAACAAAATACCTTATGTGGCCGTCCCACAAAAGCCCGGAGGTGTCCCGAGAAGTTTTGGAAGACTGGATTTTCCACTATGGTGAGAAGGATTTCTATCAGTGGGCGATCACTGTAAAGGAAAACGGGGAGGAGCCTATAGGCTCTATTTCAGTTGTTTCCAAAGATGACTCCATAGAGATGGTTCACATCGGTTACTGTATTGGAAAGAGATGGTGGCATCAGGGTGTGACTTCGGAGGCGCTTAAAGAGGTCATCCGTTTTTTCATGGAGGAAGTGAAGGTAAATCGTGTAGAAACCCGCCATGACCCACGAAATGTCAATTCTGGAAAAGTAATGAAAAAATGCGGTATGGTTTACGAAGGTACCAGAAGACAGGCGGACAGGAATAACCAGGGGATATGCGATGCATCAGGGTATGCCATATTGGCAGAGGACTATTTTGGGGTATCCGCGCAGCGGAACTTTTGAGGCGTCATTTTATAGTGCTGCCGGAAGGTTTTGATAAAGGCAGCACTGCTTGTATACCCCACAGCTAACCCAATCTCCCGGACACTCAGGGAGGTGGAGGTGAGCAGGTCGGCAGCCTTAGCCATACGGCATTCTTTCAGGTAGCGGCCAATGGTCATGTGAAAGCACATGGAAAAACCTGCTTTCAGCTTCTGTTCATTTAGACAAACCTGTTTACTGAGTTGTGAGATGGTTGGAGCATTGGCCGGATTTTCTGTCAGTATCTGTTTAGCCTGCTGAACTGCCGACAGATCAAACTCGTCAAAGGTGATTTTTTTCCTGCCTAAAAATACGCTGGGCATTACATCCGGTGCACGGAGTGCCCCCTGCCTGATGGACTCGGTCAGTATTCCCATGCACTGCAGCAGACAGCCTTCCAGCATAAGCGGGGTGAGGCTGTCTGTTTGTATTATTGGTAATAATTGGTGAAATATGGTGATGATTGCCGGGGGTAATGAATGGTAAGTGCGGTTTTTGGAGAGACTGTCCAGTACAGAAGCATGCGGGTCGATTGTTTTTAATTGTTTTAAGAAAGCAGGGAATAAGGCAAATTCAATTCCCCTGCAGTACTGTCCTGCATTCCAGAACTGCCGGCCCTTTATCTTCTCCTCCCGTACCAGAAAGGATGAAGGGGAGGAGGAGTGTGACGTAATCCCTTCAATTTCAAAATGGGTTTTGCCGTCGTAGAAACTGCCGAACCGGAGCACGGTCTCCTCTGATTCAAAGGCAAGAGAAAAGGAGGTTGCAGCCGTATAGTCTGCCGCGGCAAGTGAGTAAAGACCGGGCCGTTCATATAAAACAAAAATTCCGTCCTCTGGGCGGCTTTTGTTGGCAAAACGGGTGCAGTGATTACCTTTGACCGAATGAAATCCCAGGTTTTGCAGAATATTATTTTGAAGGTCACGGTGACTGTGTATACTCATTTTTATACTCCTTTTCCGATGATGAAACGACTTATCAGCAGCCATAACCGTCTCGTAGACAGCAGTTCGGATCATCCTGCATCGGCATTCTTATTATCCAGATGTAATCTTATTATTCCTCAGCTTCTGTGATTTACCACATAAATCATGTTTTTTAATACGGTGACAGATATATTCTATTTAGGTGCAATTATAAAAAAATGTTGCCTTAAATAGTATAGTATGCTAGAATGACTGCTGTCAATTAGCTATAACTAACTAAAGAAAATTATGGTATGGAGAAAGGGCAGACATTATGATGAATATGAGGAATAAACTGGTACCGTTTTTTGCTGTACTGACTGCTGCGGGCCTGCTGACAGGCTGTTCGGGACAGAGGGCAGATGCAGAAAAAGGAAAGGTGGGTACAGGTAACGAGAGTACGGTTCAGGGTGCAGAAAGTCCTGATAAGAATATTTCCTCTTCCGCAGTGAAGGAGGGAATGCGCACAGTCCAGACAGATAAAGGTCAGGTTGAAATTCCTGAAAATCCACAGACCATTGTTTCTGACTATTATCTGGGTGAATTTTTGGCTGTGGATGTAAAACCGGCCATAGCCTCTCCTTATTCTCTGTCTAATCCGTTTCTTTCAGATAAAACGGAGGGCATTAAAGAAATGGACATTACCAGTGCGGAGACTTCTCTGGAAATGATAGTGGCCAAGGAGCCGGATCTGATCGTGACGATTACAGAGGCGGATTATGAGAAATATTCTGAAATTGCTCCCACTGTTTATATTCAGGACGGAAAGAGAAGTGATGAGGAAGTCTTCCGCTATATTGCCGATCTGGTAGGAAAAAGCGGGGAAGCGGAGGAGTACATTGCTGATTTTAAGGAGCGTGCGCTGAGTGTAAAAGATGAGATACAAGGGATTGTAGGTGACAGGACCGTATCTATAGTGGAGGTATGGCCTCAGCAGATTTACACCATGGGCAGTCACTTTGCAAGGGGCGGCTCCATTCTCTACGATATGTGGGAACTGAAAGCACCTGAGGCAGTACAGAGAGAAATGGTGGACGGCGATACCCAGTATCAGGTGGTATCTCTGGAAGCCCTGCCGGAATATACAGGGGATTTTATCCTGTATGGCGTTCTGGCTGATACGGACGGATCCTATGTGGATGATTCCCGGCTCTGGAACAGTCTGGAAGCTGTACAAAAAGGGCGGATACTTCCTTATGAGCAGGTGTCCTTTATGCACAGGGACCCCATCACCTATAATGCACAGCTTGATATCTTTATTGATTTCTTCCGAGGATTTGAGGGAAAATAATGGGCCTAAATGCAAAAAAGAGAACAGTATGGTTTTTGACAGCAGGAGCTGCGGCGGTTTTGACTGCCGCAGTCCTTTCCATATTATATGGAAGCACCGGTATTCCTCCCCGGCAGGTTATGAATGCATTGATAAACCCGGATCTTACAGACCAGCAGCATCTGGTCATTCGGGAGCTGAGGCTGCCGCGGACAGCGGGATGTATTCTGGTAGGCGCAGCATTTTCAACAGCAGGTGCCATGATGCAGGGAGTGACAAGAAACCCTCTGGCAGATTCCGGGCTTCTGGGCATCAATGCAGGCGCTTCTTTTGCGCTGGCGCTCTGCCTGGCCTTTCTTCCGGGGCTGAGTTTTTCCGGCGTGGTAGTTTTTTCGTTTTTGGGGGCAGCGGCAGCTATGCTGGTGGTATATGGTCTTATGAGCCTGAACAGACGCAGACTGGACCCGGTACGGCTTGTGCTTGCGGGAAGTGCTGTGAGTATATTTCTCACCTCTCTGAGTCAGGCAGTGGCGATTTTGTATAAAATCGGATATGATCTTACCTTTTGGACTGCAGGAGGTGTGGCGGGGATACGAAGAGAGCAGCTTATATTTGCAGGACCAGTGATCCTTTTGGGGCTTGCAGGGGCAGCCGCGCTTTCCGGCAGGGTTTCTCTTCTGAGTCTGGGGGAGGACGCTGCGAGAGGTCTTGGCCTTTCTGTGGAACGCTCCCGCGCAGTCTGTCTTTTGACCGTGCTGCTGCTTGCCGGCGGCTCTGTGGCGCTTGCCGGTCCGGTGGCTTTTGTGGGGCTGATGGTGCCTCACGTTGTGCGGTATTTTACCGGTGCGGATTACAGGTCAGTTATCCCCTGCTCCATGGCAGCGGGGGCTTTCTTTATGCTGGCGGCAGACATTCTCTCAAGAGTTATCAACGCGCCGGGAGAAGTGCCTGTGGGCCTGGTATTTGCTGTGATCGGTGTGCCGTTTTTTATCTGGACAGCCCGGAAGGAGGAGAGGACTTTTGAGTGAGAGAAGACGCAGGATCCGTACAGGTACGGTATTTATCCTTTTGACCCTGCTGCTGCTTTGGGGAATATGGCTGGAGATAAACGCGGGTTACCGGAAGATAAGTCCGGAGGAAATTTGGGAAATCCTGCGGGGCAAAGGTGCAGAAGGTGTACGTTATACACTTATTAACCTGAGGCTTCCCAGAGTTTTTACCAGTCTTCTGGTGGGTGTGGGCCTGGCAGTCTCCGGCTGTGTGATCCAGGGAGTATCCGGAAACCATATGGCTGAACCCGGAATCCTGGGAATCAATGCTGGAGCCGGACTTTTTGTGGCGGGATTTCTGGTATTTGTACCGCAAAGTCCAGTCAGTTTGACCGTGCTGCTTCCTCTTCTGGCCTTTGCCGGTTCGATAGCAGTGGCAGCGCTGGATTACAGACTGGCGCTTACAAGACAGGGGATTTCTCCTGGCAGGCTGCTTTTGATGGGCGTGGCAGTTTCCACTGCTGTGTCAAGTGTGACTACCATATTAATGCTGCGCCTGCCTGACAGCAATCACGCATTTGTGCAGAAATGGCTGTCAGGCAGCATCTGGGGTGCTGACTGGAAGAATGTGCGGCTGCTTTTTTACTGCCTTCTTATTCTTGGGCTGTTTGTCTTTTACAAAAGCCGTACCCTGAATGTGCTGTCCCTCAGTGATCAGACTGCGGCAGGACTGGGAGCAGACGTGCCACGACAGACGGTGATCCTTCTGGGAGCGGCCGTTGCCATGTCCGGTCTCTGCTGTGCAGTGGGCGGCGGACTGAGCTTTGTAGGACTTGTCTGCCCACATATGGCACGCCGCCTGGTGGGGCCGAATTTCAGGATACTGGTTCCGGCTGCAGTGCTTACGGGGGCCGTGCTGATGACATATTCCGATATGATCTCACGTACACTGTTGTCACCAAATGAGATTCCTGTTGGAATCGTGGCGGCCGTGATCGGTGCCCCGTATTTTCTGTATCTGCTGATCAAAACGTAAAGGAGAATTTTAATATGGATGCTGTACTTTCAGGAAAAGGAGTTTCCGTTGCATACCATCAAAACATTGTCATCCCCGCCATGGATGTGCAGATTCCAAGAGGACGTATTACTTCTGTCATCGGTCCTAACGGATGCGGAAAATCCACCCTTTTAAAAGCCCTGTCCCGTATGACACCCATTCGGGAAGGCCATGTACTGCTGGACGGCAGACAGATTGCCAAGATGTCCACTGTGGAGGTGGCAAAGAAAATGGCGATTCTTCCACAAGGGCCTCAGGCACCGGGGGGATTGACCGTAAAGGAACTGGTGGCTTACGGCAGATATCCTCATCAAAAGGGATTCGGACGTCTGAAGAAGGAAGACCAGGAAGCAGTGAAGTGGGCGTTGTCCATCACCGATATGGAGGAATTGGCAGACAGGGATATAGATGCTCTTTCCGGAGGGCAGAGGCAGAGAGCCTGGATAGCTATGGCTCTTGCCCAGGATACGCCCCTGATCCTTTTAGATGAGCCGACCACGTATCTGGATATGGCTCACCAGCTTGAAGTGCTGGAGCTTTTGGAGGAATTGAATAAAAAACAGAAGAAAACCATAGCCATGGTCCTTCATGATCTGAATCTGGCAGCCAGATTTTCGGACTGGATGATAGCCATGCGCTCCGGCAGAATGCTGTATGAGGGAACCCCAAAAGAGATCATGACAAAAGAAACTCTGGCGGATGTATTTTCCCTGGATGCCTGTATCAGCCGGGACCCGTGGACGGGTAAACCCATATGTCTGTCTTATAAGATGATGAAAAAAGATAGGAATGAGATGTAGCAGATATGTCGTGTATGGAATAAAAAACTTGCATTTCTTCTGACAATCCATAGAATGGAAGATGTATGAAACTATAGATTCTAACCATTTTAGTGCGGATAGATGGTATTAGAGCGCGATTGAGAACAGGAGATTTTAAAATGAGAAGTGTGGAAACCCCGGTAAAGAAAATCAGGCGTGAAGTATTTACAGAAATCTGCAAGGTAGCTTTTGAATCCACAAAGGATAATTTCAATGACGAGATAGAAGCCATTCCGTATCACATTGTGAAAGAGCGGGCCTCCTACAGGGAGAGCATTTACAGGGAAAGAGCGGTTGCCAGCGAACGTGTCCGCCTTGCCATGGGTATGTCCCTGCGGCCGGAAAATGAAGCCGTTCACATCACTGCCGGAATGGAAAATAGCAACATAGATGAAAAGTATTATGAGCCTCCCCTTATGCAGGTCATCCCCTCTGCCTGTGATGCCTGTGAGCCGAACAAATATCAGGTCAGCAATATGTGCAGAGGCTGTGTGGCTCATCCATGTAAACAGGTCTGTCCCAAGGATGCCATTTCCATAGTGAATGGAAAGTCTGTGATCGATCAGGAAAAATGTATCAAATGCGGTAAATGCAAAGCAATCTGCCCTTATGATGCCATCTCCAAAATGGAACGTCCCTGTGCCAGGGCCTGCGGTGTCAAAGCCATCGGCAGCGACAATCTGGGCAGAGCAGCCATTGACCCGGAGAAATGTGTATCCTGCGGCATGTGTATGGTGAGCTGTCCTTTTGGGGCAATATCGGATAAATCCCAGATCTTCCAGCTCTCCAGAGCGCTGCGCGAGGGAAAAAAGATCATTGCAGAAGTAGCGCCGGCATTTGTAGGGCAGTTCGGAAAGGATGTAACCCCGGCAAAGTTCAAAGCAGCACTGATAAAACTGGGTTTTCAGGAAGTATACGAGGTAGCGCTCGGAGCCGACATAGGGGCAATTGCGGAAGCCCATCACTATGCGGAAAAGGTGAGCACCGGAGAACTTCCGTTTCTGCTTACATCCTGCTGCCCTTCATGGTCTATGCTGGCTAAGAAGCAGTTCCCGGATCTGATAGAAAGTGTGTCCCAGGAACTGACTCCTATGGTGGCTTCTGCGAGAAGCATTAAGCAGAAATACCCCAATGCAGGTGTGGTCTTCATAGGTCCCTGTGCGGCAAAAAAACTGGAGGCATCCAGAACCGATGTCCGCAGCGATGTGGATTTTGTCATTACCTTTGAGGAACTGCAGGGCATGTTTGACGCAAAAGAGATAGACCCGGCTTTGATGGAGGAAGATGGAAGCCTGCACAATGCCACCGCAGCCGGAAGAGGCTATGCGGTAGCAGGAGGCGTGGCACAGGCCATTGAGGAATGTCTGCAGGAATACCACCCGGATGTCCCGGTACATATTGAACATGCAGAAGGCCTGGCAGAGTGTAAAAAAGTGCTCACCCTAGCCAAGGCAGGCAAAATGAAAGGATGTCTCATAGAAGGCATGGGCTGTCCCGGCGGATGTATGGCGGGAGCGGGAACCAACATTCCGTTAAAGGAGGCGGCAGCGGAGTTGAAGAAGTATAAGGCTTCCTCTACCAAAAAACTTCCGGCGGCAGAACTCATAGAGATAGAATTGGATTAACTAAGAAAAAGTGTATACCTTTTGCTAACGCCCGATAAGGAAGTAATTTGAAAACACATCAGAATACTAACCATTACGGGCGTTGCAAAGGCGAAAGACACTGAGAAAGGTAGAAATACTTTTCTCGGTGTCTTTTTCTGTATAAAAAATCAAATCGCACATTCGTAATTATTTCCCCGTTTGTTTACAAATGTAAACAAGGAGGTCGAAGCTATGCGAGAGCAGAATTATTATTTAGTTTTTGATGAGCTTGAGGGAGGTGTTATTATACGAAGTCTAAATGAATTGCGTAACCGCTTGCTTTCGGAAGGCAGATACACAGACGCAGTAAATGAATTGCTCATAAAATTTGCAAACGCCAAGAAAAAGAAATTCAAAATCATTTATGGAGGACAACACAATGGCAAAATCAATTTTTGAAGAAATGGGCGGTACATACGAAATGCGGGACGATTACTTTATACCCTGCCTTACTTTACCAACCGAAAAGGAACAGCCGATAGGCTTATTCGGTCAGCGGCATTTGCGGTACTTAAAGGAACATCACAGAATTACATACACTAATCTGCTCACAAGCGGCAAACTGAATGCTTACCTTGCCGACATTGACAGACAGGCACAGGAATGCTTTGAAACGCTCACAGAGCAGATGAAACAGGCACAGGGTATCACGGAGCAGTTAAAAGCTGAAAACGCTTTAGAATGGGTTGGACGAATGAATAACATACGGGTGTGTGCTATGGAAATTGTGAATAGCGAGATAATCTATGCATAAATGGATAACAGACAGGGTGTAAAACCTCTGTCTGTTTTTAGCAAAAAAGCAGATTTTTTATCCTACTTGACTTGTGAAAATTTAAGTGTTATTATATCTATGACTGAATTGGTATTTTAAGTCATAGAAGGGAGATTGAATTATGGCAAGGAGCTTTTCTGAAAGGGAAAAAGAAAATATTAGAAAAAGTTTGATTGACATTTGTAAGCAGAGCTGGACACAGTATGGATATAAAAAAACAAGTGTTGATGAAATGTGTAAACAGGTTGGCATATCCAAAGGAGCATTTTATCTTTTTTTTGAGTCGAAAGAAGCTCTTTTTTGTGAGGTATTGTGTTCTGTACAGCGTGAAATTTGTGAAATGGCTGAGGCGGCAATGGAAGAAGAAAAAGGAAAATCAGGTGTGGTAAAAGCCTTGAAACTTATCTATCGAGCTTATGATAAGAATTCTTTTTTGTATGGCTCGGATACCGCCGACTATACAATTCTAATGAACAAAGTATCAGAGGAACAGGCAAAAGAAATGGAACAAGCAGGCGAACTAAGCAGACAACTATTTCTTTGTCACCCCGCTTTGAAATTTAGAGTCAATGCCAATATGGCTATTTCAGTTATCTATTCGCTGATTATGAATATCAAGAATAAAGATATTTTACCGCAAAATCATTTGGAAGTCTTTGATTTTATGGCTGACAAATTGATTGACGATTTATATGAGTAACTATTACCTGTTCAAGCTCTCGGAAATTCTTTGAGTATTTTTGCGGGGCAAAACATTGGTGCGAATGAAAAGGAGCGAATGAAGCGAGGAACGAGATTCGGTGTAGTTCTTTCTATTGCGGTCACAATAACGCTGTCTGTCGCATTATTACTGGGCGGGAAGCAAATATTGGGATTGATTATTGGTAATAACAAAGCAATGATTTTAATTGGTTATAGTTACTTCAAAGTTTGTTTGTGGTTTTATCCAGTTAATGCCATAATATACGGTTTAGGCGATGTCCTGTCAGAAGCAGGCGATACGCTGATTGCGGGGATTTACTCACTTGCTTTCATTATGGTAAAAATGCTCGTTACTATTCTTTTTATAGGGAAATTAGGGCTTCTTGCTGCGGATGGTGTGTATCAAGTGTAATTGTTGCTTTGCGATATAAAGGCAATCGTTGGCAAACGAAGTCAGTAATAAAAACAATATAGAATTTATGGAGGTAAAAATGAAAACAGAAGTTGTAAAAAAGAATAATGTGTCTGTTGCTGTTATTCATAGCGATGAACACTTAATCACGGATGTTCAGTCAGCGTTGGATCTGATTATGAGTGTAAAATATGAAACGGGATGTAAAAATATTGCGGTAAACAAAGAAGCGATTGTGGATGATTTCTTCATTTTGAGTACCTGTATGGCAGGAGAGATACTTCAAAAGTTTATAAATTATGGAGTGAAATTTGCTATATACGGCGATTTCTCACAATATACAAGCAAGCCATTAAGAGATTTTATGTACGAGAGCAATAGAGGTAAAGATATTTTCTTTCAACCAAGTGTTTCTCGTGCCGTGGATAAACTCTCTGGGTATTCCAAATAAAAGATGAGAAGATAAATCTAAAGTTGTGAGGATACGATAATATGAGAATATACGAGGTACAGGACAGAAATCAGCAGTTGCTGGAAGTACTCTTGACTGTTTGGGAAAATTCTGTTCGGGCAACGCACTTGTTTCTTTCGGATGAAGAAGTAAATAAAATTAAGGCATTCCTACCGAACAGGAAATCCTTGCTATGATGGAAGAAATACGGGAAAATTCGCAGGACTTCCGCTTTGTAGCATAAGGGCAAAAGGAAACGGTGCAACCCCATTTCTGAGGTTACACTGTACCTTACATAAAAACTTCCTTATGGGGCGTTGCCATTATGGTATGCGCTTTTCTTTTTTAAGGATGAAAAAAACGTTATACATTCGGGCCGGCAGTATTCCAATGCCGGTATTTGATTGTAATCACTAAGGGAATCCGGTATAATAAAGCAATAGAAAACAACTGTCGTATACATATATTTGGTAATAGGACAGAGAAGGCATCCGTTCATATTAAGGGGACAGAAGGGAGAGGAAAGATGCAGAAGCCGCAGCAATCAAATTACGATAAGCTCAGTGAAACCTGGAGAGAAAAATTTTTACAGATGGACCAGGAAGCGCTGATGAGGAAACTGCCGGAAATAAAAGCGGAAGGTGAGTACCTGACTGTTTTACATTTCGGAAGGAAATATGGCATCCACAGAAAAGACGGATATATAAAAGCCATGGAGGACAGCAGTCCCATCAGTAACGGGACCAGGATGAATATTTACAACCTGTTCTGGTATTCCAAGGAGAATGTGAGTTTTGCAGATCGCTGGGTGCCTTTCAGAGATGTAAAAAATGCCGGACCTTTTGCGCCGGCCTTTGAAAGAAATATATTGAAACCTTTTGCCATGACCTTTGCAGGGAAGACCCGGGAACTGAAGTATGCCGCCGAAAAAATGGGCGGCAGGCCCGTCCGGCAGGGGGATGCGGGATATATTCTGAATGCATTTTCCTGTATTCCCATGCAGTATCTGTTCTGGGACCAAGATGAGGAATTCCCGGCACAGGGAAATATCCTCTTTGACTATAGCGTGACGGATTTTATCCATGTGGAGTCCACAGTGACGCTGGCTGAGGAGGGGATCATACGGCTGGCAGAATTGGCGGGGGCAGAGTTAAAAGGAAAAATGTTTGCAATGTAACATATGCGGCAGGAGAACGGTAAATGAGGACAGTTGGAAAAAATATGACACACGGTTGTCATGTTTGGGCGTGTATACTGTTCTTGATCGATAGGAAAGGCGGGCAGCAGGAAATGATAGATTTCAGGCAGCTGATGCGCACAGAAGCTTATGATTTTCTGAGGGAAGACAAGAGGCTGGGGGACAGGATCATTCTTTTGGGTTTGGGCGGGAGCTACGCTTACGGGACAAATAATGAGAACAGTGATGTGGATTTCAGGGGAATTACCCTGAACCTGCCTTCTGACCTTTTGGGACTGACCGTGTTTGAACAGTATGAGGACAAGAAAACAGATACCGTGATCTACGCTTTTAATAAGATAGTCAAATTGCTGCTGGACTGTAATCCGAATACCTGTGAGATTTTAGGCCTGGACGAGGAACAGTATCTGATCAGGACAGAGCTTGGGCAGGAGCTTCTGGACAACAGGGGGCTGTTTTTATCAAAGCGGGCAGTCAAATCTTTTGGCGGCTACGCAGGAGCGCAGTTGAGAAGGCTCCAGAATGCCGCTGCCAGGGATGCACTTCCTCAGACGGAAAAGGAGAAGCATATTTTGAATTCCGTCAGAAACGCGCTCAATGATTTTGAACGGCGTTACAGCAGTTTTGACAAGGGCAGGATACATTTATATATAGACAAATCGGAGAACCCGGATCTGGAAACGGAAATTTTTGTGGATGCGGATTATCAGCACCTGCCTCTGCGTGACTATGAGAATATGTGGTCAGTCATGCATAATGTGGTCAAAGACTATGATAAAGTGGGGAAACGCAACCGGAAAAAGGATGATGACCATCTGAACAAACATGCCATGCATTTGATCCGGTTATTTATGATGGCCATTGATATTCTGGAAAAAGGGGAAATACGGACAAATCGGAAGAAAGATCTGGATCTGCTCCTGAAAATACGGAACGGAGGATTTCAGAAAGAGGATAAAACATTCTCCAGTGAATTTTATGATATCCTGGCAGACTATGAGTTGAGAATGGAGAAGGCGTCCAACGAGAGCTGTCTGCCGGACAATCCTGATATGGAGAGGGTGGAGGCTTTTGTGGAGCATGTGAACAGAATTGCTGTTGACATGTAATGCGAAGGTACCATCTGCTCAGAAAAACACGTATGATCCTACATAGATCAGAAGGGAGTGAAAATAAAAATGGATAAAAAGACATATGAACAGATAGAGGCGTATATGAAATCCTGTATGCAGGACAGTGCACACGATGTGGAACATATTTACCGTGTTCTTTATACAGCTCTGGACATTGCAGAACATGAGAAAGATGTTGATCATGATGTTCTGATCTGTGCCTGTCTTCTGCACGATATCGGCAGGAAAGCGCAAGCGGAGGGGAAAAAGATATGCCACGCTGTGGCAGGCGCGGAGATGGCCGGAAGATTTTTGGCAGAACGGGGCTGTGACCGGGATTATATCGCCAAAGTAGAACATTGTATCCGGGCGCACAGGTTCAGGAAAGGGAAAGGAACACAGCCGGAAAGTACAGAGGCGAAAATATTGTTTGACGCAGACAAAATTGATGTGACCGGCGCTGTCGGGGCTGCCCGGACACTTCAGTATGGGGGACAGGAGTCCGAACCCATATATACACGTCTGCCTGACGGACAGATAGCGAACGGGGAAGAAGAGACAGCGGACTCCTATTTCCATGAATATAAACATAAGCTCATTAAGATTTATGATATGATGCACACCAAGAGAGGCCGTGAAATCGCTATGGAACGGAAAGCCGCGGCAGTTGATTTCTATGAAAATCTTTACCGGGAAGTCAACAGCGCTTTCCATACAGGAACAGAAATTTTGGAAGAGAGATTGAATGGCAGTTTATCATAGGAGGCAGACAGCGGTATGCACAAAGCAGAGGCAAAATCTATTTTATCCTCCCAAAATGGTATGAACCTGTACCGTGGCTGCAGCCATGGCTGTATATACTGTGATTCCAGGAGTACTTGCTATGGAATGAAACATGATTTTGAGGATATAGAAGTAAAGATAAATGCTCCGCAGCTTTTGGAATCAGCCCTCAGAAGCAAGCGGAAGAAGTGCATGATAGGAACAGGAGCTATGAGTGATCCCTATCTGCCCCTGGAGAAGAAGCTCTGCCTGACCAGGAAATGTCTGGAGCTTATTGAACATTATGGTTTCGGCGCAGCGGTGCAGACAAAATCCGATTTAGTCCTGCGGGATCTGGATCTGCTGAAGAGGATCAATGAAAAGACAAAGTGCGTGGTGCAGATGACCCTGACTACAGCGGATGAGGACTTGTGTCGTATCCTGGAGCCGAATGTGTGTACCACAAAACGGCGTGCAGAGGTATTAAATATCCTCCGGGAAGAAGGAATTCCCACAGTAGTATGGCTGTGTCCTGTTCTGCCTTTTATAAATGATACGGAGGAAAATATAAGGGGCGTTATGGACTATGCGGCCAGGGCAAAAACATACGGTGTATTGAACTTTGGCATGGGAGTCACCCTGCGGGATGGTGACAGGCAGTATTTTTATGAAAAACTGGAACAGCATTTTCCTGGGCTTCGCAGAAAATATATCGAAACTTATGGAAATGCCTATGAAGTGGGCAGTCCCAACGGAAAGAGACTCATATCCGTTTTTTATGAGATTTGCAGGGAAAATGGTCTGGAAAGCAATATGGACAAAATCTTTTCTTACCTGCATAAGTTCGAGGAGAAAAATACGGCCAGCCAGATGAGCCTTTTTGATTTTATGTGAATATAGAGATAACGCAGCAAGGGCAGCGTAAGACCGATAGTTTGAGCCGGCTGACTGTTACGGAATCCTGGGTTTATCAGGCCATACAGCAATGTAAAAGCCCGAGATATGCTGCCCATATACCTCAAAATTTTAGCAATTGCAATCCTGAGGCATGTAGGGTATACTGTATTGAAAGAATTCACTGCTGTCCACAGACTGCTGTTCTGCCGGGTGTTTTCATACAGATTTTCATACAGAATGCAGGAAAGCTCCAGGGCTGTTAGTGTGATGCAGAGTGGATGTTCCATATCTGCACGTGGCAGAGTGTACTGCTTAGAACAGAGTGAAAAAGAGCAGGAAGCTTCCGGCGTCTGTGACAGGATAGAAAGTGGATTCGGACAATAACATAACAGAGGAGATACCACAAATGGACAAGTTTCAGTCAGGCAGCATTGTATTATTGCTTGTGTTTTATGGCATCTATTTCGGCAAAATGCTGGGGCAGAAAAAGAAAGGAATCAGGACGAACCAGATTGCTAAGGGGGACAAAGCGGAGGAACTCATGTACATAGAGTTTATCATGAAAATAGCAACCATCGGCGTACCTGTTTATGAGTTGGTATCTATCTTATGGGGAATCAATAAGGCATCTGAGAATATGCGTATTGCAGGGCTGATCATTGCCACAGTTGGGGTGATGATTTTTGGACTTTCTGTGTATACCATGCGTGACAGTTGGCGTGCAGGCATTCCGGAGAGTGACAGGACAAAAATGGTGTCTGAAGGTATATATTCAATCAGTAGAAACCCTGCGTTTTGCGGGTTTGATCTGACTTACATTGGAATCTTACTTATGTTCTTTAATATCCCGCTTCTTGTATTTACCTGCTTTGCCATATTTACACTGCATCTGCAGATTTTGCAGGAAGAAAAATATTTGGAAAAAGTTTTTGGAATAGAATACAGGGAATACAGAAGAAAAGTTTTCCGTTATCTGGGCAGGAACTGCCGGGCGGAGTGATAGGCTGATAAGTAAAAGAAAAGGCTGTGAATCAGTTACAAAGGAAAATAGAAATGACAGGTATGATAAGAAAATTTACCCCTGCCGATATAGAAGTACTAATGGAAATCTGGCTGCAGGCCAACTGTCAGGCTCACAGCTTTATACCCTCGTCCTATTGGGAAGAGCATTATGAATATGTCAGGCAGGAGCTTCCAAGAGCAGAGATTCTTGTCTATGAGACACATCATCAGGCAGAGGGGTTTATAGGCGTACAGGATGGTTATATAGCAGGGCTTTTTGTACGGACCGGGAATCAGGGACGGGGGATCGGAACTGCACTTCTGAGAGAAGTCTGCAGACATAATACGGAGCTGTCGCTGCGTGTATATGAGAAAAATGAAAGAGCGGTCCATTTTTATAAAAAATCCGGCTTTGCCATACAAAAGACAGAGACGGATACAGAGACTGGAGAAACAGAGTTTCTTATGAGATATGAAAGATATGGAGAGCTGGAATTTGAGCAGATAACACTGCAGGATGAAAAGCGTGTGGAGGATTTGTCACATATGGCATCCTCTATCGTTAAGGAATTCTTTGACCCCATTATCGGTGCAAAACAAAATGACTATATGATTAATTTATTCCAGACGGTTTCCGCCATAAAAGAACAGTTGGACAGAGGTTACACTTATTATATAGTAAAGGACCCATGTGAGGAAGCTGGATTTCTGGCTTTTTATCCCCGGGAAGGTATGCTTTATCTGAGTAAATTCTATCTGAAAAACAGCAAAAGAGGCAGAGGATACGCTGGCCATATGTTGGGATTTGTGAGGAAAAAAGCGGCGGAGATGGGGCTGGGAGAGATTTTTCTGAATGTGAATAAAAATAATCCTGCTGTTGAAATATACAGGCATATGGGATTTCAGATTCTCAGGGAAGAAAAAAATGATATAGGCAATGGATTTTATATGGATGATTATGTGATGGGGTATAAAATCGAGGATTAGAGTGTATTTGACGCTTAAACAGAGAGCTTTTTGACAGACTTCCGGAGGCTTTGACATATCCTGAGATACAGCCAAAACTGGTTGAAAAAGTAATGAGAGAAAAGGAGGCGCATGGATCATGAGATATAAGTTGGAGGGCAGTGTAATGCCGGCAGTGGAAATGCTGCTGAACAGAGGAGAGAGTATTTATACGCAGACAGGCGGAATGTGCTGGATGAGTGAGGGCATAAGCATGAGCACCAATGCGAGAGGCGGTCTTATGCGGGGATTGGGCCGTATGTTTTCCGGAGAATCCTTTTTCATGACAAGCTATCAGGCGGAGATGGATGGAGCCATGGTTGCGTTTGCGTCCACGGTTCCGGGTGAAATTGTCCCGGTTGACTTAAGGCAGTACAGAGGATTTTACTGCCAGAAGGGGTCTTTTCTCTGCGCGGAGAGCATGGTGGAGACAAAAGTGGCATTTACAAAGAAAGTGTCCTCCGGCTTTTTCGGAGGGGAAGGCTTTATTCTCCAGGAGATGCAGGGAAATGGCATGGTATTTCTGGAAGTGGATGGAAATAAGGTAGAAAAAGAACTTCTGCCGGGAGAGGTTATCAAGGTGGATACCGGAAATGTGGTGGGCTTTGAGTCCAGTGTACAGTACGAGATCGAGATGGTAAAAGGCGGTATGAATATCTTTTTGGGAGGTGAGGGGCTGTTTCTCACAAGGCTTACCGGACCGGGAAAGATCATTTTACAGACCCAGAACTTCGGAGAATTCTGCGGCAGGATCCGCCAGTACATACCGTCCCATGACTGATCTCCTGATGAAAAGAGGGAAGCGGGCAGCTGCTTACTTCAGGGAAAGACGGATAAAAGCGTAGGAGGAGGTTTGTGTATGAGAGATGAGGCATCGCCGAAGCAGTGGGAGAGATTATATGAGGTAACCTGCAATCTGAAGGCTCTGGAGCCGTGGAAATATTTCTGGGACACACAGCTTGTAGCTATCTTCTTACAAGACAGTGAGGAGCCTGTTTTCGTGAGCATTATGGGCTGCGGCGGAAACTGTTACGGGGTCAGTGTCTACGAAGGGCTGGAAGGTCTGAGGGATTTTGATATGATCGCCTCTACAGAGGAAACCGGGCTTCCTCCTGACTATGCAATGCTGGAACAGCGTTCGCTTACCTGTTATTTCGGAGACAGGGAAGAAGTTCCCCCTGACCAGAAAAAAATGATAAAAGAGCTGGAACTCAAATTCCGAGGACGTGGGGCATGGCCTTTTTATCAGTCCTGTATGCCCAGATTCGTGCCCTGTACACCGGATGCACGGGAGGTGGAGGTACTCACGGAAACCTTTCAGAACCTGTTCATGGCAGTGCGTGCTGTGAAAGAAGAAAGGATTTTTGTGGACTGGGATAAGGGAGAAATACTGTGGAGAGCCTATAATGAAAAGACAGGGCTGTGGAACATGTTTGCAGAGTCCATTCCTATGGTGGAGCGGGAATATCCAATCATTGTACTGCAGGATGAGATCCTGAAAAGACGTCTGAAAAAAAGGCCGAAGGTAGGGACAGAGATTTCCGTTGATTTCGCATACGTCCACGCCAGTATTGAAGTTGAAGAATACGAACGTCCCATCAGTCCCCTTCTGTTTGTGACACTGGACCACGCGTCGGGTATGGTTCTGGACATGAAGATGGTGAATCCTGAGGATTCAGAGATAGATGTAGTGCTTGATTTCTTTGTGAACTATCTGCAGGATAACGGGAAGATGCTGCGCATCAAAGCCAGAAATCCATGGGTATTTGCTGCTCTTCGGGATATCTGCGAGGAGTGCGGTATCCAGCTTGAAAAAGATGAGCTGGAGGAGATGGACCAGATCATAAGTGAGATCAGGGAGCATATGTTTGAGAATTTTTGAAAAAACAAAATATCGCAGGGGTCCGGTAAAACCGGGCTCTTTTTCTATCTACGCCAAAGTGTGTCTAAAAATTCATTTCTTTGTTTGGAAACAACTTGTGAAGAGAACCATACAAGTTGTACAATAACAACTATAAGGAGGGGCATATGACAAACGAAAACGGAAAGACAAAATATTATGTGCTCATGGAGGAACTAAAGCAGTCCATTTTGAGCGGAGAAATCAAGCCGGGAGAGAAGCTGCCCTCGGAAAATGAACTGTCTGCCCGCTATCAGATCAGCCGCCATACGGTGCGCAAGGCCCTGTCAATTCTCATAAATGAAGGGTATATCGAAGCGGAGCACGGCCGCGGAACCTTCTGCTCCCAACGCATGGGGCACATGAAGAATTCAAGGAATATTGCAGTTGTGACAACCTACATATCCGACTATATTTTTCCGCGCCTGATACAGGGCATGGACAAGGTGATGACAGCCAACGGATACAGCATCATCCTGAAAAACACAGCCAACAGCCGTACCATAGAGGAACGTGTTCTGGAGGACATTCTGACAAAGGATATAGAAGGCCTGATCATTGAACCGAGCAAGAGCCAGATTTTCTGCAGGCACACAAACTTGTATGCAATGCTGGACCAGTATGAGATCCCCTATGTATTTATTCAGGGGGTATATCCGCAGATGATGGACAAACCCCATATCTTAATGGACGACTGCAAGGGCGGCTATCTTGTCACAAAACATCTGCTGGACTGCGGACACAGGAAAATACTGGGGATATTCAAGGCCGATGACTTTCAGGGAAAGGAACGGCACAAGGGATATGTGAAAGCGCTCCAGGAGAGCGGGCTTTCTTATGATCCTGACATGGTGGTATGGTTCCATACAGAGGACCGGAAGATGAAACCTGCCCAGATGACAGAACTTCTGCTTCAGCAGCAGGTGGAGATGGATGCCGTTGTATGCTACAACGACCAGATCGCACTGGAAGTCATCCGTTCCCTTCAGAAAAACGGAAAAAGAGTGCCGGAAGATATTTCTGTGACGGGATATGACAATTCCGTCATCGCAGAGGGTACCGTGGGACTGACAACCATTGCACATCCCCAGGAAAAGCTGGGTGAAATGGCTGCTGAACTGCTTTTGGAAAAAATCCGTAAAGTACCGGAGGATAAAAGCAGGATTCCGCGTCTGATCCAGCCGGAGCTGATCGTGCGCGGGTCTACTAAAAGCAGAAATACGGAGAATAAATAGGAGAAATAAGGCAGATGAATAGAAAATACGCAATCGGCGTGGATTACGGCACACAGTCCGGACGGGCAGTCCTTGTGGATGTGTCTGACGGAACCGTGATCGCCCAGAGCACAAAACCTTACACCCACGGAGTGATGGAGGAATACCTGCCGGACGGAACCAGGCTGCCCCCGGACTGGGCACTGGAACATCCTCTGGACTACCTGGAGGTACTGGATATCACCATACCTGCTGTTCTGAGGGAAAGCAGTGTGGATCCCGGGGATATTATTGGCCTGTCTATTGATTTTACAGCCTGTACCGTCATGCCGGTGGACGCAGAGGGCACGCCTCTCTGTCTGCAGGAGGAGTGGGAACATGTTCCCCATGCATGGCTGAAGCTGTGGAAGCACCACGCGGCACAGGAGGAGGCAAATATCTGTACCCGCATGGCAGAGGAGCGGGGAGAGACATTTCTCTCAAGATACGGGGGCAAAGTTTCCTCTGAGTGGATGATACCAAAACTTATGGAGATCTTGAAAGAGACCCCGGAAGTCTATGAACAGGCTGACCGTTTTGTGGAGGCTGCAGACTGGGTGATCTTTAAGCTGACTGATCAGGAAAAGCGCAGCGGCTGCGCTGCCGGATACAAGGCTTTCTGGAATAAGAGGGAAGGATACCCTGACCCCGGATTTTTTAAGGCTCTCGATCCGCGCCTGGAGCATGTGGTTAAGGAGAAGCTGGGAGCTGAGGTCTGCCCCCAGGGGATGAAAGCCGGTGAACTGACAAAAGAGATGGCGAAGCGTCTGGGTCTTAGAGAAGGCATGGCAGTGGGGGTGGCGAATGTGGATGCCCATGTATCCCTGCCGGCAGTGGGGATCACTGAGCCCAATAAGCTGCTGATGATCATGGGTACCTCCACCTGCGGTATTATGTGCAGCAGTCAGGAGAAAATGGTTCCCGGCATCTGCGGCGTAGTGGAGGACGGTGTCCTTCCGGGTCTCTACGGATATGAGGCGGGACAGCCCTGTGTGGGGGACCAGTTTGAATGGTTTGTAAAGAACTGTGTGCCCGCGGGATATTATCAGGAGGCGGACAGCAGAGACATGAATATCCATGAGCTTCTCACAGAGAAGGCATCCCGTCTGAAAATAGGGGAGAGCGGGCTGATTGCTCTGGATTGGTGGAACGGCAGCCGCTCTGTGCTGGTAGACGCAGATTTGACAGGTATGATCCTGGGTCTGACATTGACCACAAAGCCGGAGGAGATCTACAGGGCTTTGATCGAGTCCACAGCCTATGGTATGCGCACCATCATTGATAATTTTGAGGAGGCGGGAGTACCGGTGGAGGAGCTTTACGCCTGCGGCGGCATTTCCAAGAAGAACGCCATGATGATGCAGATTTACGCGGATGTTGCCAACCGGGAGATTTTTATCGGTGCCTCTGACCAGTCCCCTGCCCTTGGTTCAGCCATGTTCGGCGCTGTGGCGGCAGGAAAGGAAAAGGGCGGCTATGATACGATCTTTGAAGCGGCCAAAGCCATGGGACGTGTAGAGGAGAGGACCTACAGGCCAAATTCGGAAAATGCGGCAGCTTATGACAGACTGTACCGGGAATATAAAATCCTGCACGATCATTTCGGGCGGGGCGGCAATGATGTTATGAAAAGACTGAAAAAAATAAAAGCGGAAGCGAGGAGATAAATGATGTTGGAAGAATTGAAAAAAGTGGTGTACGAAGCGAATATGCTGCTGCCAAAGTATGGATTGGTAACCTTTACCTGGGGAAATGTAAGTCAGATCGACAAGGAGACAGGCTATTTTGCCATCAAACCAAGTGGTGTTGACTATGACAAACTGACTCCGGATGATATGGTCATCATGGATCTGGAAGGAAATAAGATCGAGGGAAAATACAACCCATCCTCCGATACACCTACACATATTGAGCTTTATAAAGCATTTCCAAATATCGGCGGTATCGTACATACACATTCCTCATGGGCCACGAGCTGGGCACAGGCCGGAAGGGGAATCCCCTGCTATGGCACCACTCACGCGGATTATATGTATGGAGAAATCCCATGCGTCAGATGCCTGACAAAAGAAGAGATTGACGGGGCATATGAGCAGAATACAGGCCTTCTTATTGCGGAATATTTCAAAAATAATGACTATGAAGCGGTTCCGGCAGTGCTGTGCAAGAACCACGGCCCGTTTACCTGGGGCAAAGACGGCCATGAGGCAGTCCACAATGCAGTGGTTCTGGAGGAGGTTGCAAAGATGGCGGCGCGGTGTGAGACGATCAATCCGCAGGTAAAGCCGGCACCCCAGGAACTGCAGGACAAGCACTATTACAGAAAACACGGGGCAAATGCCTATTACGGACAGAAATAGTGAAAATCAAGTAACAGCCAGGTAACTGTAAGGGTACTGAACAGTTACGAAATGAGAAAAATATCGGAGGTAAGATTTTATGGGATTTGATCTGGAAAATGTAAAAAATGTGATTGAAAGCGGAAACGCAGTGCTGGGTATTGAGTTTGGTTCCACCCGCATTAAAGCAGTGCTCATCGGGGAAGATAATGCCCCCATTGCATCCGGCAGCCATGACTGGGAAAACCGTCTGGAAAATAATATCTGGACCTATACTCTGGAGGATGTCTGGGCAGGGCTTCAGGACAGCTACGCAAAGATGGCAGAGGACGTAAAGGAAAAATACGGTGTTGTCATTACAAAACTGGGAGCTGTGGGATTCAGCGCCATGATGCACGGCTACATGGTATTCGATGAAAAGGATGAACTGCTGGTACCTTTCCGCACCTGGAGAAATACCATGACAGAGGAGGCTTCTGACAAGCTGACAGAAGTGTTTGATTTCAATATTCCCCAGAGATGGAGCATTGCCCATCTGTATCAGGCTATTCTGAACAAAGAGGAGCATGTATCAGAGATTAGATTCCAGACAACTCTGGCCGGATACATTCACTGGAAACTGACAGGAGAAAAGGTGCTGGGAGTCGGGGAGGCTTCCGGTATGTTCCCCATCGACATGAACACAGGGGACTATCATGCACGTATGATAGAGCAGTTCGATGCGCTGGTGGCAGAGAAAAATTATTCCTGGAAGCTGGGAGACATTCTGCCGAAGGTGTTAAGCGCAGGCGAAGATGCAGGTGTACTGACTGCGGAAGGCGCAAAACTACTGGATGTGAGCGGAAACCTGCAGGCAGGTATTCCGGTATGCCCGCCGGAGGGAGACGCCGGTACAGGCATGACAGCCACGAACAGCATTGCAAAACGCACAGGCAATGTTTCTGCCGGAACCTCCGTATTTGCCATGGTCGTTCTGGAGAAGGAACTTTCCAAAGTATATAAAGAGATCGATATGGTGACCACTCCCACCGGCAACCTTGTGGCGATGGTGCACTGCAACAACTGTACCTCTGATCTGAACGCCTGGGTATCTCTGTTTAAGGAATTCGCAGAGGCGTTCGGTGTGGAAGTGGATATGAATAAGCTGTTCGGAACCCTGTACAATAAAGCGCTTGAGGGAGATGATGACTGCGGCGGACTGCTGGCATACAATTATTTCTCAGGAGAGCATATCACCGGATTTGAGGAGGGACGTCCCCTGTTTGTCCGTATGCCGGAGAGCAGATTCAATCTGGCTAACTTTATGAGGGTACATCTGTTCACTGCCCTGGGCGCGTTGAAGACAGGTCTTGACATTCTGTTAAAGGATGAGGGTGTGAAGCTGGACAAGATCCTGGGCCACGGCGGTCTGTTCAAGACAAAAGGCGTGGGACAGAAAATTATGGCAGGGGCGATCAATGTGCCTGTATCTGTGATGGAGACTGCGGGAGAAGGCGGAGCCTGGGGAATTGCCCTTTTGGCATCCTATATGATCCGCAAAGAGGAGAACGAAACGCTGGATGATTATCTGACAAATAAAGTATTTGCAGGGGAAACAGGCAGTGAGATCGCTCCGGACCCGGCAGATGCAGCCGGATATGATAAATTTATCAAACGGTATAAAGAAGGACTTACAATTGAGAGAGCTGCTGTTGACACACTGAAATAAGTAAAAAGGGCACATGAATGCATGAAAATGCGTTTATGTGCCCTTTATAGTATGCTTTTCACTTTTATGTGTGTACTTTTATATGTGGCACGGCAGAGCGCGCAGGATCATTTAAAGTGTACTGCCCTCCAGAGAAAGAAAGCCATGGAGCCAGAAAGATAGAGCAGAGAGACAGGCATGAACCAGGCACCCAGATTACGGCTAAATACAGTACAGTAATTGATATAAAAGAATATAAAACAGACGCCTAACTTTGTGGAGGCCAGCATACTTTTCACGTTTCCATAGATCCACCCCATATTCTCAGGTGTCACGTGTCCGGGGACATTCCAGAGTTCAGGGAATTTTTCTACAAATAGGATCAGGAGATAGATCAGAATACTTATGACAGGCAGTAACAGTACGCTCCCCTTGGTACCATAAGCATCCACCCGGCCATTCAGTCCGAAATGGATGGGAATCTCATCAGGCATGTGATTCCACCGAAGTATGAGACATATAAATTGTCCCATCAGGAACAAAAACGACAATATGCCGAGAATACGCTGGTAAAGCGTAACAGGTAATTTGATCTTCATGCAGTAGTCCCCCAATCTGTATTTACGGCTAATATAGACAATAGAACTCAGAATGTCAAGACACACAGCATAAAAGACAGGAAATAGGGAACAGGAGATAAAACACAGAAGATAAAACACAGAAAGAAATTGATTTTTTTCCGAAATATGTCTATGATAGTTTATGATATACGGTTTTTAACAAAAGGGAGGCCATTTATGAAACTTACTATGCTTGGCACCGGCCATGCTACGGTGACAAAATGTTACAATACCTGTTTTGCCCTGACGGAAGGCGGACAGCACTTTCTGGTGGATGCAGGAGGGGGAAACGGAATTCTGGGAAGACTGAAGGCGGCAGATATTTCCATCACAGATATACATGACATATTTGTGACACATGAACATGTGGATCACCTTCTCGGTGTTGTCTGGATGATACGCATGATAGGCACTGCAGTAGAACAGGGAAAGTATAATGGAGAACTGCGGATTTACTGCCACGAGGAATTGAAAAAAATCCTCACCACCATCACGGAAATGACCATTCAGAAGAAAGTGACCAGGCACCTGGGGGAACGCATCCGTTTCGTCACAGTGGAACATGGAGGACGGGCGGAAATTCTGGGCTGTGAGACGGTCTTTTTTGACATATTTTCAACAAAAGCGAAACAGTTCGGATTTACCCTGAAGACGAAAGAGGGAGTCAGGCTGACCTGTGCGGGAGACGAGCCTTATAACGAGAAGGATGAAGTATTTATAAAAGGCAGTGACTGGCTCATGCACGAGGCCTTTTGTCTCTATTCACAGAGAGATGTATTTAAACCCTATGAAAAACATCACAGCACGGTAAAGGATGCCTGCGTGACAGCCGGGGAGCTGGAGGTGCCCAATCTTATACTGTATCATACAGAGGACAGAAATTTGGCCCACAGAAAACGCCTTTATACAGAGGAGGGCGAAGCGTACTATAGCGGAAATCTTTTTGTTCCGGAAGATTTGGAGTGTTTTGAGCTATAAATTTTTCTGACAGTTACTGTTCACAGCCTCCTCTTGGGGGGAACGTCTCCCGGGATAGCAGCCCGCCAACGGTAACTTCAGACATTCTCTTCTTATATTTTTTGAAAAATATATTGACACAAGCCAAAAAACTGTGTATAGTATGTAATAAGTTAGCTAAAGCTAACCAATTTATCACTCCACACACACATACATAACCCAATAAGCGGATGTACCTTGATACATCCGCTATAATAAAAAACATAAGTTAGTTAAAGCTAACTCGAAAAAGGAGAATTTGCCCATGAGTATTGTCATTGTAGGCGGGAATGAAAGAATGGTCTGTCAGTATCAAAATATCTGTAAATGTCATGGCTGTAAGGCCAAGGTTTTTGCAAAAGAGAAAGGTGCCATGAAAAAAAAGCTGGGCTGCCCGGATTTGATGATCCTGTTCACCAACACTGTCTCACATAAAATGGTGGTGAGTGCTCTTCAGGAGGCGAAAAAGAATCAGATCCCGGTAGCCAGGGTACACACAAGCAGTGCGGCTGCCCTGCACAATGTTTTGGAAGAGTATGCAGGAAAGGAATGAGTAACTATGCTGGAACGTTATCTGGTAGAACATTGTTCACCCACACTGGCATCTATCAAGACAGCAAATCTTTTTAATATGCCATACAAGTCCTGGGAAGAACTGGAGGAGCAGCTTACAAGTCTGACGCAGCAGTTTGCGGCAAAGGGGATATCCTTTTCCGTAGTGAGAAGACGGGAAGGCACGGCATTGATTTATGTGTACAGAAGGCAGAAGCTGAAAGAGGATCTGGCAAGACCCGGTACGGCAGAATTTTTAAAAGAATACGGATATGTGGATATTGACACTGACCAGGCGATCAGACGACTGCGCATGCGGCTTGAGGAGGGTGAGAACTTCCCTCACGAAATAGGCCTGTTTCTGGGATATCCTTTAGGAGATGTAAAAGGATTTATTGAAAACGCAGGAAAAAACAGTAAATGTGCAGGATGTTGGAAAGTGTACTGCAACGAATGCGAGACCATGAAGCTGTTTGAGAAATTCCGGAAATGCAGGGAAATTTACCTTCGGTTGTGGCAGCAGGGAAAACCCGTCTGGAAACTGGCAGTGGCGGCATGAGAAGCCGCTGACAGAGGATGATCATTATAAATATGGAGGATTTTATCATGAGTAAAATAGCGGTGGTATATTGGAGCGGAACAGGAAATACAGAGATGATGGCTGAGTCTGTGTTGGAAGGCGCCAAAAGTGCGGGGGCGGAGGCATCTTCCTTTACCCCGGAAACCTTCAGCCCGGCTAAGATGGATGAGTTTGACGCAGTGGCATTCGGATGCCCTTCCATGGGAGATGAGGAGCTGGAGGAAACAGAATTCCAGCCGTTGTTTGCTGAATGTGAGCCGAAACTGAAAGGCAGAAGAATTGCCCTCTTTGGCTCTTACGGCTGGGGTGACGGTGAATGGATGCGTTCCTGGGAGGATAAATGCAGAAAAGACGGCGCAGAACTGGTAAGCGGCGGTGTGATCTGCAATGAAGAACCCGGAGAAGAAGAAAGAGAAGCCTGCAGAAAACTGGGAAAAATACTGACTCAGTAATTCAGAGAGATCTCAGTAATTCAGTTATATATAGACCCTGTAAAAGAGTACAGCCGTAGGGCTGTCTGTTTTGCAGGGTTTTTTATTGTATCAAAATGAAATTCCGGACCCACCACGAGTATTGTCCTGCGATCCCCGGAAAATACCTGGCAGTATATGGGGCGATTTTATGGTTACTTTTAACTAATAGAAAACTTAACAAAATTAGTGCAAATTGCTTCAGGTTATGCTACAATATTTTTAACCTCATAAAAAAAGTTCATTGTTTTCAGTTTACGAGGAATTTTGCTCGTGACAGTGAGGGCACTGAATAGTTATAGATTTATAAATAAACAGAGAAAAGCAGGTGATTAAGTATGAATACATTTCTGGGGATTTTAATTCCCTTTGCGGGAACTACACTGGGGGCAGCCTGTGTGTTTTTCCTGAAAAATGAGATCAAGCCTTTGGTGCAGAAAATGCTTTTGGGATTTGCGTCAGGTGTTATGATAGCCGCTTCCGTGTGGTCGCTGCTCATCCCATCCATGGATATGTCAGAGAACATGGGAAAACTGGCCTTTATCCCGGCCGCAGTGGGTTTTGGACTTGGAGTGTTCTTTTTGCTTCTGATGGACCGTCTGATTCCCCATCTGCATTTAGGCGGCAGCGAACCGGAGGGAAAAAAGTGCAGTCTGAAGAAAAATACCATGCTGGTCCTGGCTGTAACGCTTCATAATATACCGGAGGGCATGGCCGTCGGTGTGGTGTTTGCAGGTATGCTGGCGAAGAATTCCGATATCAGTATGATGGGCGCATTTGCCCTTTCCATCGGTATTGCCATCCAGAATTTCCCTGAGGGTGCTATCATCTCCCTTCCGCTGAAAAGTGAGGGAAATACAAGGATGCGGGCTTTTGTCATGGGAACCCTTTCGGGGATCGTGGAGCCTATTGGGGCGTTTCTGACAATCCTTCTGGCTTCCTATATCACTCCGGTCCTTCCATATCTGCTGTCTTTTGCGGCGGGAGCCATGGTGTATGTGGTGGTGGAAGAGCTGATACCGGAGGCCAGTGAGGGAGAGCATTCCAACATTGCGACCATTGGTTTTGCCGTTGGATTTGTGGTGATGATGATTTTAGATGTAGCACTAGGATAAGAACACGGTGTCTGTGTGAAAGGGGGATTTTACATGCAGAAAAAGTTGGAACCAGGGGAACTGCTGGATGAAAGGGGAAATCTGGCACAGGCAGGATATGCCCTGTCACTGGTAAAGAGATATGACAGGGGAAAGATCCGGGCCAATCCTCTCAGGATTAAGGAGTGGGATTATTATCTCATCTATAATCCTCATTTCGGAGTGGCATTGACTGTGGATGATAACAGCTATATGGGGCTTATGAGTATCTCCTTTCTGGATTTCGATCATAAGACAGAGCAGACAGTAAGCCCGATGACGGTTTTCCCCATGGGAAAGACAAATCTGCCGCCGGATTCCGTGCATGGAGAGACAAAATACCGGGATAAAAAATGTTACTTCTCCTTTCAGGCTGAAAATGGCAGACGTGTATTGAGAGCGTGGATGAAAGATTTTGAGGGCCATGATCCCATCCGGATGAAAATCATTCTGGATGAAGAACCCAGGGACAGCATGGTGATCGCCACACCTTTTGAGAAGGAAAAAGCGTTTTACTATAATCAGAAGATCATCGGCATGCGTGCAAAAGGAGTGGTAGAATTCAGAGGTCAGCGCCATTATTTTGAACCTGAGGACAGCTTCGGTCTTCTGGATTGGGGACGGGGCGTCTGGACGTACAAAAATACCTGGTATTGGAGTGCCATGCACGGTCTGATAGATGGAAAGGTATTTGGCTTTAACCTGGGTTACGGGTTTGGGGATACCTCCGCGGCATCTGAAAACATGCTTTTCTATGACGGTCGTGCCCATAAGCTTGAACAGGTCAGATTCCATATTCCCGGGGAGAAGGAAGGGCGTGAGAAGTATTTGGAACCCTGGTATTTTACCTCATCGGATGACAGACTGGATTTAACCTTCGTACCAATACTGGATCGCAAAGCGTATACTTCTGCGGGGATCATTCTCAGTGACCAGCATCAGGTGTTCGGCTATTTTGACGGCACGGCAGTCTTGGATGACGGAAGGAAACTGGAGATTCGCCGCATGCTTGGATTTGCGGAAAAAGTGAGAAATAAATGGTGACAGGAAAATGGAGTAAAAGTGTTGACTTTTACTCCATTTTTTGTTATTGTATTTTTAACAAAGATAATACCCCCCAGGGGTGTAGTGATAAAAAGTGGTTCCGCGTGGATTTTTGCCCATAGCCATAAGGGTACGGAACCGTTATGATCTTTATTTTGGAAAGGGGTCTTGTATATGCAGGCAGACAGAGGGAAGATCAATCGTCTTTTGAAGACAGCACGGGGACAGATTGACGGGATTTTGAAGATGGTGGAGGAAGACCGGTATTGTATTGACATTTCCCAGCAGCTTATGGCAACGGAAGCCATTTTGAATAAAGCAAATAAGGAGATTCTCACAGCTCATTTAAAAAATTGTATCAGAAATGCGGATACGGATGAGGAAAGAGAAGAAAAGGTGGATGAACTTGTGGCAATGCTGGGTAAAATATTGTAATGGTGAGGATGGAAGGCTGAACTGCCGCTTGAACCAATCCGATGTTTTGAAATAAAATGCGTCTGATCTTAGAAGGGAGTAATATATTATGAAGCAGAAATTTGATGTGACAGGCATGACCTGTTCCGCCTGCTCGTCCCGGGTAGAAAAATGTGTCAGAAAGCTGCCCGGAACGAAGGATGTCAGCGTAAATCTGCTGACAAACAGCATGCAGGTGGATTTCGATGAGTCCGCACTGTCCGTACAGGAGATAGAAAATGCGGTGGAACAGGCAGGCTACGGCGCTGCAGCCGCAGGCGGGCAGGAAAAGGCAGGAGCCGGTAAAGCTGTTCTAAAAGCACAAGCCTCCCGTACAGAGGCGGCAAAGGCGGGAGAGTCCCCGGTGGAAAAACATATGCATGAGATGAAGAACCGGATGATCCTATCTTTTCTGTTCCTGATTCCGCTGATGTATGTGTCCATGGGACATATGGCAGGACTGCCTCTTCCGGGGTTTTTAAGCGGATCGGAGAACGGGGTGGGGTTTGCCATGACTCAGTTCCTGCTCTGCCTTCCGGTGGTGATCGTGAACCGGGCATATTATACAAAGGGATTTTCTACCCTGATGCACGGAGCACCCAATATGGATACGCTGATCGCCATTGGTTCTGCGGCATCCCTTGTTTACGGCATTTTCGCCATTTACCGCATAGGCTATGGACTTGGTGTACAGGATATAGCACTGGTGGACCAGTACAGACATGATCTGTACTTTGAGTCTGCTGTGATGATATTGGCATTTATCAATGTGGGAAAATATCTGGAGGCACGTTCCAAGGGAAAAACCAGCGAGGCCATCAGAAAACTGATGGATATGGCACCTAAAACTGCTGTGGTAGAGCGGGACGGCCGCCAGATAGAGATTCCAGCGGAGGAGGCTGTGGAAGGTGATATCTTTGTTGTAAAACCGGGAAGCAGTATTCCTGCAGACGGTATTATCATCGAGGGAAGCACCAGTGTGGATGAGGCCGCCATCACAGGGGAGAGCATTCCTGTGGAGAAGACAGTGGGAGATACCGTGATCGCGGCTACCATGAATAAGGCGGGATTTATCCGTTTCCGGGGAACAAAAGTTGGGGAGGACACCACCTTTTCCCAGATCATCCGCCTGGTGGAGGAAGCCAGTTCCAGCAAGGCACCCATTGCCAAGATCGCAGATAAGATAGCAGGTATTTTCGTGCCGGTAGTCATGGGGATCGCTCTGATCACGGCAGTGGCCTGGATCATAGCGGGAGCGGCTTTTGAATTTGCGCTCTCCTGTGCCATTGCGGTGCTGGTCATCTCCTGTCCCTGTGCGCTGGGACTTGCAACTCCAGTAGCCATCATGGTGGGAACCGGAAAAGGCGCGGAGAACGGAATCCTCATCAAGTCAGGGGAAGCCCTGGAGATCACACATAATATAAAGAGTGTTGTGCTTGATAAGACAGGTACGATCACCCAGGGAAAACCGCAGGTGACAGATATCCTTCCGGGAAAGCGGACGGAAACAGAACTGCTCACAGTGGCGGCTTCCCTGGAGGAGAAAAGTGAACATCCTCTGGCAGAGGCAATTCTGGAGAGGGCAAAGGTAGAGGGGATAAGAGCTGACAAAGCAGAGGATTTCCTTGCTGTGCCGGGACGCGGCGTGCAGGCCCGAATAAACGGAAAACTGTACTTTGCGGGAAGTCAGAAGTTTGCGGAGGAAAAAGGGATTGCCGCAGAAAAACAGAGACAGGATATGGAGCGTCTGGCCATGGAGGGTAAGACCCCGCTTCTGTTCTTTGATGAGAAGGAAATCCTGGGCATTATAGCCGCAGCCGATGTGGTGAAGGATACAAGCGCCCAGGCTATTCGGGAAATGAAGAAGCTGGGCATAGAAGTCATCATGCTCACAGGTGACAACAGAAGAACTGCCGAGGCGATCAAAAGGCAGTTGGATATAGATACCGTCATTGCTGAGGTGCTGCCTCAGGACAAGGAGCGGGAAGTGGCAAAGTTGCAGGAGGGCGGAAGAACTGTCGCTATGGTAGGCGACGGCATCAACGATGCGCCTGCTCTTGCCAGAGCCGATGTGGGGATCGCCATTGGTGCAGGTACGGATGTGGCTATTGAGAGTGCGGATATCGTGCTGATGAAGAGTGACCTTCTGGATGTAGTCACAGCAGTAGGCCTGAGCAAAGCGGTCATCCGCAATATTAAACAGAATCTGTTCTGGGCATTTTTCTATAACGCCTGTGGAATTCCCCTGGCGGCGGGGCTTCTGTACCTCATGTTCGGCTTAAAGCTAAGCCCTATGTTCGGCGCGGCAGCCATGAGTCTCAGCAGCTTTTTTGTTGTGACCAATGCCCTGCGGCTTCGCTTCTTTCACGTACTGAAGAAGCCTGCGGCAAAGGAACAGATAGAAACTGAAGGTACTGTAAAACAAGGCAGAACACTGCCGGAAAATAAGGAGGAAATAAAAATGATCACAATGAAGATTGAAGGAATGATGTGCCCCCACTGCCAGGCAGCAGTGACAAAAGCGCTGAATGCCGTGGAGGGTGTGAAAAAGACAGACGTAAGCCTGGATGACAAGGCAGCATATGTGGAAGCAGAGGAGGATGTATCTGAAGATGCGCTGAAAAAGGCTGTTGTGGATGCTGGATATGAAGTGACAGAAATAACAATGCAATAAGTTTGTACAACTGACAAAGAAATGTTAAAAGGGCAGAACATCATTTGAACGTGGTGTTCTGCTTTTTAGATGTCAATGACAGTTTTGCTTGTTAAAGTTTCGGATTGATGTGCATAGGACGGCCTTGTCATGCGGAGGGCTTATCTGTTATACTTTGCGTATGGCCGAAAATGAAGATTGAGAAAGCGGAGAACCGCGGATGAATCCGGCGGGCAGTCCGCAGAATAGATAAAACCACGGCAGGAAAGGAGACCTATCATGATACGTGTAGGTATGGGGTATGATGTACACAAACTGGTGGAGGGAAGGGATCTGATACTGGGGGGAGTGAATATCCCCTGGGAGAAAGGCCTTCTGGGACATTCCGACGCGGATGTGCTTCTGCATGCCATTATGGATGCGCTTTTGGGGGCAGCAGCGCTTGGCGATATCGGAAGACATTTCCCGGACACAGATCCGGAATATAAGGGGATTTCCAGTATGAAGCTGCTTGCGCATGTGGGCACCCTTCTGGAAGAAAATATGTATGTCGTCAACAATATTGACGCCACCATTATTGCGCAGAAACCCAAAATGATGCCCCACATTGAGCATATGGTAAAAAATGTAGCAGAGGTCCTGCATTTGGAGGAAAACCAGGTCAATATCAAAGCAACCACAGAGGAAGGGCTTGGCTTTACCGGCACAGGTGAGGGGATTTCCGCTCAGGCTGTCTGCGCGCTTACAGATGCCAGGGATCTTATGGTGGATGACCGCACAGGCGGAGGCTGCGGCGGGTGCTGCCAGAGACAGTAATAAACAACAGGAGAGGATCAGGAAACAATGAGTATATTAAACGTAGAACATTTGTCCCACGGCTTCGGTGACAGGGCTATTTTTCAGGATGTATCTTTCCGCCTTTTAAAGGGCGAGCATATCGGTCTTGTGGGTGCCAACGGCGAGGGAAAATCCACTTTCATGAATATTATCACCAATAAACTGATGCCGGATGAGGGAAAGATCGAGTGGGCAAAAAATGTCCGTGTGGGATATCTGGATCAGCACACCGCACTGGTAAAGGGAATGACCATCCGTGATGTGCTGAAGTCCGCATTTGCCTGGCTTTTTGAGATGGAGGAGAACATGAATTCCATCTGCGACCGCATGGGAGAGGCATCAGAGGAGGAGCTGGAACGGATGATGGAGGAACTGGGCACCATTCAGGACATGCTCACCATGCATGATTTCTACATTATAGATTCTAAAGTGGAGGAAGTGGGCAGGGCACTGGGACTTTCCGATATCGGCCTTGACAAGGATGTGACGGATCTGAGCGGCGGCCAGAGGACCAAGGTGCTCTTAGGAAGGCTGCTCCTGGAAAAACCGGACATCCTTCTGTTGGATGAGCCCACCAACTATCTGGATGAGGTGCATATAGAATGGCTGAAACGGTATCTGCAGGATTATGAAAATGCCTTCATACTGATCTCCCATGACATACCATTTCTGAACCAGGTGGTGAATCTGATCTATCATATGGATAACCAGCAGTTGAACCGGTATGTGGGGGACTATGACCATTTCCAGGAAGTCTATGCAGTAAAGAAAGCCCAGCTTGAGGCGGCATACCAGAGGCAGCAGCAGGAGATCAGTGAGCTGAAGGACTTTGTCGCGCGCAATAAAGCCCGTGTGGCTACCAGGAATATGGCCATGTCCAGACAGAAGAAGCTGGACAAGATGGATGTCATTGAGCTGGCCAGGGAAAAGCCAAAGCCGGAATTCCACTTTCTGACAGCCAGAACCCCCAGCCGCTTTGTGGTGGAGACAAAGGAACTGGTCATAGGCTATGAGGAACCCCTTTCAAAGCCCCTGACCCTTACGGTGGAGAGAGGGGAAAAGATAGCCCTTGTAGGTGCCAACGGCATCGGCAAGACCACTCTGCTGAAGAGCATTTTAGGATTGATCCCCGCGCTGTCGGGCAAAGTACATCTGGGAGATTATCTGGAGATCGGATATTTTGAACAGGAAATGCCTCAGGGCAACAAACGCACCTGTATTGAGGAGATATGGGAGGAGTTTCCTGCCTACACCCAGTATGAAGTGAGGGCAGCTCTGGCAAAATGCGGACTGACGACCAAACATATTGAGAGTCTGGTGCGTGTTTTGAGCGGCGGAGAGCAGGCAAAGGTCCGCCTCTGCAAGATCCTGAACCGGCAGACCAACCTGCTGCTCCTGGATGAGCCCACCAACCATCTGGACGTGGATGCCAAGGCGGAATTAAAGCGTGCCCTGCAGGAATATAAAGGTACGATCCTCATGGTATGCCACGAACCGGAGTTCTATGACGGCCTGGTTTCCAAGGTGTGGGACTGCTCTGAATGGACGACCAGGATCTGACAGAGACTGGCCATTGTCAATACACTACAAATAAAACACTTTAAACCAAAGAAGTATATGACACTTTCACAAAATAAAGATTCACTTTTCCTGGAAAAAATCTCAAAAAAGTAAAATTTATGAAAAAATCTGCAAGAATGAAAAATAGAACTTGCAAAATCTGGCAACAGGTTTTATAATAACCTACATAAGTTTTACACATATCACTATAGGAGGATCGTCATGTCATACGTAGATGAGGTAATTGAATCAGTAGTTAAGAAAAATCCAGGTGAACCGGAATTTCATCAGGCTGTCAGAGAGGTCCTGGAGTCCCTGAAACCGGTTGTTGAAGCAAATGAGGAAAAATACCGCAAAGAAGCACTGCTGGAGCGTCTGGTAGAGCCGGAACGCATTATCATGTTCCGCGTACCATGGGTAGATGACAAAGGCAATGTGCAGGTGAACAAAGGTTACCGCGTACAGTTCAACAGCGCTATCGGACCGTACAAGGGAGGTCTTCGCTTCCATCCGTCCGTATACCTTGGAATCATCAAGTTCCTGGGATTTGAGCAGATTTTCAAAAACTCTCTTACAGGACTTCCCATCGGCGGCGGCAAAGGCGGTTCTGACTTTGACCCCAAAGGAAAATCAGACAGAGAAGTTATGGCTTTCTGCCAGAGCTTTATGACAGAGCTGTACAGACACATCGGTGCAGACACTGACGTACCTGCCGGTGATATCGGTGTAGGCGCAAGAGAGATCGGATTTATGTTCGGCCAGTATAAGAGGATCCGCGACGCTTACGAGGGAGTTCTCACAGGAAAAGGCCTGACATATGGTGGTTCTCTGGTGAGAACACAGGCTACAGGATATGGACTTTTATACCTGACAGAGGAACTGCTGAAGTTAAACGGCAAAGAGCTTGCCGGCAAGACCGCTGCAGTATCCGGTGCGGGAAATGTTGCCATTTATGCCATTGAGAAGGCATATCAGTTAGGCGCTAAGCCGGTGACCTGCTCTGACTCTGCAGGCTGGATCTATGATCCGGAAGGAATCGACCTGGCAGCCTTAAAAGAGATCAAAGAAGTAAAACGCGCCCGTCTGACAGAGTATAAGAAATACAGACCAAATGCAGAGTATCATGAAGGCAAAGGTGTATGGAGCGTGAAAGTGGATATTGCCCTTCCATGTGCAACACAGAACGAGCTGCAGCTTGAAGACGCAAAACAGTTAGCAGCCAATGGATGCATTGCGGTATGTGAAGGTGCCAATATGCCTACCACACTGGAAGCTACCGAGTATCTGCAGGAGAACGGCGTTATCTTTGCACCGGGTAAAGCTGCTAACGCAGGCGGCGTTGCAACTTCAGCACTGGAGATGTCCCAGAACAGTGAACGTCTTAGCTGGAGCTTTGAAGAAGTAGACGCTAAATTACAGGGTATCATGGTCAACATCTGCCACAATATGGTGGACGCAGCTAAAAAATACGGCAGTGAGGGCAACTATGTAGTTGGCGCCAATGCAGCCGGATTTGAAAAAGTTGCAGAAGCAATGCTTGCCCAGGGCATCTGCTGATAACGTATGATTTGAACAGCCTTCCTTGAAAATTAAGATAAAATAGATAGAAATCAGCCTCTTGTAAGCAGCGGGTGCAGAATCTTAAGATTTTGCGCCCGCTTTTGTCTTGAAAAATCTTGTTTGCAGGCGCGCAGTGAGCTATAATGAAAGATAATCAGAACTGCAGGAAGATGCAGGGGAGGTATACATGAAGAACCCTTTCGCGGAAAGTTTGGTAAAAGCATTTTTTAATGCCTATCTGGTAGAACGCAGTGTGGAGAAGACGGAGGTCTATCTGCACCGTGAGATCCAGTGGATAGGAACCGGTGAACAGGAATTTGCAAGAGACAAGACGGAAGCCATGAGGGCACTCAGGGAAGAGATGGAAATGGACCCCGTGCCCTATTATATAAATTATGAATACATAGAGAGCAGAGACCTGGGTGAGTGTACTTCTGTTCTGATCCAGATGCAGGTAGGACGCAGGGAGCCGGAGGAGGAAATCTCCATATATCTTCGTGTCACAGCCTTTTGCATAAGGGAAGAAGAGGGATGGAAGATAGTCTCTATCCATGCGTCGGTAGCGGCGGCAGATCAGGAAGAGGGTTCTTATTTTCCGGATTCCAACGGCAGGGAGTCCAGAAAAGAGATGGAAAAGCAGATTTCCGGCCGTTCCATGGATCTGATCAAGCGAAGTATACCGGGAGGGATGATGGGCGGATATATAGAGGAAGGCTTTCCTCTGTATTTTATCAATGACCAGCTACTCAATTACCTGGGATATGCCTCTTATGATGAATACGTGAGGGATATAGACGGCAAAGTGATGAACTGTATGCACCCCCAGGATGCTCCGAATATAGATGCCGTTGTGGAGGCAGCCCTTGCCAAAGGAGAGGAATACGAAGTACAGTACCGCATGCGGCGCAGGGACGGAAGTTACCTTTGGGTCAATGATATGGGCAGAAAGGCTGTCTCTGATTCCGGAAGGGAAATCTGCATCAGCACCATCCGGGACATCACAGATGAAGTGGAGCACAGACAGGAGATCGAAAGGCAGAAGGAATGGTATGACAGGCTTTTGCAGTCTGTACTGTGCGGTATCGTCCAGTATAAAGCCAAGGATGACATGAGCGTGGAATTTAAGATGGCCAATAATGAGGCCATGCGCATTTTCGGATATGACCCGGAGGAGTTTCAGGCAAAAAAGATCTGGAATCTGCCGGCACTGGTGGCAGAAGAGGACAGGGAACGGGTGATAGAGGAATTTTCTTCCCTCAAAAAAGCCGGGGACCGGAAAGGGTATGAATACAGACTGCTCAAAAAGAACGGAGATAAATGCTGGATCGTTGGCAATGCGGAGCTGCTCTATGATATAGACGGGGACCTGGTCTTTCAAAGTGTGTTTATTGACATCCACAAGCGGAAGGAGACAGAACTGCGGAATGTGAACCTTAAAAGGCAGGTGGAGGCCAGCCGGGAGCTTCTGCGGTTTTCCCTGGAGAATACAGCCTTCTATGATTTCTATTACTATCCGGAGAAGAGGATACTGATAAATTCTGAGCGCACATGTCGGTATTTCAGATGCAGAAAAGAGTATGCTCATATGCCGGAAAGCTTCATTGAGGAACATGTGGAGGAAGAGTTTGCACAGGACTATAGGAAAATGTTCCGACAGATCTATGAGGGGGAAAAGACTGCCGCCTGTGTATTCAGAAGCCGGAAGACAGGAATCTGGTGCAGATCTTTTTTGTCTGCGGTAGAGCATGGGACAGGGGAAGGCCAGATTTCCTACATAGGAATCACGGAAGACATCACAAAAGAAAAAAATGCGGAGCTGGACAATATTCGTCTTCAGGCTATCTATGATTTTACCATGGAGCATGATTATGAGTATCTGAGTATCATAGATGCAAAAAAGAACCAGTATGCCATAAGGTTTTCCGATAAGGAGGCATACCCGGATATTCCCCTTACGGGAATGTATGACAAAACCCTGGAACAGTTTGCCGGGTACTATGTGGCAGAGCAGGACCGGGATGCGTGGATCTCCAAGATAAGTCTTGAAAATCTGGAACAGTGCCTTCGGAAAGATACGGATCTGGTACAGTTTATCTATCTCTCCGATAAGGGAAGGTATAAGGAGCTGCGCATCTGCTGCTTTGAAGGGCAGAGGGATATGTACCTGATGACATCCAGAGACGTGCATGATGTGATGAAGAAGGAGGAGGAGAGCCGCCAGGTGCTCGAAGAAGCGCTGAGAGCCGCGGACCGGGCAAACAGGGCAAAATCTGACTTCCTCTCCAGGATGAGCCACGAAATCCGAACGCCTATGAATGCAGTCATCGGCCTTACGGAGCTGTGCCTCAGATCAGAGGAGGGCTTTGACAGCTGCAGGACCAGACTGGAACAGATCAGAGTGTCTGCCGGTTATCTGCTGGCGCTGATCAACGATATTCTGGATATGTCAAAGATAGAAAACGGCAAGATGAAGATAACAGAGGACCCCTTCTCCCTGGGCGTGATGATGAGGGAGATTACGGATATCCTTCTTTTGCAGACAAAGGAAAAAAATATTCATTTTACCCTCCGCGCGGAGAACGAGGAGGATGCTTTTGAAGGTGACAGCATGCATATTAAGCAGATCCTTTTGAATCTTCTGTCAAATGCTGTGAAGTTTACGCCTGAGGGCGGGAGCATTCTTCTGGAAGCAGTGGTGCAGCCGGAAGAGAAGGGGATTCTGCCGGTACGGTTTCTGGTAAAAGATACAGGGATCGGGATTGCCCGGGAGGATCAGGAGAGGATCTTTAAAGCTTTTGAACAGGTAGAAGAAACAGAGAGCCGCCAGATGGGAACCGGCCTGGGCCTGTCCATCAGCAGAAGCCTGACAGAACTTATGGGCGGCACTCTGAGCGTGGAAAGCTGTCCGGGCAAAGGCGCTGCGTTTTCCTTTACGCTGCCTTTGAGAAGGGGAACGCTCTGCAGAGAGGATACTTCCGGGTGTGAGTGCAGATGGGAGGATTTAAGAGTCCTTTTGGCAGAGGACAATGAGATCAATGCGGAGATAACAGCAGAAATTTTGAAAATGTGGGGAATCCGGACAGACCTGGCAGCAGATGGAAAACAGGCCGTCCAGTGTTTTGCAGACAGCAGGCCGGAGACCTATGGAATGATACTGATGGACTTAAAAATGCCGGTTATGGATGGTCTGAAGGCTGCGCGGGCAATTCGTCATATGGGACGGGAGGATTCTCTCTCAGTGCCCATCGTGGCCATGACTGCCAATACGTTTCAGGAGGATGTGGAGGCCGCTGAAAAGGCCGGTATGAACGGTTTTCTGGCAAAGCCCGTGGACGTGAAAAAGATGCAGGACATGATAGAAAAATTCTGCAGAGCGTCCGTAGTATATGGGAACAGACAGGAGAAAAACGAGGAAGGGTTATAAATAGATGCAGAGAGAAAAAACCATGCTGATTGCAGATGACGTAGAATTGAACAGAGCACTCCTGGAGAACATCTTTGATGATGAGTACAGCATTCTCCAGGCTGCAGACGGAGTGGAAGCCATGGAAATCCTGCGCAGCCAGCCGGTGGATGTTGTCCTGTTGGACATTGTCATGCCGCGCATGGATGGATTTGAAGTCCTGAAAGCCATGAAAGAAGAGGAAAGCCTTTCAGGCATTCCGGTGATTATGGCTACCTCAGAGAAAGAAAAGTCTGAGGAGCGTGCCCTCATACTTGGGGCGGATGATTTTATCAACAAGCCATACCGGGCCATGGTGGTAAAAAAACGTGTGGAAAACATAGTGGTCAAGCATATTCTGGAGCGAAAAAGGCTGGAGAATGCTCTTTTTGAGACGAGAAATGAATTGAATTCCCTGATTGATTCTGTTCCGGGCGGCATCGGTGTCTGGAAAGTGACAGATAAGGTACAGGTGGAATATTTTAATGATGGATTCTGCCGTCAGTTCGGCTATGACAGGGAGGAATTCCAGGAAAAGTTTACCAAGGATCTGACTGTTTTATGGGTTGGAGGCGATACGGAATATATACTTAAGCGGCTCAGGGAAAATCAGGACAGCAGTGACAGGATTTCTCTGGTCCATCAGGTGAGAAGAAAGGACCAGATCCTCAGGTGGTTCAGCCTGAATGCGCTGAAATACAAGGAGGAGGATGGCGTGCCTGTGTACCGCATTGTAAATATTGACGTGACGGAGAGCAGGGAGAATGAGCTTCTCATAGAACAGAAAAATGAGGAGCTTAGGTATCTGCTGGAGCACGATGCTCTCACCGGCCTTTATAACCGTTCTACCTTCTGTAGAAAGACAGCGGATTTTCTGAGACAGAATCCAAATGGCACCTACAATATGGTGCAGTTTGACATAGAGCGTTTTAAGGTGATCAATGAGTTATACGGCAATTTTATGGGTGACAGGATACTGCTCCTCATCGCCGAGGGTCTCCAAAAATGTCTGAAAGATAAAGGAACCTACGGCAGACTGGAGGCGGACCATTTTGCTGTATGCCTGCCCGCCGGCACAGAGGAGCTGCAGTATGTGCGGGAGCAGATGGACAAGAGCCTTGCGTCTGTGAAGATAGAACAGAAGATCAATCTCTATTATGGCGTCTACACGGTAGAGGACAGAGACATGTCTGTGGATCTGATGTGCGACAGAGCCAATCTGGCACTGCGCACTGTAAAAGGAAATTCAAATCGCTCTTACGCGGTGTACAATGATGAGCTTCATCAGGTAGTCTTAAGTGAGCAGCAGCTCACCAATTCCATGGAGGAGGCACTTCTCCAAAGGCAGTTTGAGGTTTATTATCAGCCTGTTGTGGATCTGAAAACAGGGGAAGTGGTGAGTGCGGAGGCCCTGGTGAGGTGGAACCATCCGGAAAAGGGAATGGTGTCACCGGGATTCTTTATCCCGTTTTTTGAACATAATGGGTTCATTATTAAACTGGACGCCTATATCAGAGAGGAAGTCTGTAGGAACATTATGGAACTGGGGCGCCGGGGACTGAACTGTGTCCCTGTGTCCGTAAATGTTTCCAGGCTGGAATTTAATGATCCCAATCTCTGTAGAAGCATTATAGATTTGACAGAGAGGTACCGGCTGGAACCGGGAATGATGCGGCTGGAAATTACGGAAAGTGCTTATACGGACAATCCACAGCAGCTTTTGGCTGCCATGAAAGAGCTGCAGAATTATGGATTCCAGGTGTTGATGGATGACTTTGGCAGCGGATATTCTTCTCTGAATATGTTGAAGGATGTACCTGTGGATATCCTGAAAATGGATATGAAATTCCTGGAGAACCAGGGTATTTCAGGAAGAGGACCTGAGATTCTGGCATCCCTGGTGCGTATGGCGAAAAAACTCGGCATGCATACCATTGCTGAAGGGATCGAGACAAAAGAGCAGGGAGACTTTCTGCGCTCTGTGGGGTGCGAATACGGACAGGGTTATTACTATGCAAGACCTATGCCTGCAGATGCATTTACCAATCTGCTGATGGCAAGAGAAAATGTAAAGGGCTGATGGCTATGAAGGAACATCCCGAAAAGACCGGAAAACTGCTGGGAGTGCTTGGAACCTGCTGTCTCATATTTATTATTCTGGTCTCCTCAATTTTTGCCGTACAGCAGAAAAAGCTCAATGAGGAGTATGATACGCTGATCGGAAATAATCTCTCCGCCTACACGAAGAATCAGAAAAGGCAGCTCAACGGGAAAATATCGGATATTTTAAATACGATGAGTGCCATAGCGGCAGTGATGGATACCAACGGCCTGTCAGCTGAAGAGGAATGGTTTGCCCCTTTTCTGAACCGTATCGGAGATAAGAATAAGGGATACCATCTGGAATATCTGGATATGGATGAGATCAGAAAGGAACTGGAAAAGGGAGAATGCTGGTTTACGGAACAGAAGGTCTATCAGCAGCTCCTTCAAAAGGGTTCCACCGTATCCGACCATTTTTGTGTGGATGAGAAGGGGAAATATTGCTTTGCGGTGGGAATTCCCGTGTCACAGGGTGGGCGGGTCACCGGGATACTGCAGACGGAAATCCCGGCTACCATCCTTACTTCCGTGACGCAGGAAAGCAAAATGTATAAGAAAGTCAGAACATTCATAGCAACAAGAGACGGCGAGATCGCCTATTCCAGGATTCCTGATTTTACCACGGACAGCAGTCTCTTTGGAATCCTGGAGGAAAGAGGGATTTCCTCCGAAGATGAAAAAACAGTCAGAGATATGCTGGAAAACAGCAAAAATACGGAAATTGCAGACAAGATTTTGCTGGACGGGCTGCATTTTTATGTGTCTGTGGAAAAAATGGATTACAATGGCTGGTACATTGTCAATTTTGTCAGCGAGGAGGATGTGTTGGTCAGCTCCCGCGCAGTCTACCGAAACGTACTTCTTACGGGAATGCTTCTCATAATTCTCACCATGGCTGCGGTCTGTGCAGGCTTTGCGGTGCTCAGAAGACAGCAGAGAGAGCGTGTGCTGGAACAGAAGCGCTTTGCGGCTCTTGCCCAGTTCTCCGACACTGCACTGTTCGAGTATTTCTGCGGGCAGGATGTATTGGAGTTCACCAATAATGCCAGGAGTATGCTGGGACTGGATACTCTTCGTTTTGAAAAATTTTCCCATACGATCGATAAGGGACTCATACATCCTGACGACAGGGAGATGGTGTACAACACTTTAAAAGAAATGCCCCATTCTCTGGATACCAGAAGCATACAGCTCAGGGTAAAGGGAAAAGAAGGCCGGTATTATTGGTATTCCTGCCATCTTAAGGCTATCTTTAACGGAAAAGCCAAAGACAGCGTGGTGGTGGGCAAGCTTCAGGATATAACGGATATCAAGCAAAGAGAACAGAGATTGGTAGAAATCAGCGAGAGGGACGTGCTGACCAACACTTATAATAAGTCCGCGGTAGGGAAGATATCCCAGAGCTTAAAAGAAAATACGGCAGGTGTGCTTTTTATGATCGACCTTGATGATTTTAAAAGCATCAATGATAAATGGGGACATGAGGTCGGAGATATTGTCCTGAGAAAAGTCGGTGAGGTTTTAAACAAAACTTTTCGCTCGGATGACCTGGTGGTGCGCATGGGCGGAGATGAATTTGCAGTGTTCCTGCAGGGTAAGGTGGATTCAGAACTGGCGAAAAAGAAAGCTGATATGATATTAGAGGAGATAAGAAACATTCAGGTGGAGGGTGTGGGAAAACCGGTATCCGCCAGCATTGGTGTTGCCATAAGCCCCAGGGACGGGGCCACATTCCCACAGCTTTACCGGGCAGCGGATACGGCCATGTACCGGGTGAAAAAGTCGGATAAAGACGGTTTTTGCATCAGCAGGTGAAAAATCCATTGACAAACAGGCCATTTATGCATAAACTAAAGACAGATATGGAAAAAGCTGTGAATGGAAAGAGTAGCCTGGGAATTTTTACAGAGAAGGACAGTCACCGGCTGAGAGCTGTCCGAAAAGGAAAAGGTGAAAGTGCGTCCGGGAGCTGACCTGCCTGTCTGACAGGAAGGTCCGCAGACCTGCGTTAAAGGTATGAGCGGGGGACAGATCGTCCTCAAGTAGAGTGGAACCGCGGAGTGATATCTTCGTCTCTATATGGCAGGAACAGCCATATAGAGACGTTTTTTATTATAGAAAGGAAACAGACCATGGGATTTGTTAAACATATAAGAGAAGAATTTCAGGTTATCCAGGAAAGAGACCCGGCGATCAAGACGCCGCTGGAAGTCCTTCTGTATCCCAGCTTCCGTGTCATGATCCAATATAGAAGGGCTCACAGGCTCTATGAAAACGGCCATTATTTCCTTGCCAGATGGATTTCCCAGAGGGCAGCCAGAAAAACAGGTATTGAAATCCATCCTGGGGCAAAAATAGGAAAGGGACTGTTTATTGACCATGGTACCGGTGTTATCATTGGAGAGACTACAGTCATAGGCAATAATGTGACTCTTTACCAGGGAGTGACTTTGGGCGGCACAGGCAAAGAGACCGGCAAGCGCCACCCTACCCTGAAGGACAATGTGATGGTAAGTGCCGGTGCAAAAATACTCGGTTCCTTTACCATAGGAGAGAATTCAAAAATCGGTGCGGGAAGCGTGGTGCTGGAGGAGATACCGCCCAACTGTACTGTGGTTGGCGTACCCGGGCGTATTGTGAAGCGGGAGAATCAGAAGGTGCCAAGAAGTGATATGGACCAGATCCATCTTCCGGACCCGGTTTTGGAGGATATCAGGAAACTACAGAGTGAGAATGAAAATCTGAAATCAAAGCTGCAGAAGCTGGAATACGCATTTCAGGAATTGATAGAAGAAAAGGAGTAGAGACATGAAGATTTACAATACACTGACAAAGAGGAAAGAAGATTTTATTCCCTTAGAGGAAGGAAAAGTAAAAATGTATGTGTGCGGGCCAACCGTATACAATTTTATCCATATAGGAAATGCAAGGCCTATGATCGTATTTGACACTGTCAGAAGATATATGGAGTATAAAGGATATGAGGTAAATTACGTATCCAATTTCACAGATGTGGATGATAAGATCATTGCAAAAGCCATCGAGGAAGGGGTTCCCGCAGAGGAGATTTCTGAGCGCTATATCAAGGAATGTAAAAAAGATATGGCTGATATGAATGTAAAGCCCGCCACCACACATCCCCTGGCAACCCAGGAAATTGATGGTATGATCCAAATGATCCAGACTCTCATTGACAAGGGTTTTGCCTATGCGGTGAATGGTACGGTATATTTCAGAGTTAAGAATTTCAAGGAGTACGGTAAGCTGTCCCACAAGAATCTGGATGACCTGCAGTCAGGATTTCGTTCCATCCAGGTATCAGGAGAGGACCAGAAGGAAGATCCTCTGGATTTTGTTCTGTGGAAGCCGAAAAAGGAAGGGGAGCCTTACTGGGTATCACCCTGGAGCGAAGGAAGGCCGGGCTGGCATATTGAGTGCTCTGTCATGTCAAAAAAATACCTGGGTGAGGAGATTGACATTCATGCAGGCGGCGAGGACCTGGTATTTCCCCATCATGAGAATGAGATCGCCCAGTCTGAGTGCTGCAATGGAAAAATTTTTGCAAAATACTGGATGCACAATGCGTTCCTGAATATTGATAATAGAAAAATGTCAAAATCTCTGGGGAATTTCTTTACTGTCCGTGAGATCGGCGAGAAATATGACCTGCAGGTTCTGCGCTTTTTCATGCTGAACGCCCATTACAGAAGTCCCCTCAACTTCAGTGCAGAGCTGATGGAGGCATCCAAGAATGCACTGGACCGTATTGTGACCTGTGTGGACCAGCTAAAACATCTCCTTGAAAGTGCCCAGGGTGAGGAGCTTTCCCAGTCAGAGAAAGCAATGCTTCCGGAGATCGAAGGGCTTGTGAAGAAGTATGAGGAGTCCATGGAGGATGATTTCAATACGGCAGATGCCATCGCAGCCGTTTTTGAGCTTGTAAAATTCGCCAATACTCAGGTGGACGGCAGCAGCACCAAAGCATTTGCGGAACTGCTCTTTGATAAGATCACAGGCCTGTGTGATGTGCTTGGGCTGATGGTGAATAAAAAGGAAGAGGTCCTGGACTCTGTGATAGAAAGCCTGATCGAAGAGCGCCAGGCTGCCAGAAAGGCAAAGGATTTTGCGCGTGCAGACGAGATCCGTGACCAACTGGCCTCCATGGGCATCATTTTAAAAGACACAAGAGAAGGTGTACAATGGAAGAGAGCTTAAAAAAGTTAAAAGATATGTTTGGCCTGGAGGATACGGATATCCGTACGTATTCTCCTCTGACTTTGGCTTATATGGGAGATGCCATCTACGAGCTAATCATCCGTACCATTCTGGTGGAAAAGGGCAATACGCAGGTAAATAAGCTGCATAACCGCGCCAGCAGGCTTGTAAAGGCATCTGCCCAGTCATCCATGATAGAGAAGCTGAAACCCCACCTGACAGAGGAGGAGGCAGCCGTGTACAAGCGGGGCAGAAACGCGAAATCTTATACTATGGCGAAAAATGCCAGCATGTCAGACTACAGAAGAGCAACCGGTTTTGAGGCGCTCATGGGATACCTGTATCTCACGGAACAGTGGGAACGTATGCTGGAGCTGATAAAAATAGGTTTGGAAGAAGGAGAAACAGATGGAAGAGAAATTCCAGGAGAGTAAAGTAGAAGGCCGCAATGCGGTGCTGGAGGCATTCCGGTCAGGCCGCGTGGTGGACAAGTTGTTCGTGCTGGAGAGATGTGAAGACGGTCCGGTCCGTACCATTTTGAGAGAAGCGAAAAAACACGATACTATGGTTCGGTTTGTAAAAAAGGAACGTTTGGACCAGATGTCTGAGGCAGGAAAACACCAGGGTGTCATTGCCGTGACGGCAGCTTATGACTATGCTGAGGTGGAAGACATTCTGAATAAGGCAAGAGAGAAGGGAGAGGCTCCCTTTGTAGTGATCCTTGACAACATTGAGGACCCTCACAACCTGGGAGCGATCATCCGTACTGCCAATCTGGCAGGTGCCCACGGGGTTATCATACCGAAGAACAGGGCAGTGGGCCTTACAGCCACAGTGGCCCGCACTTCTGCCGGCGCCCTGAACTATACACCTGTGGCCAGAGTGACAAATATTGCCAGGACCATAGAGGAACTGAAAAAAGAGGGGCTGTGGTTTGTCTGCGCAGATATGGGCGGTACCAGCATGTATCAGCTTGATCTGAAGGGACCCATGGGTCTTGTGATCGGAAATGAAGGGGAAGGCGTATCCCGGGTGGTAAAAGAGAAGTGTGACTTTGTGGCATCCATTCCTATGAAAGGGGATATTGATTCCTTAAATGCTTCCGTTGCTGCGGGAGTATTGGCCTATGAAATTGTGAGACAGCGGCTTTTGGGATAAGATATGGAAAATTACGAACAATTTACGGACGAAGAATTAATAGAGCGGCTGAGAGACGGTGAGCAGGAGCTGGAGGACTATCTCATGGAAAAGTACAAGGGGATGGTGCTGAAGAAAGCGCATGCCATGTTTATCGTGGGCGGAGAACGGGAAGATTTGATCCAGGAGGGCATGATCGGCCTGTTCAAGGCTTTGAGAGATTATCAGCCGGGGAAAAGTGCTGTCTTTTCCACCTTTGCCAATCTGTGTGTGGAGCGTCAGCTTTATAAAGCCATAGAGATGTCCGGAAGGCTTAAAAACAAGCCGTTGAACTCCTATATATCTCTGAGTGAGGAGGAGAGTCCTATTCTGGACAGCCTGGCTTTTGAGCAGCAGGACCCTGAGGCTATTGTCATAGACCGGGAAAATGTGAATGTCATGCAGGAGAAGATCAGGCAGCATCTGAGTTCCTTTGAAACCCAGGTGCTGGACTCTTATCTGGAGGGAATGACGTATACCCAGATCGCGGAGGCCATGGAGAAAAGCCCCAAATCCATTGACAATGCCCTGCAGAGGATCAGGGGGAAGATTAGAGAATTCTTAGAGTAGAAGGACTGCCGAAGGCGGTTTGACATAGGACTTTTGCAGTCTGTGTGCATATTTTTGTTGTTATAAAGCCGAAAGGCTGAATAGTAAGCAGCCACATAATGTTAAAAAAATAACAGCATTGACAGGCGCTCATTTTGGTGGTATCTTAATACACAATAAGGTGAAAGGATGTGATCGCGCACATGGAGGATAGCGACGATAGTGATAGTGCATATAGCAGATTAGCTGCCCCATGTCGTATTATGGATAGGTAAGGCGTGGTCTGTATACGGAGGAATCCGGATACAGGCTGTGCCTTTTTGTGTTTTTTTAAACCCCGAATTTATGAGGGAAAATTCCATAGTACGATTTTAGGAGGTATATGAGTTATGATAGGAGCAATACTTTTACAGGTTATTTTGATTTTTTTGAATGCTACATTTGCCAGTGCGGAGATCGCGGTGATCTCCATGAATGAGACACGGCTGCGCAAGCTGACAACAGATGGCGATAAAAGGGCTGTGAAGCTGTCCGCCCTGACAGAACAGCCCGCCAGGTTTTTGGCCACCATTCAGGTTGCCATTACACTGGCAGGACTGCTGGGAAGTGCGTTTGCTGCGGAAAATTTTGCCGGGCCGTTAGTAGGTAAGCTGATAGCAGCAGGGGTGTCCATTCCGGAATCAGTGCTGAAATCCATAGCGGTATTTCTGATCACACTGATACTGGCTTATTTCAATCTGGTATTTGGTGAGCTGGTACCAAAAAGGATTGCCATGAAAAAGGCCGATTCCATGGCGCTGTCCATGTCGGGTATGCTCTATACAGTGTCCAGAGCATTTGCACCCCTGGTATTTCTGCTGACAGTCTCCACAAACCTGATCTTGAAACTTATGGGGATCAATCCGGAGGAAGAGGAGGAGAAGGTTTCCGAGGAGGAGATCCGCATGCTTCTCATGGAAGGAAACGCCCAAGGAACCATTGATGCCCAGGAAAATGAGATGATCCAGAATATTTTTGATTTTGACGATATGGATGCGGAGCAGATTTGTACCCACCGAATTGATGTGGATGCGTTGTATCTGGAGGATGATATGCAGGAATGGGAGGACACAATATGCCGCAGCCGTCATTCTTTTTATCCCGTGTGCGGTGAGAGCTGTGACGATATTGTGGGAATCCTGGATACCAGGGACTATTTCCGCATGAAGGACAGGTCACGCGAGGCTGTCATGGAGCAGGCTGTAGATAAGGCATGGTTTGTGCCGGATGGAATGAAAGCAGATGTGCTCTTTGCCAATATGAAAAAGAACAGGACATATTTTGCTGTACTGGTTGATGAATACGGCGGTGTTTCAGGGATTGCTACGCTCCACGACCTGATGGAAGCCCTTGTGGGAGAGCTTTATGAAGCGGAGGAGCCACTGCGGCCGAAGGAAATTGAGAAAATCGGTGAGAAAGAGTGGAAGATACAGGGCTGCGCACCCTTGGATGACGTTGCCGAAGCCTTAGGGATCCACCTTCCTACGGATACTTACGACACCTTCAACGGATTTATCTGCAGCATTATCGGAAGGGTACCGAAGAACGGTGAGCGGTTCGAGTGCGAATTTTTGGGCGTACGGGTCAAGGTACACTCTGTGGAAAACCATAGAATCGGCAATACCACACTCCATCTGATTGACGAAAATCCTCTGCCCTGTTAAAATAGAGGGAAGTAAAGTGTTACAGCAGAAAAGACGGGAGGTAGCAACATGAAGGAAAGAACAATTCTGGTAGTAATACCTGTGAGAGAAGAACATAGAGAACTTTTGGAGGAGGCGGCACCGGGAAACCGTTTTGTGTATTCCTCCATCAAAGAGGTGAGCAGGGAGCAGGTGCAGGAAGCAGATATCATTCTGGGGAATGTCCCTGCAGATAAAATAGGGGCTTCCAAAAAACTGGAGTGGCTGCAGCTAAATTCTGCGGGAGCTGATGCCTATGCCGGAGAGGGTATTCTGGATAAGAATACAGTTGTCACAACATCCAACGGAGCTTACGGAAAAACAGTATCAGAGCATATGTTTGCCATGCTGCTGGCCATGCAGAAGAAACTGCATCTCTATCGTGACAGCCAGAACAAGCACATCTGGGACGAACACGGAACTGTGACATCCATTGCGGATTCCACGGTGCTTATCTTTGGAATGGGAGATATCGGCCGCCATTTCGCTAAAATGGCACATGCCCTGGGGGCTTATGTGATCGGTGTTAAGAAGAATCCCGGAAATTGTCCGGAGTTTATTGATGAGCCCCATCTGATGAAGGACTGCAGAGAACTGCTTCCCCATGCGGATGTGGTGGTTTCCTTTTTGCCAAGTACATCAGAGACAAGAGGTCTGTTCAACAAAGAGATGTTTCATCTCATGAAACCGGGTGCGTTCTTTTTAAACGGGGGACGCGGCGATGCAGTCTGTACAGAGGAACTCTGTGAGGTGCTGGATGAAGGACGTCTGGCCGGCGTGGCCTTGGATGTGACAAAGCCGGAGCCTCTTCCTGCAGACCACAGGCTTTGGGATTATCCCAATGTGTTTATAACGCCCCATATATCAGGCTTTTATCATCTTCCGGAAACTCTGGATAAGGTGGTGAATATCTGCACTGAGAATCTGAAGCGGTACATGCAGGGACAGAGACTCAGGAATGTCATGGATTTCCAGGCGGGATATTGCAGCGGAAATAAAAAATAGTAGAACTTTTCTCTCTCGCACAAGATAATTTTAGGTGGATAAAGGATTAGAAAACGCCGGAAGCCCGCATAAACACTACTTTTTTGCGCGTTCTCGGCGTTTCTTTTATCACCTGTGTTGGTGGTGCTTTTTCGGTGAATGGTGCCCAAATGGTGCCTAAATCCCACAAGAGGTTATAAAAGGCTGCAAGAAGCAGTAAAGAGATAAGGCAGTTAAAGCTCTATTTTGCTGCTCTTTTTCTTTGCCGCGCTCTTTGCTATTTTCATTTCAAGCCCTTTAATAACTGTTACCTGTAAATCCTTTGCGTCAATCAAACTTTCTTGTTTGCATTTCGGGCAATAAAGAGGAAAGTTTTTTAGTTCTGTATCTTCCCGTATCTGTAACCTTGTTTTATTTCCGCAAACAGGGCAGCGTATCCACTCAGAAATTATTTTCGTCATATAGTCAATCCACCTCGTCATTCCCATTTTTCCGCTGCCTTTTCGGGAGCGTCTTTGTGAGGATTAAAGTGTAGGCAACAGTTAGTACAGTCATAACAAGAACACGAATAATATGCTTTTCCACCGTAAATCCCACTTCATTTGCAAAAGTACCGAGAGTGTTAATAGCAGAATGAGTAATAATACAGGGAAGCAGACTGCCACCACGATAAAATATAGTTACAAGCAAAAAACCTACCGCAATCGCAAAACAAATTTGGCACAAATTACTTACTAAGTCCATACCGCTTCCGTTGAATAAATTTACCAAATGCCCCACACCAAAGGTTACGCTTGAGATAATAATTGCGGATTTCAGATTGTCTTTTGCTATTGCTTTGAACAGGAAACCTCTGAAAATCACTTCCTCGATAAATCCCACGCAAAGCATACAGGCAATACGACAAACAGTTCCCGATAGCGAATAATTGACAGCAATACCGTTCCAAAGATTTCCTGTGGCTAAGATAAAAAGTGGCACATAGTAAAGAAATCGTCGGGCAGGTACGGAAGTTTTGCAAAGTCCGTACCGTTTCAGTAAATTGTTTTTCCGAATAAAAACAAAAAGGACAGTGGCCTGTACGATACAAAAAATAGCACTTGCAGAATATTCAATCCCTATTTTTTCATTTAGTGGATTAGCTAAAGATTGCAAAACGCAATAAATCACAATCCAAACAATCGCAAATGTCTGCTCGCTTTTCTCATATAGTTTTTTCATTTTGTTTCCTCCTGTACGGCTAATATCGCACTTCTGTACGCTCGTTCTATATGTGACTTTATGAGTTCTTCATCATACTCCAATGAATTGTTGGCTATGATACTTGCATATCCATGAGCAAACAGGAAAACCATCAAAAAAATTTCTTTCACTTGCTCGATACTTCCTCCGATTGCTCCTTGCATTGCCGAAATAACAGGCGTAAGTTCCTCGGCGTCTATCATTTCAAGCAGAGTAGTTCCAGTGAAAAAATTTGACTGAAAAAGGAAACGGAACAAATGCGGTTCTTCAATCGCAAAGCGGATATAATTCAATCCAATTCCAAGCATAGTACCCTTCTGTGGGTCTTTAATTTTCATTAAGTATTCCGAGTGATAGCAGTCTGCTTTTGCATAGACCGCTTTTTTCAATTCCTCAATCGTTGCAAAGTGGTACATAACGGGTTGCGTAGAACAGTTTAGCTTTTCTGATACAGTCCTTGCATTGATATTTTCCATGCCCTCTTTACGGGCAATCTCAAAGGCAGCGTCTACAATCATCTCTTTTGAAACCTTTGCTTTTGCAGGCATATCCGTACCTCCTGTTTTATAATTTGCGTTATATATAATTCAAATTATATATCAGGGCAACAAATTTGTCAATTCCTATGGCTGAATGTACATCCACTTTTCATCTTTCCGAAAAACAGTATAGCAAAGAATGTATTCTATTTTGGCATATCAGTAGACCAATTCTTTTTCCCGGACAAGACAGCCGGGAAAAGCACCGGGCGGCAGCTCAACGCGCTGCTTGACGGTATGAGCGATAAGGGAATACGGATTGTAACCGCAACGGTGAAAGAGATTGCAGATGTCGAACAAGAAAACTGAATAGGCAGGAAAGAGCGTTGCAGCCTTGAATGAGGATTGCAGCGTTTTTCTTTTGTCCTGCTTTGGCAAAATGGAATTTTCGTTGTAGTAGGAGTAAGGGAGAAAGTTTCGTAGCAAGCATAGGAAGCGGGTACCCGCTTCCATATTTTCGCCCGCCAGCGCCTGCGGCGCGTCGGTTGAAAATGGCTTGTTGGGAAGTATCCCAAACCTTCTCAAAACGGAAAGGAGCGTTAGAGCATGAACGGACGGAAAAGGACGGTACAAATCAAGTTTCGCGTTACGGAAGCAGAACGAGATTTAATACTGGAAAAGATGAAGCTCATACCCACCCGGAACATGGCTGCATATCTGCGGAAAATCGCAATCGACGGATATATCCTGCAAGTAGATCACAGCGACATTAAGGCAATGACCGCCGAGATACAGAAAATCGGGGTCAACGTCAATCAGATAGCAAAGCGCGTCAATGCGATGAGCAACGTCTACCAAGAGGACATAGAGGAAATCAAGGGGGGATGAATGAGATATGGCGGTGCCAAGCTCTTAAACGTTGCCGCCCTGCAAGTGGAATATACCGCGCTCCAAGAGCAGAAAGAAGCCCTATACGCCGACTACGGCAGGCTGAAAAAGCAAGTCAAGGAATACGACGTTATCAAGCGGAACATTGACAGCATTTTGCGTCAGGACAGAGAGCCGGAACGTGGCAGGGAAACAGAATTATAACAGGCATTGCGATTGAAATGTTTACATTTCCAAGGTATAATAAAACATATAACACGTAAGCAAGAGCATTACTTTTAGATAAGGTGGAACTATGTATAAAGACGTACTAAACGAAGATTTTATTGAACAATATAAATCTTATCATATGACATTGTTTAGAGAGCTAAATATTATGCTATTCGATGTTGCTTTTTTGAAAGAGTGTATATCACATAACGATACACAACCTCGTATGATATTGGACACGGATATTATAATATCGTATTTATTTAAGAACAATTTTGAACATTTGATATTGAAAACATACCGAATAATGTTTGACAACGGGACTGATGTCCTTACAATAGATACTTTTATAAGCAGAGTAATTCAAAATTTAAGTAATGTAGAATTTAAGTCAGAGTTACGTAGCCATATTTCAAGCTCATGTTGGAAATCGGACAGTATCAAAGCTACAAAACTTCGCTTAAAAGACGCTCTGGGAGAGTTTCGAGATAAAGCCATAGCCCATAAATTGACAAAAGAAATGAAAGAGCTATCTGTTAATTTAGAGGATATTGAGCAGCTATTAAATGCTGCGATTGATATATTTGAAATGCTTTCGTTTTATCCGATTGATTTTTACAAATACAAAATATCAGAGTATTCATTTGTAGGTGAACGTCTAACTGTTCAAGAAAAAAGCAAGCAATTATTAGATTTACTTGTTCTTTCATCAAATTGTATTAGCCATATAGATGTTCAATATAAAGACTACCAAGACGAAACTGTGATAGAGCAAGTTCAAAATAAAATCAATCAATATAATGCGAAAAAGGACCAAGAAGAAAAGTGTTCAAAACTATTAGCGGATAGTGAAATCGGAACATTTCCCCAAATATTGCTTTTGGAATTAGATGATTTCAAAAATGAGTTGTTGAAGCGCCAAACAATATCAGATTGTGAAATATTAGTAATTGTTAATCACCTAATGGAAAAGTTTTCAGCTAATGCAGAGCATGATAGGGTTGCGGCATACAATCTATCAAAACTAAATAGCTGTATTGAACAAGTAAGAAAAGCGGCTAAAAAATCCCTACATATGGACGTAAAGAAATAAAGCATTTGCAGAACATAAAAAACGGGGCGCGGCAGCCAACGAAGGGCCACCGCGCCCCATATTTTGTGGGTGCAGTTTTGAAGTGCCTGTTACGCTCTAAAACAGCGTTTTAGAGCAATTAGGTATAAATCCCCTTGCCGCGTCAAAATAGTGTCTGTAAAGCCGCATAATACAAGGCTTTTTTCGGCTCTACTGCGTAACATGAGGGCATGAAAAAAGCGGCGTTCCTTTTCTCCCCGGTGGGGATTGAGAAACGCCGCCTGTGCGGGTCGTTATTCTTTTTCATCAGCGATAATGTCCTGCATGACTTCGCCAAAGTCTGCCGTAAAGGAAAAGATGAAGTATTCCAATACGTCGGGGTCTGCGTCCATTGGCTCGGCTTCCTCGGAAAAGCGCAAGCCCATAAGCCCGTAAAGCAGCTTAATGATTTTGAATAGCTTTTCCCGGTCGGCGGGGGTGTTCATGGTTACGAGTACGTCCGTCAGGCGGTTTACGGTTTCCATGTCGCCGCCCGTCGTTACCCATACCATTTCTGCGAATGGCTGCGTGATTGCCCCGGCGACAAGGTTTATCTTATCCTTGCTGATTTCGCCGGACGGGGTTATAATACCCTTGTCTAAAAGTACGTTATTCATGTCGTCCTCCTTTATTTTTGTGGTGCTAAAATGGTGCCCGGTCTTACAAAACCACCTTGTACGGAGATACGGCAAGATAAATGAAGATATGCGGAAAACCTTGATTTTAAGCCATTTTCTCATGGTGTCATAAACATTTATGAGGGCTTATAAGAAGATTTCCATCTATCAAATCAATAAAAAATAAAGCCATTGGGTATGGAATGCCCTGTGCGGTGCGGAATTCAGACATCGCACAGGGAACAGTAACCGGATACGACAAAAAAATAAAAAAGTTTTCAAAAATATCTTGACATTTGACACAACTTTTGTTAGAATTCTTAATTGTGATGACGAACTACACAGGACATCACAAGGAATGCTGCCTTGGCTCAGTTGGTAGAGCGTCGCCTTGGTAAGGCGGAGGTCGGCGGTTCAAATCCGCTAGGCAGCTCGATGGAAACCCTTGAATTTTCAAGGGTTTTTTGTTGTTTTAAGGGAGAGAAAAACCGTCCGGGGAGGGCGGAGTATTTGGAGAGGTGGTATGTGTTGAAAAATTTTAACAAGCTGGTGCGGGATAAAATTCCGGATATCATAAGAGAAGACGGCGGACAGCCACGGACGGAAATTCTGTCAGCGGCATCGTATATCTCTGAGCTTGACAAAAAGCTTGACGAGGAAATTGCGGAATATCAGGAGAGTAAGGAACTGGAAGAACTGGCGGACGTGGTAGAGGTTATCTACGCAATTTGTGAAGCCAGGGGATATACCGTTGAAAAGCTGCATGCTGTCAGGGAAGAAAAACGCCGGCGGCGAGGCGGGTTTGAGAAAAAGATTTTATTGGTTTCAAAAGATTAAAATTGGATTATAGGAATACCCTTTATGAGTTTGCATTCATCATAAAGGGTATTTTTTTGTGCCTGGGTAACGATTCGGCGGCCGGGGATTTATTTTATACCTCTTTTCTTTGCAGTAGAAAGCAGCGAAGACGGAGTTTAAAAGAGAATGTTGAGAAAAAAGTTCATGATATGGGCGATTTCAGAAGTCAATAAATATATTGAAATTAAGCATAAACGGATTGAAAATATTGTCTGTGTCAAATGACACAAATGGTAAAAATTGGAAAAATTTTAATATGTAGAAATTTGAGGGGGAAAATTGTGAAATATTTATAATTGACCGCTGTAAATAATTGTGATAATATGCAGATATAAACAAAAAAGTTCATTTTTATGGATGCATCCGAAAATGAATGGTAACTAAATATGAAAAAAAGTTGTGTCATATGACACAGAGGAGAAGGAAATGAAGAGAAGCGAATATGATCAGATTAAAAAGGAAGGACTGGAACTGATGGAAAAGGCCGGTATCTATCTGACACCGGAAGAAAAGGAAAGGATGGAAGTTACAGATTTTGGTCTGAATGATCCTTATCACGAAGGTCTTATGCTGCATGTTTATGTAAATACAAAAAGATGCTGCGCCAAGGAACTGCCTATGCTCCCCGGACAAATCTGTGCAGAACACAGACATCCGCCCCTTGGACCGGACAATCCGGGTAAAGAAGAGACCTTCCGCTGCCGTTACGGAGAAGTATATGTACATGTTCCCGGAGAGCCAACCCAGACTCCCAAGGCAACGATTCCGGAGGGAAAGGAAGACGTATATACTGTTTGGCATGAAATTGTACTGAAGCAGGGGGAACAGTATACCCTGGTACCGAATACGAAGCACTGGTTCCAGGCCGGGCCGGAGGGTGCAGTGGTCTCAGAGTTTTCATCATACAGTGATGACGGCACGGATGTCTATACAGATCCTGCGATTTCAAGGTTTACTACAATAGAAGAATAAAAAGCGGGGGCTGTTTATGATCGTACAAAAGCTGGGAGGAACGGATTGGAAATATAGAGATATACAGGAGAAAGAGTGGCATGATGCAAATGTTCCTGGTACCTTGTTTATGGATATGATAAGAGAAGGGAGAATCCAAAATCCTTTTTATCGTTTCCAGGAGAGAGAATTTCAGGAGCTTGCACAAAAGGATTATGAATATGAGCTGCGTTTTGCCGTACAGGAGGATGTGTTTTTCAGAGAAAAACAGTTTTTGGTGTTTGAAGGGATTGATACGATCGCAGACATCTGTCTGAACGGTGTTGAGATTGCCCAGACAGAAAATATGCACCGTACATACCGGCTTCCGGTAAAGGGGATATTACAGGAAGGGGAAAACCTGCTGCATATCACCCTGCATTCGCCGGTGCGTTACATAGAAGAACAGCACAGAAAACACCCCCTGCCTGAGTTTAATACGGCAAGCCCTCATGGTTTTTCACAGATACGGAAAATCCACAGTTCCTTTGGATGGGATGCAGAGCCGAATGTGCCGGATTTGGGAATCTGGAGAGAGGTATACATAGAGGCTTACGACAAGGCGCGTATTTCCCATGTATATACCAGACAGAGACATGAAGAAGGAAAAGTTTTTTTGAAAACAGAGACTTTGGTGGACACGGTATGTGGGAGAGAGGCAGACGTAAGTATAATTTTATATGATCCGGAAGGGACAGAAATATCCAGAAAACAGACAAAATGCATAGAATTTCTGTCGGAAGCCTGGATAGAGATTGAGAATCCTCAAATCTGGTGGCCTAACGGGTATGGAGATCAACCGCTTTATGAAATCTGTGTCAAAATGCAGTGCGGGGAAGAGCGGGATGAGAAACGTTTTTCTGTGGGCCTTCGCACGATGGAGGTGAGAAGGGAAAAAGATGCCTTTGGAGAAAGCTTTGCCTTTTATGTAAATGGTGTTCCTGTATTTGCAAAAGGAGGAAGCTATACTCCCCCGGATAAATTCCTGACAGCCTGCAGGGGACAGCGTCACGAGGAGTTGATCCGTCTTTGTAAGGAGGCTAATTATAATTGTATCCGCATATGGGGTGGGGCGGTATATCCTGACGATGAATTATATGATTTGTGTGACAGGAACGGAATTTTAATCTGGCAGGATCTGATGTTTGCCTGTGCATTATATCCCTCTGACGAGGCGTTTTTGGAAAGCATCAGGGAAGAAGTGAGAGACAATGTGATCAGACTTCGGAATCATGCATGCCTTGTGCTCTGGTGCGGGAATAACGAAAATGAGTGGTTTCATGACTATGAGCATCATGCAGAGGGGCTGACTCAGGAACTGAGAATGAAGAACCTGCAGCAGTATGAAGTGCATCTGGCTGAAGTGGTCAGGAAATATGACCCGGACAGGCTGTTCTGGCCCAGTTCTCCATCCAGTGGGGGAGGGTATTACGACCCGAATGGATATGAAAAAGGGGATGTGCATTGCTGGTATGTCTGGTATCTGCCTGCAAAACCCTATACTTTTTACCGAGACTGTACAGGAAGATTCATCAGCGAATTCGGGTTGGAATCCTTCCAGAATTATAAGACGCTTTGTAATTATTTGGATCCGGAAGACATGAGCCCCAATTCAGAAGTGATGGATTACATGCAGCGGTGCAGTGACAATTACTGCAATATGGGGAATGGAAAGATCATGAACTATATTTTCCAGGAGGTTCAGACACCCCAGAGCTTTAAGGAATATATTTTTGCGTCCCAGTACGCCCAGGCTGAAGGTATAAAATACGGAACCTGCCATTTCAGAAGCATGAAACCAAGGTGTATGGGGGCTCTCTACTGGCAGATCGTAGACTGTTTTCCAGGCACAAGCTGGTCCGGCATTGATTACGAATACCGTTTGAAAGTTCTGCATTATTATGCAAGACGCTTTTTCAAACAGGTCATTCTGTGTGTGAGAGAGGACCGGTTTGAATCACGCAGGCTGGAGATATTGGCGGTAAACGATGATCCGGAAGGATTTGCGTCAAAGCTTTCCTGGTCCTTGAGAGATGCTGCCGGCCATGTAGTTAAGAATGGGGAAAAAACTATGCAGATCCCAGCCTCTTCCTCCACTGTCATTCAGGAGATGGACTGGTCAGAGGAGATCAAAGAGGAGGATAGGAAAAAATATTATCTGGAACTATTTTTATACGGTCAAAATGATGAGATGATTGCTGAGGAGACTTACCTGTTTGTAAAACCTAAACATTTTCAGTTTATGCATCCGGAATTTATGGTGGATGTACAGAATCAAAGGGAAAAGTATATCTTAAATATTCAGACTACTTGTTTTGCTAAATGTATAAAAATGGATTTAGAGGATAATGATTGTGAGTTTTCGGATAACTGTTTTGACCTTTCGCCGGGAAGAACAAAAACAGTGGAGATAGATAAAAAGAGTCTCCGCCGGCAGATCACAAAAGAGGAGCTGAAAAAACAGCTCATAGTTGAGAATGTAAACGATATTGGCAAAAAATTATAATGTGAATTTGGGAGGAAAACAATGAGAAGAAGAATTGCTGTGTTATTGGCAGGGTTGATGGTCTGTTCTATGCTGACTGCCTGTGGTTCCACGGAAGAACCCAAGGGAGAACCTGAAGCAGAACAGGGGGAGACAAAGGAAGAGGCAAAGGAAGAGAAAGAACCTGAAGCAGAGAATGAATCTGAGACAGGCGGTGACTTTACAGAGGAGGTTACGCTGGATGTTGCTATGATGTGGCCTCTTGACAGCACTACAGATGCAAAATCATACGCGCTGAACCGTGCCATTCAAAGGCTGGAGAAGGATTATCCGAATATTAAAGTAAATTATGATGGTTCTGTACATGATGATTATCAGACGATTATGATGACCTATGCCGCAGCAGATACGCTTCCGGATGTATTTAACGTAAAGGGAGCATGGATTCCGAATCTGGTGGAGAACGAACAGATAGGTACTGTGGATGAATTTTTTGAAAATGATAAAGACTGGTCAGATAAATTCGATGATGAAGTGCTTTTTGATATGGAGTACGACGGACATTACTATGGTGCACCATTCCAGAATCTCTGCTGTTCCCTGGTAATATACAATAAGGATATCTATAAATCTGTGGGATACGAAAAGTTCCCCGAGACATGGGAAGACATGATGGATTGCTTTGCTAAGCTGAAAGAGGCTGGCTATGTGCCTTTAGGTGTGGGAAACAGCGGACAGTGGGTTGCCAACTCCTGTATCTTCGGAGCAATGGGAGACAGAGGTGCCGGAAGCAAATGGTATGATGACATCATGGAAGGCACCGGGGATGGATTCCTGGATGAAAATATGTTAAAAGGCGTAGAGAAGATGGCAGAACTGGCAGAAAAAGAGTATTTAAATACGAACCTGAACAGTATTGACCAGTTTGAAGTTATGCCGCCGTATCTCAATGAGGAGTATGCTTCTTATGTGGATGGCTCTTGGACCTTTGCCACACTGATCGCAACAGCAGGCGATGACCAGAGTGTAGTAGAGAAATCAGGCGTGGCTGTTCTGCCTGCAATTGACGGAGGCAAGGGCGATTATCCGGCTACACCTGGCGGCTCTGCATGGGGGCAGGCATATAACGCAAAACTTACCGGAGCCAAAAAGCAGGCGGCAGAATTGTTTATCAAATATACCACGGATGAAGAATGGTGTAAGGATCTGGCAGAAAAAGGTGATTTTGGAGGTATGAATATAGACTACGATTACAGTGCAATTTCTCCTCTTGTCCAGGAATATGCACAGCTTAAAAACAGTGTGAAAAAGACCCCGCAGTATGACTGTCATTTTGATACTTCTGTCATTGATGCTATGAATACAAACTTCCAGGAACTTCTCATTGGAGAAATTACCCCGAAGGAATGGGGAGAACGTGTTCAGGAGGAATATGAGCTGACTCTTGACTGATGACAGGTAAGCAGTTTTGTACAAAGGGACCGGTCCAAGGCCGGTCCCGGCAGATAAATTTAGAAAGGCGGTGGCTGCCAAATGGCAAACAACAAGGTACTGCAGCCTAAGAAGAGAACTCTTTTTCTGTACATGTTTCCGAGTGTAGTGCTGTTTCTTGTATTTACAGCGATACCTATTGCTATGGCGATTTATTATTCTCTGTTTAACTGGTCCGGAGGAAAGAAAAAGATATTTCTGGGGCTGGACAACTATTCCAGATTATTGGGAGATTCCATATTTGGAAAGGCATTGCTCAATAACTTTATTCTGGCAGCCTGTTGTGTGATCTTTCAGGTGGGAATTGCATTTATAATTGCTTCTCTAATCTGTTCCAAAGGCCTTAAATTAAAATCTTTTCACCAGTTCGCGATATTTATGCCGGTTGTTCTGGCGCCAGTTGTGGTGGGCTTTCTATGGAAAATCATTTACAGCCAGGATTACGGACTTTTAAACTTTCTGCTGAGGTCAGCGGGATTGGAGAGTTGGATCCGGCCATGGATCGACGATGTGGATCTAGTTATGAAATGTATAACGGTGCCTATTGTATGGCAGTGGATTGGACTGTATGTGGTTATTTTTGTCAGTGCCATGAAAAACATACCCGAGGAGATTTTTGAGAGCGCAGCACTTGACGGGGCAGGGGGAATCAAAAAGGCAGTTTTTATCACATGGCCTATGACTATGGATACAGTGAAAATTTCAGTTATCCTGGCTGTTTCCGGGTGTATGAAGATCTTTGAACATATCTATATCATCACCAGCGGAGGGCCGGGTACCGCGTCTATGGTGGGGGCTATGTATGCTTACAAAACGTCCTTTATTAAACAGCGGTTTGGCTATGGCTCTACCATATCCGTAGGGATCATGGCGGTGAGTCTGACACTGGTTCTGCTATGCAATGTGATATTCGGGAAGGGAAAGAAGAAATATGAATAAAACTTACGGAGTGACGCAAATATCAAAAAAAATACTTATGCTGCTGGTAAATGTGCTCATAGCTCTTCTGTCTCTTTTCTGTCTGTTTCCTGTGGTATGGATGATTTATTCTTCTTTGAAGGATGAACCGTCATTTTTAAAAAATCTCATAGGGCTTCCTACTTCCCTTCATTTCAGCAATTATCTCTCTGCAATCAAGACGGGAAAGATGGATGTGGCATTTGTCAACAGTGTATTGGTCAGTGTTGTGGCTGTAGCGGCTTTGGTTTTCATAGCATTTGTGGCGGGAGTGGTTTTTGCCAGATATCAGTTCAAGGGTAAAACAATTCTTTACACCATGTTCCTGTCCGGAATGCTGATCCCTGTTCACAGTCTCCTAATACCGATTTTTGTGGAGTTAAAGCTATTTACACTGAATAATAATAGGTTTATACTGGCTCTAGTCTATGCCGCTTTTGGGCTGCCAAAGGCCATTTTCCTGGTGACGAGCTTTGCCGCCACCATACCAAGAGAAATTGAGGAAGCTGTGATCATTGATGGGGGAAATACCCATGATATCTTCTTCAAGGTGTTTTTACCGATATCCAAACCTATTCTTTCGACCGTGATTATTTTGAGCTTTTTGGATGCCTGGAATGAATTTCCGTTCTCTTTGGTGTTGATGGGAAAACCTGAGCTGAAAACGCTGCCGATCGCGCTGACATATTTTACAGGACAGCACTCCGTCCAGTATACGCCTATGATGGCAGGGCTTACCATAGCTACACTGCCGGTTGTGATCGTATATTTTCTGTTTCATAAGAAAATTATGGAAGGGATGGTGGCTGGTTCTGTGAAGGGATAAAACTTCAGCAGACAAGGAGAGATAAAAAAATATGGTAAGAGATCATTTAAAACTAGAGGTAGTCAGACTTTATTATCTGGAAAATTTAAGTCAGAATCAAATCGCAAAACAGATGGAGATTTCACGTTCCTATGTTTCAAAACTGCTTATAGAAGCCAGGAAGGAAAAGCTGATCGAGATAAGAAGCAGCAATCCGTGGCTGATCGAGACAGATGAGGAAAAGTACCTCAGAAAAAAATACGGGCTGAAAAAGGGATTTATAGTTTCAGCAGGCAGAAAAAAGGATGAGGGAAAAAGAGAGGCCTATTATCAGGAGCTTGGAAGGGTTTTAAATGATATTCTCAATGCCATTGTGAAGGATGGGGATACCATTGGCGTTGCATGGGGCAGAACGATCTATGAGTGCTCCAAGAGACTTTCCACAGAACAGGAGTATAAGGACATAAAGGTAGTTCAGTTATGCGGTGGATTGAGTCAGAACCAGAACAGCACATTTTCAGGGGAAATCAGCAAGAATTTTGTCTCTGCATTTGGGGGAGATGCGTATGCCATGACAGCTCCTGCCATTGTGGAAAACAAAGCGTATAAGGATATTTTCCTGAAAGAACATGGAATAAGCCGTGTGATGCAGCTTTGGGAAAATATGAATATAGCGGTATTTACGGTGGGTAAATGCGAACAGCAAAGCTCTCTTGTCCGTTCCGGCTACGTTCCGGGAGAGATGATAGAACATCTGAAGGAAAGCGGGGCTGTGGGAGAGGTTTGTACCCATTTTGTAGACAAAGAGGGAAAGTGTGCTAATCAGGATCTGGAGGACAGGACCATAGCGGTTCCCATGGAGCAGCTTAAAAACTGTGAATTCAGAATAGCCGTTATACTAGGTGAGAAAAGGCTTGAGACCCTGCGTGCGGTCCTTCATGCAGGCTATGCCAATGTTCTTATCATAGATGAGGAAGCGGCAGAGAAACTGATTCAGGAATAAGAGGAGAGGTATGTTAGCTTACATATTTGATAAACAGGGAAAACCTAAATTGACCGAAAAGGAAAAGCCGTCTCTTAAGGCGGGGAGCGGGGCAGTGATCAAACTGGAAGCCTGTTCCATCTGCGGTACGGATATCCGCACATACCGGTTCGGGAGTAATAAAATACCGGATGGGAGGATTTTAGGACATGAGATCGTGGGGCGTATTGCACAAATAAAAGAAAAGTATAGCAATGAATTTCCCGTAGGAACCTATGTATCCATGGCGCCTGCCATAGGATGTGGAAACTGCAGATGTTGTAAACAGGGATTTACCAATATGTGTGATGATCTGAAAACCATAGGTTTTGAATATGACGGAGGCTTTGCGGAGTATATGTCTGTTCCCGAATGTGCGTTTGAAATGGGGAATGTTTACAGACTGCCGCAGGAAGGAAACCATACAAAGTATGCTCTGAGTGAACCTCTTGCCTGTGTCATGAATGCCCAGTCTTATCTGCACATTGCACCGGGTGACTGTGTTCTTATTATAGGAAGCGGTATTATTGGCTGTATGCATGCAGAGCTTGCTGTGCATGCAAAAGCGGGAAAGGTAGTGATCGCTGAGACATCACAGGAGAGGATCTGCCAGGCGGAGAAATTATTGGAAGGAGTTTCTTTTATCAACTCTTCAAAGGAAAATCTGGAGGAAAAAATAAAAGAACTTACACAAGGCAATGGGGCAGATGTGGTGGTTACGGCCTGTTCTGTGGGAAAAGTACAGGAACAGGGCATGAAGCTTTTGGCAAAGAGGGGAAGAATATCCCTGTTTGGGGGACTTCCGGGGGAGTCTAAGGGATTTCTCGACAGTAATTTGATCCACTACAGAGAATTATCAGTTTATGGTGTCCATGCATCCACACCGGAGCAGAATAAAAAGGCAATGGAATATATCCGGGATGGTGTCATAGATGCGGAAAAATATATCAGCGCCTGTTATCCGTTGTCACGCGCAGGCGAGGCATTTGAGGAAGCTGAAAAGGGAGAAGCCATGAAACTGGTGGTTACTATGTAGAAAGGTGAGTATAAGGTTAAGAAGGAGAGGGAAGACAGCTTATGAAAGCAGTTAGAATGTATGCACCGGGGGACTTGAGAGTGGAAGAGGTTTCCATTCCGGAAATAGAAAAGGACGAGGTATTGGTAAAAGTCATGGCTGTGGGAATCTGTGGTTCAGATATCCCGCGGGCGAATAAATATGGGGCACATGTTTCCCCTATTATTCTGGGACATGAGTTTGGTGGTGTTATTGTAAAAAAAGGCGAGGAGGCCGGGAATTTTGAGATAGGGGACCATGTGACCGCTACGCCTTTGATCCCTTGTTATTCCTGCCACTGGTGCAGAGAAGGACAGTATTCCCTGTGTGATCATTATGACTATTACGGCTCCAGGAGAGATGGTGCCATGGCACAGTATATTGCTGTGAAGACAAGTAATCTGCTGAAGGTAGACAGAAATGTTCCTTTTGAAGATATCGCCACAGTGGACCCCTGCGCGAATGCACTTCATGCCATGTTTAAAGCAGGATTTCAGCCGGGAGAAAATGTCTGCATTTTTGGAGCAGGGGCAATTGGTCTCTTTGCTGTGCAGTATGCAAAAATACAGGGAGCGGGAAAGATCATCACAGTGGATGTATGGGACAAGAAGCTGGATATGGCAAAGGAAGAGGGGGCAGACTATGTCATCAACTCCCTGCACACAGATGTCATACAGGAAGTAAAAAATGCCACCGGAGGAATAGGAGCAGACGTGGTGATCGACTTTTCCGGTTCGCCGGCTGCGCAGAAACAGTGTATCCGCTGTGCCAGAAAACAGGGAAAAGTGGTTCTGCTGGGCATTTCCCATCAGGGGCTTGCCTTATCGGAAGAAGAAGTGGATTACGTGATGAGAAGCGAGATTGAGATTGTAGGGTCCTGGAACTCTTTTACCAAGCCGTTCCCGGGAAGGGACTGGACGGAATCCATCAAGCTTTATGAAAACGGCATGTCCGCTAAGGGCATCATCAGCCATAGGATCTGTCTGGATGATGTGCCTGAGGTATTTAAGAAAATTGATGCAGGCGGTTATTTTTTCAGTAAAATCATGATTTTTCCTAACGGACAGGAGGCAGCATGACAGAAAACAGAGAGATTTTAAGACATATTGATCATACCTTTTTAAAGGCCACAGCAGAATGGGAGGAGATTCGGAAGCTGTGTGAAGAGGCAGTTACATATGGAACAGCTTCTGTCTGTATACCTCCCTGCTATGTGGAAAGAGTCCATAAAAGCTTTGGGAACAGTCTGGATATCTGTACGGTCATCGGATTTCCCCTGGGATACAGTACCAGGGAAACCAAGGTATTTGAGGCAAAAGACGCGGTGTCAAAAGGCGCACGGGAAGTGGATATGGTCATCAATATCACAGATTTAAAAAATGGAGACACAAAGAAGGTGACAGATGAGATCCGTGCCGTAAAGGATGCTGTGGGAAATACGGTTTTGAAAGTTATAATTGAAACCTGCTATCTGACAGAACAGGAAAAGATCGCCATGTGCAGAGCAGTTACCCAGGCCGGTGCGGATTATATCAAGACCTCCACAGGATTTGGCACAAAAGGAGCGTCTATTGAGGATATTCGTCTGTTCAAAGAATATATTGGGGAAAATGTAAAAATAAAGGCAGCAGGCGGAATACGGACCCGGGAGGAGCTGGAGGCATTTCTTTCTGAGGGATGTGACAGGATCGGAACGAGTTCAGCGGTAAAACTTCTTACAGAGTCAACAGATTCATGACAGGCGGCAGATAAAGGCCGTAAGGGGGAAAAAGATTGAACAGACAATTACTTATGGCGGTGGATTTGGGAACCAGTTTTATTAAGTGCGGTGTGTATGATACAGAGAGTATCTGTGTGGAAGAGGCCATGGAGCCGGTGAAGGATGAAAGACCCTCACCGGGGGTATTTATCCAGAGAGGCGATGATCTGTTCGCTTCTGTTGTGAACTGTATCAAAGTGGTTTCTGAAAAACTTGGGGAGCGGGCGCAGGATATTGCTGCCATAGCCTTCACAGGACAGATGTCAGGGTTTATGGGAGTGGGGAAGGACTGGGAGGATATTACCACATGGTCCTGTTCCCTGGATTCCCGGTATATGCCATATGCAAAAAGGCAGATGGAGGAACTGAAAGACGAGTTTTTGGAAATCAGCGGGACGAATTTTCCGCAGATGGCACCCAAATATGAATGGTTTAAGACAGAATATCCGGAGCTTTCAAAGAAAATTGAAAAATACGTAATGATCAGCGGCTATGTGATCGGCAGGCTGGGGGAGCTTAAAATGGAGGAGGCTGTAATGGACCGCTCCTATGCCTCCTGGACAGGTCTTGCGGATATCAGGAAGGATAAATGGTCAGAAGAGATATGCCAAAGTATTGGGTTGAAAGAAAAATATTTGCCTAAAATGGTGGAGTCCAATACCATTTGCGGATACTTAAGCGGACGGGCAGCCAGAGAGGTAGGCTTAAAAAGCGGGATACCTCTTGTCTCCGGAGCAGGGGACAAAGTGGCCGGATGTCTGGGTGCGGCCAATGTAGAGGCCGGAGATATTGTGTTTGAGGCATCTTCATATGGGGAAATAAGCTGCTGCGTGGAGGAGTACCGTCCGGATATGCAGGAAAAGCGTCTGGATGTTCTGGCAGCAGCAGTACCCGGAAAATATTACGCCACACATTTTATTGCAGGATCCGGTATTACCCTGGACTGGTTTGTGAATCATTTTGTCAGAAAAGAGGAGTCATTAAAAGATGCCTTCAGCAGAATTGACAGGGCGGCGAAAGCGGTTCCCGCAGGCTGTGACGGCATGATGGCTTTAGGACTTCTGGGCGGCAGTTCCATGCCATTGATCGAAGAACTGAAAGGTCTTTTTATGGGGTTTGACTGGAGCCATGATGCAGGACATTTCTACCGTGCACTTCTGGAGAGTTTTTCTTATGATTTTTCCCTTGCACTGGAACGAGTGGACCATCACTATCCGGAATATCCGTGGGACAGGGTAAAGATGATCGGAGGAGGGGCGAAGTCTGTCCTTTGGCCGGAAATGGCTGCGGATATTACAGGGAAGACCCACTGCACCATGAATAGAGGTGACGTATCCATGTGGGGGGCGTGCATTCTTGCGGGAAACGCAGTTGGGATATTTGACAGCTTGGAGGAGACGACTAAGAAATATGTAAAGGTTTCCGGCATATATGAGCCAGGTGCGGAGAATTGCAATATATATGAGGGCAGAAAGCGTCTGTATAAGGCATATATGCAGGAATTTCCGGCATTTTACAAAAGACTTGAGAAATATTCATGAGGAGCAGCTCATCAGTATAGATGACTATGATCATAAAAGGACTGAATAGTTGTCTGGAGGATAAAATATGGAGAAGATAAATCTGAATCAGGGATGGAAACTGCATGATTCCCCTCTTTTCTGGGAAAAAGACAAACTGGAAGCAGTAAGATCATTTCAGGAAGGGTGGCTTACCTGTGATGTACCTGCAGATGTGAGAATGCCTTTGATAAAAGAGGGAATTATCAAAGACCCTGTAGTGGCGGATCATTGTCTGGAATCAGAATGGGTGGAAAAACGTGCATGGTGGTTTTTTAAAGAGTTTGAAATCTGCGGTCTGTCGGGAAAGACCGCAGAGCTGGTTTTGGAAGCTCTGGATACCAAGAGCGATGTTTTTATCAATGGTCAGTATGCAGGCAGTCAGAAAAGTGTGCACTATCCATTTGTCTGCTCTGCAGGACATATGCTGAGAGAGGGGAAAAACGAGATTGCAGTCCGGGTATCCACAGGACTTGAAGAGGTTACGGACGAACAGCTCTCCCAGATCAACTGGGCAGTATGCCGGGAAGATGACAATGGAGGAAAATGCAGAAGTGATTACCGAAGGGCCTTTGTGCGCAGGCCTCAGTACACGGTAGGATGGGACTGGGGGCCGCGGGTGGTTACCTGTGGAATCGTGGGGGATGTATATCTTCTTTGCAGTGAAAAGGCAGTGATCAGGGATGTGGAAATAAAGAACCGGCTTCGGGAAGATAAGGCTTTTTTGGAAGTGACAGCAGAGGTGGAAAGCCTGTCCATGGTTTCTACACAAAATTGTGATATAGAAGTGAAGGTTTTTTACGAAGAGCAGGTTTGTGCAGTATCTGTCCTGAAAGATCAGCTTCTGACTTCCGGCATGAATTATTTTTGTGTGGATATGGAGATAGAACATCCCAAGCTGTGGTGGCCAAATGGATATGGAGAACAGCCCCTGTACCGTGTCTCAGTGGAAATGACTTTGGATGGCGGGAGAAAGGAATGCAGGGAGATAACATATGGCATCCGCTCTCTGAGACTGGACACATCACCTATGGAAGGAGACAAGAGAAGATTCCAGTTCTATGTAAATGATGTACCTGTGTTCTGCAAAGGCGGAGACTGGATCCCAAATGATTCCATTTATGCAAGGGTGACGGACCAGAAGATAGAGAAGCTTTTGGAGGAGGCAGTGAATGCCAATTTTAATATGCTGCGCATCTGGGGCGGAGGACTGTATGAGAGAGAGTATTTCTATCAGCTCTGTGACCGGAAAGGAATTCTGGTATGGCAGGATTTCATGTTTGCCTGTGCCGCTTATCCGGACCATCTGGACTGGTTTTGCGCTGAAGTTGAAAAGGAGCTGGAATACCAGACCAGACGATTGAGAAACCATGCCTGTATAGCTTTATTCTGCGGAAGTAATGAGAACCACTGGCTTTTCAATCCTCAGGATAATCCACAGTGGCAGGTGGAATTTACGAGAGAGAAGCCTTTGGGTTTATATATTACGAATGTAATGGCGAAAAAAATCATACATGCAAATTGTGCGGATATTCCTTATTGGAATAGTTCTCCATATGGAGGGAAACTGCCGAATGATGATTCCTGCGGAGATGTTCACCGGTGGCATAACGGTTTTATGAGCATGGATATGGAGGAGAGGATAGAACCCGTACTGTATGATGAAGTACATTCCAGATTTGTGAGCGAATATGGTTGTGTAGGTCCGTGCTGTGTGGAATCCGTGAATGAGTATATGGACACAGACCAACCGGAAAGAACCGGTAGAGCGTGGGAAATGCATTGTAATGTCTTTGAGCGGGACAGCGTTTACGCTGGGATCCGAAAACATTATCTGGACAATCCCGAGAACCTGGATATGGAAGAATACTCACTCTATGGAGGTATGTTTCAGGCCCTGGTCCTGGGATACTCTCTGGAAGCGATACGGGCACAGATGGAATGCTATGGAGCTTTATTCTGGATGTATAACGACACCTGGGGAGAAAACGGCTGGACCATTATTGATTATTATCTGAGACGGAAAATATCTTATTATGCAGTGAAGCGGGCACTTGCCCCGGTCAAACTGGTCATGCGCTGTGAAAAGGACGAACTGGTCGTATGGGGACTTAACGATACCAATACCTGTACGGAAGCGGTGGGAGAACTGGGATACGTTTCCTTTGACGGAACGGTCCGGAAGCTGCGCCCTGCTGCGTTCAAACTTCCTGTGGCCTCCAGACAATGCGTGCTTCGGGAAAAGCTTCCCAAGGAGGATTATAAAAAAGGCAGTATCATGTTCTTTGCAGCCGATGGTCCGGCAAAGAGTGTATGCCTGAGAATGGGAGATATGCGGAATCTGGAGTTTGAAAAAAGTACCATTGAAATAGTACAGACAAAACAGACAGGCTGTTTTACTCATGTGACCGTGACAAGTACAGGCTATGTCCATGGGGCGTATGCAGAAGGAAATTATGTATGTACAGATAACTATTTTGACATTCTGCCGGGTGAAAAAAAGGAGATTCAGATAGAGAATCCAAAGGGACAGGAGATTCATTTCAGGCAGGTAAGATAAAGGGGGAAAACTATATGAATCAGACAGATAAGCTTCAGTCATTGTTTCCTATCGGCACGAAATATTCTGCTTACAGGGACAGAACCAGCAGACACTGGGAATATGATTTTCAGAATATGAAAGAGTGCGGTATGGATACCGTAAGAGTACATGCTACCTGGGGCACGATTGAGCCGTCAGAAGGGGAATTTGATTTTTCCTATTATGATGCGATCCTGGAAACGGCAGTGAAGCATGGACTGCAGGCGATTTTTACTTTGTACCTGGTATGTACTCCTGAGTGGGTATATGAAAAGCATCCGGACAGCCGCTATGTATCAGCATCCGGAACCGTGTGGACACCGCACCAGCAGGCAGATGCGGCAACAGGCGGATGGCCGGGCTTATGTCTGGACAGCGAGCCGCATAGGAAAACCATAGAAAACTTTATTCGGGCTTTCACAGAACATTATAAAGGCAACACGAATATCACAGCTTTTGATGTATTCCATGAACCGACAGAGGAACCGTCCCAGCAGTATTATCAAAATGAATGGAGAGAACTGGTATACTGTTACTGTGAACATTCAAAGGAGAAGTTTAGGTCATGGCTGAAAGAAAAGTACGGTACTTTGGAAAATCTGAATGATACCTGGACAAGACAGTATCAGAACTGGGCACAGGTAGAACCGCCTCGTTCTGTGGGAATTTATACGGATTGGCTGGACTGGAAATATTTCCGATCGGATGCCCAGGCAGATGCCATGAAATTTTTAAGTGATACCGTGAAAAAATATGATGAGAACAGATGCACTGTGGTCCATACTGCTATATACGAAACAGGGCATCCGGTAGTTACATCCAATGATCATTACAAGCTGGCCGGGACAACAGATATGCTGGGAAGCTCTATGTATGATTTTATCAACCCAGAAATCACTGCCTTTGTCTGTGATCTGCTGCGAAGTGCCGGCGGCAATGGGCCTTACTGGATCGGGGAGACGGGTACAGGGGCAGGTCCCATGTATGTCTTTATAGGGGAAAGATCAGAGGACAGCTTCTGCTTCTCCATCCCTATTACAGGAGCGGAGATCAAGCGCCAGACCTGGGGGCAGATTGCAAGAGGGGCAAAGGGTATTCTTTTTTGGGGGTGGAGGCCGGAGCTTTCCACTGTGGAGACCATTTCTCTTGGCTTTACGGAGAGAAACGGGGAACCGACCGAGAGATGCCAGGCGCTGAAAGAGTTTCATCAGGTTTTCGAGCCGTATAAGGAAAAAATCGCCAAGGCCATGGCACCCAAGAGCCAGGCAGCCATTCTCTATAATCTGGACAGTATTTTTACGGAGGGACTTATCTCCCTGGGGTTATCAGGAAGCTGTATGATCCGGAAGCAAAACAGATATTATAAGGATTCTCTCTCTTTGATGGGAGCCTATAAGCTCTGCATGCAGAATCAGATACAGCCGGATTTTGTGAGCAAAGAGCAGGTCCTTAGCGGGGAACTTGATAAATATCAGATTTTGCTGTTGCCCTATAGTATTAATCTGTCCTCAGACATGGCAAAGGAGATTGAAAAATTTGTAAGCAATGGGGGAAAAGTGATCAGCGACGGCTTGTGCGGATATTTTACAGATAAAGCATGGGGTGCAGAGATATGTCCTGCAGGCGGCCTGGACCAGGTGTTTGGTCTGCATGTGAGAAGCGATTACAGGACCATCAATGAGGAGGATATTATTCTGGAGGGCAGACGGTATGAGCATACTGCCAAGGTCATAGCAGAAAAACTGGTTCTCCATGAAAACGCAGAGGCAGTGGCCACACTTGCCGACGGGCTTCCTATTATGACAAAGAGCGCATACGGAAAAGGGAAGACTGTATATCTGGGAACTCTGTTTTTCGCAAATGCCATGTGGAATTATTCTGCGGATACGAACAGGCTTTTTAAGAAAGCGCTTGATATGGTGGGATATCATTCTCAGATACTCATAAAGGGACCGAGAGAGGAACAGAACATAGAAGTTCGTATTTTGGAGCAGGAAGAGGATAAATTTGTCTTTGTGATCAACCATGAGTCAGAGCATACAGGAGTTAGTCTCAGCCTGGACCTTGAATGGGAGGCAGAGGTGATTGATATGGTGACAAAAGAGCAGTGGCAGACAGGTGAGAGATTAGAGAAGGTTTGGAACCTGGAGCCGCAGGAGGTAAAGATTCTTTATTGTTCCAAAAAGTAAAATTAAAAATACCCGACAGGCACAAAGCGGAGGCAGGCCTGCCGGGTATTTTCATACTTTTTTCTATATTAAAGTTTGTCACAGACAACAGTTCCTGTCTTGCCCTCAATTCCATCTTTTGCTTTCTGAAGCAGAGTGATGAGAGCCTTTCTTCCTGGTTTTGAGGAAGCGAAATCAATGGCTGCTTCCACTTTCGGAAGCATGGAGCCGGGTGCGAACTGTCCTTCTTTGGCGTATTTTTTTGCCTCAGAGGTGGATATGGCTGACAGCCAGGTCTCATCCTCTTTGCCGAAATTGATGGCAACCTTTTCTACGGCTGTAAGGATGATGAGATAGTCAGCGTCCAGTTCTTTAGCCAGCAGGCAGCTTGCAAAATCTTTGTCAATGACTGCGCTGGCGCCTTTTAAATGATTTCCTTTCAGCGTCACGGGAATTCCGCCGCCGCCGCAGGCTATGACTACCTCACCGGAGTCCACCAGGGAGCGGATCGCTCTGATCTCCACGATCTCCTGAGGTTTCGGGGAGGCGACGAAGCGGCGCCAGCCTCTGCCTGCGTCCTCACGCATGATGTGGCCGTATTTTTCAGCGATCTCTTTGGCCTCTTCCTCGCCCAGAAACTTTCCGATGGGTTTGGAAGGATTGGAAAAGGCCGGGTCATCCTCATTGACGCGAACCTGTGTGACCATAGTGGATACCGGGATGTTGTCAATCCCCCGGTTCAGCAGCTCCTCACGCAGAGCATTCTGCAGATCATATCCGATATAAGCCTGGCTCATGGCAACACAGACAGAAAGCGGAGTGTTGGGCTGTGCTGCATCTTCCCTTGAAAGGGCTGCCATGGCGTTGTTGATCATACCCACCTGCGGGCCGTTTCCGTGAGTGACGATAACCTGGTGGCCTTCTTCGATCAGGTCCACAATGGCTTTCGATGTTACTTTAACGGCTGCCATCTGTTCCGGAAGGGTATTGCCCAGGGCGTTGCCGCCCAGGGCGATGACAATTTTTTGTTTCTGCATAGTAAAAACCCCCTGTTCTTACATTTGTGACAGCATATTATTTGAATTTACGCGGCTGTTCTCTTTCTTCTAGCTTTTTCAGGATCTCTGCCGGGTCATCAAATTTGCTGAGCATGATCATGGCAGCAATGATGTATGGCTTGAAGCTGGCCTCCTTGTACAGGGGTGTGCGGTAACGGTCGAATACGGATGCGTCCACTTCACCGGATTCACAGCTCAGACCAGTGATATCAGCAGGCAAGCAGTGCAGATAGAGTGCTTTGCCGTCTTTTGTTGTCTTCATAAGCTCCTCTGTGCAGGCCCAGTCTTTGTGCTGCGCGTTCTGTGCCAGAAGTTCTTTCTCTAATTTATTGATGCCGTCAAAGTCGCCCTTTCCGTATAAATCAGTTCTCTCTTCCATAGCTGCAAATGGTGCCCAGCTTTTTGGATATACGATATCAGCGTCTTTGAACGCTTCTTCCATGCTGTTGGTACGTTTGAAGCTGCCGCCGGTCTTCTCAGCGTTTTTCTTTGCCACTTCCTCAACCTCAGGCATTACCTCATATCCCTCCGGATGTGCCAGAACCACATCCATGCCAAAACGCGTCATCAGACCGATCACACCCTGGGGAACGGAGAGTGGTTTGCCGTAAGATGGGGAGTAAGCCCAGGTCATAGCCAGTTTTTTGCCCTTTAAGTTCTCCACTCCGCCGAATTCGTGGATGATGTGGAGCATATCGGCCATACACTGGGTGGGGTGGTCAATGTCGCACTGCAGGTTCACAAGTGTGGGGCGCTGTTCTAAAATGCCGTCCTCATAGCCTTCTTTGACAGCGTCGGAAACCTGGTGCATGTAAGCATTTCCTTTTCCGATATACATATCATCACGGATACCGATAACGTCTGCCATGAAGGAGATCATGTTGGCAGTCTCACGCACGGTTTCCCCGTGGGCGATCTGGGATTTGCCTTCATCCAGATCCTGTACCTCCAGGCCCAGCAGGTTGCAGGCGGAGGCAAAAGAGAAGCGGGTACGGGTGGAATTGTCACGGAACAGGGAAATGCCCAGGCCGCTCTCAAATACCTTTGTGGAAATATTGTTTTTGCGCATAAAACGCAGAGCGTCTGCCAGGGTGAATACAGCCTCCAGCTCGTCATCTGTTTTCTCCCAGGTAAGGAAGAAGTCATTTTCGTACATTTCTTTGAAATTCAGTTTGTTTAATTTATCGATATAATCCTGTAATGTTTTCATGGTATGGGTATCCTTTCTTTTATAAAAATTTATATGATCCGTGATCCTTATTTACAGTATTCAGTGGGAAGTGCAGCATACACAGCAGCACATCTTACAAGATCCTCTTTCCAGGTCTTCTCGTTGGGAGCGTGTGCCTGAGCTTCTTTGCCGGGTCCGAAACCGATGCAGGGAATGCCGAAACGGCCCATAATGGAAACTCCGTTGGTAGAGAAGGTCCATTTGTCAATACGCGGCTCTCCGTACAGCTCGGTGTAAGCGGCTGCCATAGCCTCTGTCACTTTGTGATCCTCCGGGATCACCCATGTTGGGAAATAACACTCTGTTGGGTAAGTGAGACCGGTCCAGGACGGGCGCTCATAATTGTACATGGATACCTTAGCGCCGTATTTTTTTACAGACGGAAGGGCGCGGATCTCATCCAGGCAGCTTTCCCAGGTCTCACCGGCAGTCATGCGTCGGTCGAGGGAGATCGCACAGGAATCAGCAACTGCACAGCGGCTTGGGGATGTGAAGAAAATCTCGGAGGTGGTCACTGTGCCGCGGCCGAGGAAACGGGCTTCCTTCCACTCCTTGTTGTATTTCTCATCCAGCATTTTAACCAGGCCTTTGATCTCTGTGGAGTCCTCAGCATCATTTTCATTTAAGTCACGTACTTCCTGGAGGATGTCAGCCATTTTATAGATGGCATTGTCACCGCGCTCCGGAGCGGAACCGTGGCAGGAGACACCTGTTACATCCACACGGATCTCCATACGGCCTCTCTGTCCTCGGTAGATGCCGCCGTCTGTAGGTTCTGTGGAAACGACAAACTCCGGTCTTACTTTATCTTCGTTGACGATGTACTGCCAGCACAGGCCGTCACAGTCTTCTTCCTGGACTGTTCCAGTTACCAGCACAGTATAGCGGTCATCCAGCAGTCCCTGGTCTTTCATGATCTTGGCGCCGTAGACAGCGGAGACAATGCCGCCGAGCTGGTCTGAGGTACCGCGTCCGCCGATTTCTGTGTCCGATTCAAAGCCTTCATACGGATCAAAATCCCAGTTGTCACGGTTGCCGATTCCTACGGTGTCAATGTGGGCGTCAAAGCCGATGAGTGTCTTTCCGGTTCCCATATATCCTAAAATATTGCCCATGGGGTCAATGACAACCTTATCAAATCCCAGAGCATTCATTTCCTGCTCAATGCGTTTTACATGGCCTTCCTCGCCTACGCTTTCACCGGGAATCCTGACCAAATCCCTTAAAAACTTTGTCATAGCCTGCTCATAACCCTGTGCTGCTTCTTTGATTTTACCGTAATCCATGATAATATCCTCCCAATACATTTTTTTGATTTATAATTAGGCAGCTTTTTCATATCGTGATAGCTGCTGTAATTGTTTCCGTTCCCTTATTTTTTAAGGGGATTCATATTCTAACTATGCATGTGAACAGGAACCATTAATCATATTGTTTTCCATCCCATACAATTTCTTTGTAACGCTGAGGGTCTGTATCGCCCTCTGTGGAAAAGAGAAGAACCGTTGAATTTTTATCCAGCTTCAGCAGCTCCCGCAGATCTCTGTATTCTTCCTGTTCCATGACTGCGCTCAGAAGTCCCATGCCTACAGCGCCGGATTCCCCGCTTGTCACCTGTGGGTCTCCCTTTACGGGGGCGGCCAGCAGACGCATGCCTCTGGCGGATACCCAGTCAGGGCAGGAGGTAAATACTGACACGTGGTTTTTCAGAATATCCCATGAGATCGTGTTTGGTTCTCCGCATGCAAGGCCTGCCATGATGGTAGGCATATCGCCGTCCACGATGCGGATACTGCCGTCAGCAGCCTTGGCGCCTTTGTAGAGGCAGGCAGCGGAATCAGCTTCCATCACCACAACCACAGGCGGGTTGTCAGGATAGCGGTTGGCGAAATATCCCTGTACGGCTCCGGCAAGGGAACCAACGCCTGCCTGGATGAAAATGTGTGTTGGCCGGTCACAGCCGTATTCCCTGAGCTGTTCGTCAGCCTCAGAAGCCATGGTTCCGTACCCCTGCATGATCCAGGAGGGGATTTCCTCGTAGCCGTCCCATGCGGTATCCTGTACCATGACACCGTTTGGCGTCTGCTCTGCCATTGCGTTTGCCCGGCGGACGCATTCATCATAATTGACATCCGTGATGGTGGCGTCAGCGCCTTCTTTCAGGATATTTTCAAGCCGCGTCTGTGTGGAGCCTTTGGGCATGAGGACTACGGATTTCTGTCCCAGTCTGTTGGCAGCCCAGGCAACACCGCGTCCGTGATTGCCGTCTGTTGCAGTGAAAAATGTGGCCTGCCCGAATTCTTTTCTAAGCTCTTCAGAAGTGAGGACCGCGTAGGGAAGCTGGCTTACATCCCTGTGGGTCTGTTTGGCAATGTAGTTTGCCATGGCGAAGGAGCCGCCCAGTACCTTGAAGGCATTCAGGCCGAAGCGGTAGGATTCGTCTTTTACAAAGAGTCCTCCAAGACCCAGATATTCGGCCATGTGGTCAAGCTTTGAAAGCGGTGTTTTGCTGTACTGCGGAAAGCTTTCGTGAAATGCCCTGGCCTTTGCTACATTTTCCAGTGACATGATCGGAAGAGAGGTGTCTGCCGTCTTCGGCATACGGTTCTCTGCCCATTGGATTTCTTTCATTTTTTTTGTTCCCCCTTTTCTTTATTCACATCGGTATAGCTGTATAAAGTATATTTGGAAATGCCAAAATAAGTTGCCACCTTATCGCCGGATTTGGTGATGAGGAAAGCGCCGGAGTCATTTAGGAACTGGATGGCTTTTACCTTGTCTTCCTTGGTCATCAGTGCAACCGGTTTGCCTACCAGATTCACGGATTCTTCGATGAGGTGGTCCAAGAGGTCATTCACATTGTGGGTGATCTCAGGAGCGGCCTCTTTTTCTTTTTCCTCGTCTGTGTCAGTCAGATTGTGGATGGCGGCTTCTAAGGTGAGAAGCTTGGTAATATCATAATTAATACCCAGAATATAGTGAAGCTCCTCAGCTTCATCTTTTATGTAGAAAGTGGAAGACTTCAGGACCCTTCCGTCTGCTGTCCGGGTCAGATAACCGGTTCTGTCCGTCAGATTTTCCGGGTGTGTTTCCTTCAATGCTTTCAGCACCACATTTGACGGGCCGTCTCCCAGTTGTCTGCCGGAGACATGACCGTTTTCCAGATAGACGATAGAGTGTTCCAGGTCTTTGGTCTTTAAGTCGTGTATTACGATTTCGCAGTCCGGCCCGAACTGTCTGACAAGGCCGTCTGCCACCTGTTTCAGTAATTTCAATCTGCCCATGAGAAAGCTCCTTTCTGACAGGTTTTCCTTTTTCTTGTTAATTCCATCATAGCATACTTTTTTGAGATTGCAAGAGATTTTTACAAAAATTTTTAGGTTATCTAAAATATTTTTTAAAAAGTGCTCCGAATCCCTTGTAATAAGGGTCTGCAGGTGTTATAGTTAGGATATCAAAGCCACATTTACAGCGAAAAGAAGAGCAGTAAGATCCATTTGTTTGGACTGCTGCAAGGGAGACAGAGACATGAGAGAGAGAACATTAAAGCTGGTGGTTACGTTCGGAACCACCACCAGGGCCATGGCAATGGAAAAGATGTGCAGGGAACAGGGGCTTCCCGGGAGACTGATCCCTCTTCCGAGAGCAGTTTCTGCCGGATGCGGCCTGTCCTGGTGTACAGAGGTTCAGGAAAAAGAGAGAACGGAGAAAATGATGCAGGAGCGGGAAATCCTGTATGAGGGTATTTACGAAGTATTGGTGTAGGAAAAGGGAAAGGAACCATATAGGAGGTTCCGGATGGGAGGTTTTTATGTATACGTTCTATGTAAACGGAAAAGAGTGTAGAAGTGAAAAGGAAGGCAGGCTTCTGGACTATCTCAGGGATGAACTGGGGCTGACAGCAGCCAAGGAGGGATGCAGCGAGGGCGCCTGCGGAACCTGTACCGTGCTGGTTGATGGGAAAAAGATGAAGGCCTGTGTAGTCAAGCTGTCAAAAGCGGACGGCAGGCATATAACAACCGTGGAGGGAATTCCGGAAGAGGAGATGAAGGTATATGTTCACTGCTTTGCGGAAGCCGGTGCGGTACAGTGCGGTTTCTGCATCCCCGGAATGATCATTTCCGCAAAATCCCTGCTGGATGTAAACTTAAACCCTGACAGACAGGATGTGAAGAAGGCGATCCACGGCAATATCTGCCGCTGTACAGGATATAAGAAGATAGAGGACGCTATTCTCATGGCAGCGGATTTTTTCAGAGAAAAACGTGAAGTACCACAGGAAGAGGAAGAAGGCGGTATAACCCGCAGGTTCAAACGTGTGGACGCGGAGGAGAAGGTTCGGGGAACCGGCAAATATGTGGATGACATTGTCCTGCCGGATATGGCCTATGCAAAGGCTCTCCGCTCTCCGTATCCCAGATGCCGGATCAACCGCATAGATATAGGAAAAGCACTGGCTCACCCGGACTGTGTGGCTGTCTATACGGCAAAAGACGTGCCGGAGAATATTTGCGGACATATTAAGAAGGATTGGGATGTCATGATCCCTGAAGGCGGGATCACAAGATATGTAGGGGATGCGCTGGCCCTTGCTGTGGTGAACCACAGGGAAAGCTTAGATGAAGTGCTGGGTCTCATAGAACTGGATGCGGAGGAACTGCAGCCTGTGACAGACCCCAGAAAGGCACTTGAGGAAGATGCGCCGAAAGTACACGAGGAGGGCAATCTGCTGGCTAAGAAACAGTGTATCCGGGGAGATGCGGATACGGCTGTGAAGAATTCAAAATATGTCGTCACACGCCATTACAGTCTTCCTTTTACAGACCATGCATTTATGGAACCGGAATGTGCCATTGCCTTTCCCGAAGGGGAGGATGGCGTACATCTGTATACTTCGGGCCAGTCTGTCTACGATGAACAGAGGGAGATATCAGGGATCCTTCAGATTCCCCCGGAGAAGGTGATCGTGGAATCCATGCTGGTAGGCGGCGGTTTCGGCGGCAAGGAGGATATGAGTGTGCAGCATCACGCGGCCCTCTGCGCCTGGCTTCTGAAACGGCCGGTCAAGGTCCGCTTTTCAAGGGCAGAGAGCCTGATGTGCCATGTGAAGCGTCATGCCATGGAGATGGACTTCACCACAGCCTGCGATGAAAACGGATATCTGACAGGAATGAAGGCTGTGCTCTATGCGGATACAGGGGCTTACGCATCCCTGGGAAGCCCGGTTTTGGAGCGAGCTTGTACCCATGCGGCAGGACCTTATAATTATCAGAATGTGGAGATCATCGGATATGGTGTATATACCAATAATATTCCGGCAGGTGCATACAGAGGATTTGGTGTGACCCAGAGCTGCTTTGCCACGGAATTCAATCTGGATCTGCTGGCAGAGCAGGTGGGCATCACTCCGTGGGAAATCCGCTACAGAAATGCTATCCGCCCCGGTCAGACACTGCCAAACGGCCAGATCGCCACACCGGACTGTGCCCTGGCACAGACACTGGAGGCAGTAAAGGAAGTATATGATTCCCATCCCTATGCAGGGATTGCCTCCTGTATGAAGAACAGCGGGATCGGTGTTGGAAATCCGGACATAGGCCGCTGCAGCCTGAGGATTCGGGACGGAAAAGTCCAGGTGCTCACCTCCGCGGCCTGCATGGGACAGGGAGTAGGCACGGTGGCCATTCAGATCGTCTGCGAAACCACAGGGCTTAGGGCTGATCAGGTGACCCATAAGAAGGCAAATACCATAGACACACCGGATTCCGGGACCAGTACGGCATCCCGCCAAACGCTTTTTACTGGGGAGGCCACACGAAAGGCAGCGCTTAAATTAAAGGATGCCCTGCAGGATAAGAAATCCCTGGATGAACTGGAGGGACAGGAATTTTATGCGGAGTATACAGGAGTGACCGATGCCATGGGTTCAGAGAAAGAACATCCTGTGAGCCATATCGCATATGGATATGCAACCCAGGTGGTGATCCTGGACGAGAGCGGGAAAGTCACAGAGGTGGTGGCAGCACACGATGTAGGTACGGTGATCAATGTACAGTCCTGTGAGGGACAGGTGGAAGGCGGCGTAGTTATGGGGCTTGGTTATGCATTTACAGAGGACTTCCCTATGGTGGACGGAAGGCCGGTGCTGAGTTACGGAAAGCTGGGACTTTTCAGGGCAACCGCTGCGCCGGATATCAAATCTATTCTGGTCACTTCCCCGGAAGTGCTGACCGAGGCTTATGGGGCAAAGGGTGTGGGAGAGATTTCCACAGTGCCCACAGCACCTGCATGCGCACATGCCTACTACAGACTGGACGGAGTGGAGCGGAGAAAACTGCCCCTTGAAAATACATTTTACAGGAAAGAAAAGAAGAAAGGATGAGGCCATATGAAGCTGCTTTTGCAGAACGGAACAGTTGTGAACGGACAGGAAAGCGGAAGAAAGGATATTCTCATTGACGGGGAGACCATATGCAGAGTGGGGAAGGATATACCGTCTGGGGAGGCTGATGAGACGGTGGACCTGGAAGGGAAACTGGTATTCCCGGGATTCATCGACGCACATACCCATTTTGATCTGGAGGTATCAGGAACCGTAACGGCAGACGACTTTGCCAGCGGGACCATTGCTGCCATAGCCGGAGGGACAACGACGGTGGTTGACTTTGCAACACAGAATAAAGGGGAGACCCTGCAAGAAGCCCTTGAAAACTGGCACAGGAAGGCGGATGGAAAATCTTCCTGTGATTACGGTTTCCACATGGCCATTTCCGACTGGAACGAAGAGACTGCTGCCCAGATCGAGGATATGATAAAGGCAGGGGTGACAACCTTTAAGCTGTATATGACATATCCTGCAATGAAGCTTAATGACGGTGAGATATACGAGGTTCTGAAACGTCTGCAGGACATGGGCGGGATCGCGGGAGTACACTGTGAGAATGCTGATATTATCGACGCCCTGGTCCGTGAGGCAAAAAAAGAGGGCAGGCTGGATTCCGATACACATCCCAAAGTACGCCCTGCCCGGCTTGAGGCTGAGGCTGTGCACCGACTGCTGGTGACTGCGCGGACTGCGGGTACTCCTATTATTGTTGTGCACCTGACCTGTGAGGAGGCATACCGGGAAATTGAGAAGGCCAGGGCAGAGGGGCAGGAGGTATACACGGAGACGTGTCCCCAGTATCTGCTCATGGATGACAGTCTTTATGAACAGGGTGGTGCTGAGGCGGCAAAATATGTGATATCTCCGCCTCTTCGGAAGAAAAAAGACCAGGAATGCCTTTGGAAGGCGCTGAAAGAGGAACGGATCCAGACAGTTTCCACAGACCACTGCAGCTTTACCACAGAGCAGAAGGCCATGGGAAAAGAGGATTTTACAAAAATACCCAACGGTATGCCGGGTGTGGAGACAAGGGGAACACTTCTCTATACCTATGGGGTGAGGGAAGGTAAAATCTCTCTGGAGCAGATGTGCCGCCTTCTGTCTGAGAATCCGGCAAAGCTGTATGGAATGTACCCGGAGAAGGGCTGCATCGCCCCGGGAAGTACAGCGGATCTGGTCGTTATGGACCCGGAAAAAGAGGCAGTGATCTCTGTTGAAAGTCAGCACTATGCCATGGATTATGCTCCCTTTGAGGGAAGAAAAATAAAAGGATGTATTGACAAAGTCTATTTGCATGGTACTCTTGTAGTAGACAAAGGTGCAGTACAGATTGAAAAGGCGGGCAGATATGTGCCCAGAAAAAAATATACGGCACCTCAGTAAGAAAAGAGGAAAAGGTGACATATGGAGCAGAGAATTGATGCAAAAGGGCTGGCCTGCCCAAAACCAGTGATCCTGGCAAAAAAGGCGATAGATACATGTAACCGGGGTGATGTTGTCCTCATCACAGTGGATAATGTGATGGCTGTGGAAAATCTGCGCAAGCTGGCTGCGTCACAGAGTGCAGAGTATGCCTCTGAAAAGCTGGGAGAAAAGGAATACAGTATAAGGATCACAGTGACCAGTGAAAGAGAAGAACGGACAGAGCAGGAGATCCCTGTAAACTGTGCGGTTCCCGCCGGGGACAATACTGTAGTGGTGATTTCCTCAAAAGAGATGGGAAACGGAGACGCGGTATTGGGGAAAATCCTAATGAAAGGATTTATCTATGCCCTGACACAGCTTCCCGTACTTCCCAAAACAGTGCTTTTATATAATGGAGGCGCACATCTGTCCTGTGAGGATTCAGAGTCCCTGGAGGATCTGAAGCTGCTGGACAGGGAAGGTGTGGAGATTCTCACCTGCGGGACCTGTCTGAATCATTACGGGATCGGGGAAAAACTGGCTGTGGGCAGAGCGACCAATATGTATGAAATTGTGGAAAAACAGGCAGACGCAGATAAGATCATACGTCCATAGGACAATGACAAAAGCAGGTTAGGAGTAACCGTTCAGTTTGTCTGAGCGGTTACGGTTAGGAGAGAACGGATCATGAGACCAATTGTAGTAAGAGGCGGCGGCGACTTGGCAACAGGAACCATCCACCGCCTTGGCAGAAGCGGATACCCTGTTGTCATACTGGAGACTGACAGACCTTCCGCAATCCGAAGGCTCGTGGCTTTTTCCCAGGCAGTTTATGATGGGGAGACAGAAGTGGAGGGCATGGTGTGCAAAAGGGCGGAGAGTGCCGAGGAGGCGCTCGCTGCTGCGGCTCCTATGTCCCCGGTGCTTTTGGTGGACCCTGCGTGTAGTTCCCTTGCTATTCTGCAACCGGAGATCCTGATTGATGGGATTCTGGCAAAGCGGAATCTAGGCACCAGAAGGGATATGGCAGAACTGACCATTGCCCTTGGGCCTGGATTTGAAGCAGGACGTGATGTGGACTATGTGGTGGAGACAAAGAGGGGGCACTATCTGGGCAGAATACTTAAGACAGGCTGTGCCATAGCGAATACAGGGGTGCCTGGTATGATAGGCGGCTATGGAAAAGAGAGAGTGATCCATTCTGACCGGGCCGGCATCTTCCGGGTGAATGCCTCTATCGGCGACTGGGTGGAGGCGGGAACTCCGGTGGGATATGTGGAAACCCCGGACGGGCAGCGTTATCCCCAGAAAACGGTGATTTCCGGTGTGCTCAGGGGGATCCTGCCGGACGGCTACCGGGTGACAGCGCATTTTAAATCAGCAGATGTGGACCCCAGAGAGGAATCCAGAGCACACTGTACATTGATTTCAGATAAAGCCAGATGTATTGCCGGCAGTGTACTGGAGCTGGTAAGTGCCTTTGAAAAGGGTGTACTGAGATGAATAAAAGTTTATTGGAAATGTTGAAAAGTACAGGGAAATGGCCGGAAAAGCCGGTGATCTCCCTTGTGGGCGCAGGGGGGAAGACCACCTGCGCTTATCTGTTGGCCGAGGAATTGGCAGGGCAGGGCAAAAAGGTGCTGGTGACCACTACCACCCATATGGAACATCCCGGTTTTCTGGGAAGAAACGGAGTTATAGATAAGTGCCCGGAAGAGATAGGGGCTGCCCTTGAAAAATCCCTGATCGTGACTGCCGGGACATCCGGCCCCGGGGGAATGAAAATGAAAGCTCTGCCCAAGGCGGTGTTTTCCGCAGTGCTGCCTTTTTTTGATGCGGTCATAATAGAGGCGGATGGCTCTAAGCGGCATCCGTTTAAAGTTCCGGCTGCCCATGAACCGGTGATCGTTAATGAGACTACACATATTATGATACTGGCCGGCATGCCGGCAGTTGGCAGACCTCTCAGGGATATCTGCTTCAGGATAGAGGAGGCGGAAAAACTGCTTTTGGAAAAAGGGACAGTGGGAGACATGCTGTGTCCGGATCTGGTGCTGACACCGGGACTTGCAGGAATTCTGCTGGAATCCGGATACGTTAAGCCGCTTAAAAAGAAGTTTCCGGGGGCAGCACAGATGATCCTGCTGAACCAGACCGGGGACAGGAAAGCGGTGGAAGAAATGCAGGAACATACCAGTGTACCGGTATACGCAAGACCCTCTGACCCTACAACGGCCAATGGGAAAATACACTTGATCTTACTGGCCGCAGGCTTTTCCAGACGTTTCGGGGAGAATAAACTGCTCTATGAACTGGACGGCAGGCCTATGTATGAGTATCCCATGGAGGTTCTCAGAGTGCTGAATGAGTGCAGAAGAGACATAGTCTCTGTCTGTGTGGTGAGCCAGTATGGGCTGATCCTGGAAGCAGCCGCAAAATACGGTTTTTGCCCTGTGGAGAATAGAGAGAGTGCTCTGGGCATTTCCTCCTCCTTGAAGCTGGGGATCAGAGAGAGCAGGAAAGCGGGCGGCTCTGAAAAGACAGAGGAACATTTTTACTGCTTTTTTGTGGCTGACCAGCCCCATCTGAGGGCGGATACAGTGAATCGTTTTCTGGACGGATTTTTGAAAAGCGGTAAAAAAATCGGCTGTCTGGCAAAAGGAGATACCACAGGCAATCCGGTAATCTTTCATGAAAACTATATTCCGGAGCTGATGGGGCTTGAAGGGGATACAGGAGGAAAGAAGGTTTTGAAAAGACATCCGGAGGATGTGTTTCTCTGTGATGTGGGAGAGGTGCTGCAGCTTCACGACTATGACAGCAGGGAGTCTCTGCGTGACAGAAAGATAGAATGAGTAAATGAGCAGAAGGTGTGCAAAGCGCATACTTTCTGCTCATTTTTCTGCGAGAAGTTTCGCCAGATCAAGAAGTGCCCGGGCCTGTTCCTCATTTAACTGGCGGTAGAGACGGATCAGCTCTGCCTCATGAGGTGACGGATAAAGTATATTGGATTCCTCGTTGAAAAATTCTGAGAGATGCATTCCAAGGGGGGACAACAGCGCGGTAAGGATCTCTATGCTGGGAATGCTCTCACCCTTCTCCACTCTTCTGATATAGTTGATGGAAACGTCACTTAATTGAGAGAGTTTATAGACACTTATCTGTTTATCTCTACGGAGTTTCGCAAGGTTTTCACCGATGTTCATAAGAAATTTCCCTTCCAAATATGAGATATATCCGACATTGCATAAAACATGACAAATATGGCAGATGCCATTTTTTATATTGTGCGGATTCGCCCTGTACAAGTATATGCACTATATTATGCCCTAATAGGGATAAAATTATAAGCCAACAATTATGGTTTACAATAGTGTTATATTGTTGTAATATAGTAATTATTCAGTAGGTCTGCGCATTTACTGCGCTGACCGTAAGAAAACATTCAGCAGCCGGGCAAAAATCCCATCGCCAAAGGCGATTTGCATGGATTTTTGCTCGTAACTGTAAGGGTACTGAACAGTTACGTAATATAATAGATATTCGGTAATTTTGAAGGGTGGTGGCAGGATTGGTCTATACCGTAATTTTTGAGGTGGATATTAAGAACAACCAGATATTATTTTTTCACACAGGTTCTCTGTCGGTCAATCTAAAGGCGGGAATCCTGTACGATTATGAGAAATTCCTGGAACAGTTTATCTTAGACAATGTCTATGAAGAAGAGAAGATAGACCTCTATGAGAAGTTTAATATAGAGGCGCTGAGAAGCGCATCCCTGAATAAGAGAGAGAATATTACATGTGATTTCCGGCTCCGGCCGGAGGGTAACCGGGAATACCGCTGGTTTACCATGAGCCTGATGCTTCCTCACGGAGCAGGCGGGGCTGTGGGAGCGATTCTGGATATCCATGATAAGAAAATTTATGAGCTGGAGATGCAGCATCAGGCGTCCCATGATGCCATGACAAACCTGCTGAACCGCCAGGCATTTGAGCGGGCAGTATTTTCCTATATCATGCAGGGCGGAAGGGTCGGAGCATACTGCCTGATGGATGTGGATAATTTTAAACTGGTCAATGATACAAGAGGACATGCCTATGGGGATATTGCGCTGATGAAAATCGCGAAGATACTGACAGAGCTTGCCCCTGAGGGAACCATCACCGCTAGGTATGGAGGCGATGAATTCTGTATGTTTTTGCCCGGGATCGACAGGGAAGAGCAGTTGGAGCCTGTCTTAAAGAATATTCTGGAGCATGTAAAAAAAGAAGAGTTCGGAGGACTGCAGTTGTCCTTGTCTGTGGGGGTTGCCTTCTATCCGAGGCACTGTCCGGAAGAAAAACATTCCATAGGAAAATATGCGGATGTAGCGCTTTACAAGGCAAAAGAGTCCGGCAAGGACAGTTATTGCTTTTACAGCGAAGAGATGGGAGAATTTTAAAAGGGGAGTCCGGCGAGCCGGACTCTTATTTAGTTGGGATATATAAGACGGTCCGGGCCGATATGGTTCAGCACCTCGTCCAGATATTTTTTTGCCAGATAGTTTGCCATACCCAGATTCATATCCAGATAATTGCCGCAGTCTTTTGGAGAAGCACCCGGCACCTCATCTTTAAAATCACGGATAAATACAAACATATCTTTTAAAAGTTCCACGATATCGGAAGATTCATAATCCCCTGCCAGCAGCAGATAAAAACCTGTGCGGCATCCCATGGGGCCAAAGTAGATGATCCTGCTGCCGAATTCTTTGTGATTCCGCAGGAAAGTGGCTGCCAGATGCTCAATGGTGTGAACCTCCGCTGTGTTCATAACAGGCTCTTCATTGGGGGAAGTCATTCGGATATCAAAAGTGGTGATCACTTCGTTCCCCACATGATCTTTCCGGGATACGTAGATGCCCGGCTGCAGTTTTATATGGTCAATGGTAAAGCTTGCGATTTTCTCCATTCTAGTCCTCCTTTTTATGGGTATCTTATTTTATTATTGTGGGTGTGCGGTTGTACCTCATGGCAGCCGCACAGTCTGCCGACAAAATAATTATAATCCGTATGATAGCAGGATGCAAGCAGAATCAGGCCGGGGCTGTCCTTAATATTATGGTAAAGGTAGCCCCTCCGCCCGGTGTGTCGGACAGGACAAGCCGCCCTCTGTGTATCCTTACGATCTCCCGGGCAATGCTGAGTCCAAGTCCGAAGTGGTCTTTGCTGGTATGGGCCTTATCCTGGCGGAAAAAACGCTGGAACACCTGTTTTTTGGAGGAATCTGGTATACCTGGGCCGTTATCGGCAACGGACAGGGAAACGTGGCCGGAAGTAAAAGACAGGGAAAGTGTAATGCTGCCGGGGGCAGGCGTGTAGCTCAGGGCATTGTCCATAAGGATAGAGAGTACCTGCGCGATCCGCTCCTCATCACACAGCACAGGAGGGCATTCCTCCTCGGGAAGGCGGATATGAAGGGTCAGCCCTTTTTCCCTGGCCAGGTATTCGTATTTTTCATAGGTTTCCAGCAATAAGGTATCCGGGGGAACCGGAGCGGGCATGAGATCCCAGGAACAGGCATCTGCGCCTGCAAGCTGCAGCATGTCATCGATCAGGCGTGACATGCGCTTTCCTTCCGTCTGGATGGTTTCTGTAAAGCGGGCGGCTTCCTCGGGCTCTGCTTTCTGGGCAGCAGTCAGGCAGGAGAGCATGACCGCCAGGGGGGAGCGGAGTTCATGGGAGGCGGAGGCGATAAACTGGGCCTGCTGTCTGCGGTTTTCCTCCAGGGGTGCCAGGGTTTTTCCCATGAAGATCCAGAAAAAGACGGCAAGCAGGAGCAGCGCCGCGGTATCCGCACCCAGAAAGACAAGGCGCTGTCTGTTGATCTGATTTTTCTGGGCATCCAGAGACTGAAGGATAACAGCGCTTAAATGACCGTTTGTCTTGGGCAGCAGTACCACGGAGGCGTGATATTCTTTCCTGTCATTGGTCTTAAATTGGAATTCCACGTGTTTTGACAGAAGGGAGGAGGCGTCTGCCGCGTCCAGATCCAGCCCGTATCTGGAAGATGCCGTCTCCTTTGCCAGGGTTATGGCATCCTTTTCCTTCTGCGTTCTGCGCAGCTCCTGATAGAAAAGAGGTCTGCCATTGTCATACAGCGAGAGGATGGTAGTATGGTTTTGCTCTATGCCTGCGATCCACTGGAGTGTGATGGTATTTTGGCTTTCCAGATGTGTGAGAATGGAATTTAAACTGTTGGTAAAGGAAGTGCTTCCGTTCTTTGCGATCCCGGATTCGGAAAAGTAGAGACACAGGCAGGTGGCAGCAGCCAGAATGAGTCCTGTGACAGCTAGGCAGAGCAAAGTGAGCCGGATACGCATTTTACGGACCAAGGGTGGGTGTGGCGGTCTCCCTTCTTTTCTAATCATGGCTCACCTCCAGACAGTAGCCGATCCCCCGGACTGTGCGCAGTGTAAGGGCGCTTCCCACGGTCCTGAGACGTCGGCGGATAAAGTGGATATAGTTGTCTAGATTACCTTCCTCCACCTCCGCGTTGGGTCCCCACACGCGGGACAGGATCATGAGACGTGGAAGGGTCTGGCCCGGGTTTCTGAGAAGAAACTCCAGAAGCGCGCCTTCTCGTTTTGATAAAACCAGTGTCTTGGAACCGCAGAGAAGCTGTTTTTGTGCGGGGTGGTAAGTGACATCTCCAAAAGTGATATCTCCGGACATCTCCAGATTACCCGGGCGCCGGGTGATACAGCGGATACGTGCCAGAAGCTCCTGAAAATCATAGGGCTTGACCAGATAATCGTCGGCTCCTTGGTTAAGTCCTGTGATCTTATCTGAAAGCTCTCCCAGTGCTGTGACTAAAATGACAGGTGTGGAAATGCCCTCCCAGCGCATTTTCTCCAGGACGGTAAGTCCATCCATGGAGGGAAGCATGCGGTCCAAAAGAATCAGATCATGGGTGCGCTGCCGGATATAATCCAGCCCGTCCTCTCCGTCATAACATAAATCCGTGAGAATCCCCTCCTTTTCTAGCTGGAATTTCAGGGAATCGCAGAGTTTGCGGTCATCTTCTATTATTAAAATCCTCATAAGAAATAAATCCTCCGGTTTTTTATTTATTTGAAGTATAACACAGGAATCTTTAAGTTATCTCTAAAAATGTAAGAAAAATTAGAGATGATCTTAGAGAATGTTTAGAGAATGGAATGATAAGATAAACGCAAATGAGAGACAGGAGGAGAAACATGAACCGATACATAAAAAAAGCAGTATGCCTGACAGCGGCTCTCGCCATTGCTGTGGCAGGCCTTGCAGGATGCGGGAAACAAAGTGAGGATAAGAGCACGGAAGGTGCTAAGGGACGTTATCTGGAGGAGGATATAGCCCTCCCCGGGAACACAGGTAAGATCCTGGCCATGGAGAGACTGGATGACAACAGCCTGTCACTTTTTACGGAGGATAAGGACACAGGAGAACGCTGTCTGTGGAAGTCAGAGGATTCAGGAAAAAGCTGGGAGGAGGATATCCTGCCGGAAGGACTCAGGCTTTCCGAGTGTGCCTACATAGATTGGGCCTGTATCAGCGGGAGTGGAGACATTGCTGTTTCTGCCATGCAGGAGGCGGCAGAGGTAGTCGTATCCCAGAACTTTTCCCTCTTATATGCAAAAAAGGGGGGAGAACTGCAGAATCTGACACTTGACGTGGAGGAAACAGACAATATGAAAATGATCACCGGGCTGAGATTTTCTGAAGGTAAGAAGCTCATCGCCACATATACCTATGGAACGGTGTGTGTGATCGACCCGGACACCGGGCATGTAGAACAGACAATGGAATTGAGTGATAATGTTCAGCAGACAGCGGACATGGGGAATACCCTTTTGCTTCTCACTGACAAGGGACTGAAAGCCTATGATATGAATACCGGGGAGTCCGCCGAAGCGGACAAAACGCTTTCTGACCAGCTATTAAGTGAGCTTGAGAGTGAGCAGAAGAAGTTAAGAAACAGTGTGGTCTTTGGCTATGGAAAAGAGGAGGATATGCTGTTTTACTGTGCAGAGAGCGGCATTTACAGACATGTTTTCGGCGGTACCGTGGTGGAACAGGCAGTCAATGGAAGTCTTGCTTCCATAGGAAATCCCAAAGCTATGCTCATATCTCTGGCAGTTATGGAGGATGACAGCTTTCTTGTGGCGTGCTCTATAGACGCAGAGTACAAGATTTACCGCTATACTTACTCCGCAGATACATCCTCCGTGCCGGAGAAGGAGATCAAGGTATATTCTCTGGAGGACTGCCCTGTGCTGAGACAGGCGATTTCCGTATACCAGAGTCAGAATCCAAACGTCTATGTGAATCTGGAAATTGGTATGAGCGGTGAAGATTCAGTTACAGTCTCCGATGCACTCCGCACTTTGAATACAGACATTATGGCGGGCAAGGGACCGGATATTTTGATTCTGGACGGAATGCCTGTGGAGAATTATATCCAAAAGGGACTTTTGGAGGATATAACGGATACGGTGGAGTCAGCAGATCAGGAAGACGGATTGTTTGAGAACATTATGAAGACCTATGAGAGGGATGACAAAATTTATGCAGTTCCCCTGGGCTTTTTGATCCCGGCTGTCCAGGGAGAGGAGTCTCTTGTAAATGCAGCGGAAAGTCTGAAAACATTGGCTGAGGAGATTGGCAGCATTAGAGAGGAAAACCCGGATTTAGGGCGTGTCATAATACCCACGGATTCCGAAATGCTTCTGGAAATTTTCTATCGTCTGGAGAGTACAGACCTGAAAAAAGAGGACGGAACTCTGGATGAAGAGGCGCTGAGAACTTTCCTGGAAAACATGAAAACTATTTATGGGGAACCGGTTACCCAGGATGAGCAGGAAAATTCCATCGGGTATTTCAGTGCTGCAAACGGTGTGGTATCCGACATTGACGGACTGCGCCTGCAGGCCATGGCACTGCTGAGCCAGACATCGAAAGCAGGTGCAGGCTGGATCGGCTCAGTGGGGCAGCTTGTAGAGATTCTGGGTGTGAACCAGGCCTTTGATCTGGACTATGCAGAAATGAAAGCCCAGGGAAAAAGTGTATATCTTCCCTATCGAAATGTGGGGATCAGCAGCAAAAGCAGCGAGAAAGAGCTTGCAGCGGACTTTTTGAAGGCACTGCTGGGAGAGGAAGTACAGAGCACATTAAGTACAGCCTTCCCCATTAATCAGAAGGGCTATGAGAAGACGCTGGAGCTTGGAAAACAAACATACGGAGGAGACGGGGGAGGTGCTTCCATTACCATGTCAGACGCTTCAGGAAATATGTCATCCTTGAATATGAGCTGGCCAAAGGAGGAAGAACTGGATAAGCTGAAATCACTTTTGGAAAAAGCTGAGATTCCGGCCTCCACAGATGACACCATCTGGAATGCAGTAAAGGAGCAGGGAGATAAATACCTGAATGAGGGCCTGAGCCTGGATGAGACCTGCAGTAATATCATACAGAAGGTGAATCTCTATCTGGCAGAGTAAAGGGGAGCGGGCTATGAGGCGTCACAACAGAATGAAAACGGGAAGAAACAGACAAAACAGGGCGGCGGCAGCATTTTTGCTGCCAAGCCTTGGAGGAGTAGCGCTGTTTGTCCTGATACCCTTTGCGGATGTGATCAGGCGTTCCTTTCTGGATGCCATGGGGATAGAGTTCAAAGGAGTCGGAAATTATCTGGAATTGTTTCATAATTCTGCCTTTTTGCTGGCAGTGAAGAACACTATGCGGTTTGCTTTTATCTGTATTCCCCTTCTGTTACTACTTTCACTGGGAGTTGCAGTTCTGCTTTCGGGAGTTGGGAAAAAAGGGAGGATACTGAAAAATTTTTATCTGATCCCCATGGCCATTCCGGTGGCATCCATTGTGCTTTTGTGGAAGTTTTTATTTCACAGCCAGGGGTTTTTGAGTGCCTTCTTAAGCAGGGTACACTTATCGACACAGGACTGGATGAACAGCAGTGCTGCGTTCTGGGTGCTGGTCGTCAGCTATCTGTGGAAAAATATGGGGTATGATATCATTTTGTGGAGCGCGGGTCTGGCCGCCATACCGGAAAATCTGTATGAAGCCGCCAAAGTGGACGGCGCCGGCAGCCTGGACTGCTTTTTCAGGATCACACTGCCCAATCTGATGCCTGTTTTTTATACCATCACAGTCCTCTCCTTTCTGAACTCTTTTAAAGTGTTCCGTGAGGCGTACCTGGTGGCAGGAGATTATCCCCATGACAGTATGTATCTGCTACAGCATGTATTTAATAACTGGTTTCGGGAGCTTTCGCTTGACAAGATGGCAGCAGGGGCAGTGATAACATTTCTGGCAGTTATGATACTGATCCTGCTTCTGCAGAGGGCCTGGGGCAGAGAGGAATGACTGGAATGAAAAAGGTTATTTTTGTGGTTTTAGGGATTTTTGCACTGGCAGCAGCGTATCCGGTACTTTTTCTACTGGCGGGTTCCCTGATGGGAAAACAGGAACTGGCGGGGTATCTGTCACCGGTTCTGGCAAAGGGGGACGGATATGCGGCGTTTCGTCTGTTTCCCATGTACCCCACACTGCGGGCGTATGTTGAGCTGCTGCTGGATTCCCCGGGATATTTTGTAATGTTTTGGAATTCCATACGCATTACAGCGGGAATCCTTCTGGGACAGCTCCTGGTGGGAGTGCCTGCGGCGTGGGCATTTGCCAGATATGATTTTCCTCTGAAGAAGCCGGCGTTCACAGTATATATCACACTGATGATGATGCCCTTTCAGGTGACCATGCTTTCAAATTACCTGGTGCTTGACCGGCTGAGCCTTATGGATACACTCTGGGCGGTGATACTTCCGGGGGCATTTTCTACATTTCCGGTATTTATCATGTACCGTTTTTTTACCGGCATACCGGAGGCTGTGGTGGAATCCGCCAGGATAGACGGGACAGGCGAAGGGAAGATATTCCTGTATATGGGGCTTCCTCTGGGGTCCGGGGGTATTTGCTCTGCGCTGGTTCTGGGATTTCTGGAATGCTGGAATCTCATTGAACAGCCCCTCACATTTTTGAAAAATAAAGAGCTGTGGCCCCTTTCCCTGTATCTGCCGGATATCGGGCTTTTGGAAGCACCCGGGGCATTTGCGGCCTCTGTGGTGGTGCTTCTGCCGGCCCTTTTTATTTTCCTGGGCGGACAGGATTATCTGGAGCAGGGGATCGTGGCAGCAGCGGTGAAGGAATAGAGGTGGAGAGATGATAGGAGCAAAAGGGATGAAAAGCCTGAGACAGAGAGCATTTTTTATGCTGACTATATTCCTGGTAATGATGATGGCGTTTACTGTCATATCCAGAGCTGCCGACAGTGTGACGGTAGCGCAGGTGGATGTGGAAAAGATCTCCGCCAAGGTCATCGAACATACCGTGGAGGGAGACGGGACGGTGAAGGAGAATCTGGAGAGGGCCATCAGCACGGAACCGGGTATTATGGTGGAGACTCTGTTTGCCGTACAGGGCAGGCAGGTGGAAGAAGGGGAACTCCTCATGCAGCTCAGGATGGAAGACATTGAGGAACAGATTGAAAACCTGACTGCGGAGATAAAAAAGCTGGAATTTAACAATCAGGATCTGGACAGTAAAAAGAAAGCAGAGCAACAGAAAAAATCGGTACAGGCCCAAAGAGCCATGGAGGATTATGAAAGGGCAGAGACCGAAGGGGGAAAACGGGTGGCGCAAGCGCAGGCAGCACTTGCAGAGGCGGAGGAAAAGCTGGAGGAATTCTATCAGACGCAGCAGGAAGAAAGCGGCGGCGAAGATGGGGATGTCTCAACACTGCAGCAGCTTTGCAGAGAGCGGGAGGAAGAACTCTCCGAAATGCAGAGCCGGATAGATGCCCTGCTTAAGAAGACGGAGGAAGAGATCTCAGAGGAAATCCGTCTGGCGGAGGAAGAAAAAGGTCCTTTGACAGAGGCTGAGAAGGGGGAGATCAGGACACGTGTGGAGCAGGAGAATGCCCGGGAGCTTACTGACGCACAACAGGGGTTTCAGGAGGCATCCCAGGCCCTTTTAGAGGCGCAGAATGCTCTTTCGGAGGCGGAAAACAGTATAAAGGCGGCAGGGGAACAGAGTGCCAAAGAGCAGGAAGCACAGCTTCTGGCTGATATAGAAGCAAAAAGACAGGCCTTAGAGGAAGCTGTGAAGGCCAAAGAGGACGGGGAGATACAGGCCGGCAGAGCGCTGGAGGATGCGGGGGCTGCTGAAGGCACTGACAGCACGGAAAAGATAAATAACCTGGATCTGGATGCGAAGAAGAAAAGTCTTGAAAAGCTGGAAAAACTGAAGGAGGATCAGGGGCAGATTCTGTCTCCGGTGAAGGGTGTGGTGACGGAATTGAAGGTTTCAGCAGGTGATAATACACCGGATACGGCGATCATGACACTGGCAGATTTAAGCTCAGGGTGCAGATTTGTCATGCAGATAGACAAGAGCCTGGAAAAATATATAGCCAGAAAAGACCCGGTCAGGCTGTCCCCTGCGGACGGCCAAAAGGACATTGAAAATCTGGAAGTGGAGAGCATTACACCGGATGGAGAGGATAAGACAAAACTTAATGTGACGGTCCTGCTTCCCGCTGATACCCTGGAGATCGGGGCTGCGGCAAAAATGACCAGTATGCGTAAGGAAAAGGTACAGGACACCTGTATTCCTGTGGAAGCCCTGCATATGGAAAACTCTAAATATTATGTACTGGTCGCGGAGGAAAAGGAGACGGTTCTGGGCACAGAACTGACAGCCGCCAGAAAAGACGTGGTCGTGAAGGATAAAAACAGTACCTATGCAGCGCTGGAGGGCAACAGCCTTCTGCCGGATGACCGGATAATCACAGGATCTGACAGGAACATTGGTGCGGGCAGCAGAATACGCCTGCGGGAAACATGAGCGGCGGGAAAGGTGCTGTCTTTCGGTTTGTAGTTTTAGGTTTGCTGCTTCTCTGCTGGTTTTTGGCAGAGGCCGCTGCCATGGGTACAGAGAAATACAGTGAAGGGGTTTCCGTAAAAAAGACGAAGGGTACCTGGACCTATGAGGAGGCAGAGTTTATCCGGCAGGAGGAGCAAAAACAGGAATTTCCTGCATCCTGCACCTTTTGGGGGGAGAGGGAGGAAGAGTATCTGGAAAGCAGGAAACTGGAAAGAGTGGAGACAGCCTTTGTCCTTGAGGTGCTGGGGGAGACCCGGGGATTACTGCCGGCATCGGCGCCTCTGTACGGGGAGGACGAGGAGAGTTGTCTTCTGTCTGAGGATATGGCTTACAAATTGTTCGGAAGCAAAGATGTGATGGGGGAGGAGATTCTTTACCGGGGAAGAATTCTGACTGTCCGGGGGATTTTAAGGGGGATGGAGGGAACCGCAGCCGTACAGGCCGTCAGGGAGGGAGACAGTGTCCTTGACACCATAGCATATGAGGCGAATACGGAAGTTCAATCTTCGGAAAATCCGGTTCAAGCATTTCTTCTACGCCACGCAATACAGGGAAAGGTACTGGAGCGAAAGTATTTTGCAGCCTGCGCAAAGCTGCTGATATTCTGTCTTCCAATGGTGATCTTTCTCAGAATGGCAGGGCAGATCACAGGAATTATGAGGGCGCAGAGGGGCAGACGGATACAGACAGCAGCCTTGTGGGCAGTGATGATACTGATGACAGTCCTATTTTTCATGCTTTTTTGGAAATCTCCCGGCCTGACCAGGGGTGTGGTGCCAACAAAATGGTCAGACTTTACATTCTGGAAACACATGACGCAGCAGATACAGGATAATTTCAAACTGCTTCTTCAAATGAAAAAGACGAGCCTGGAGCTTCTTGTGCTCCGCCCCTTCTTTTCCTGTTTAATATACGGTGTTTTGACCTGGGGGTTATACGCTGTCAGGTGCAGGACACAGAAAAAGGCAGGGGCAGGGGAGACGGCGGCAGGGATACTATTTTCCTGGATCTTGCTGCTGGTCACCATCTGTTTTGCAGGAGAAAACGCCCTTTTGCTTGCGGGACAGAAAAGTGTCTGGTTTGGACCTTGTTTTTGGCTGATCGGAGAATATGCGATGGAAAGAATGCAGGTGTCCTATAAAAATAAGATAAATTCATACTAACATATTTGATATAAGGATGTATGCCGGCAGGCGCGGTTAACGCCAGGAAAACCTGGTGCAGCGCTGTATTACCGCCAGGCTGCATCCTTTAGCATTATCATTTCCTGGGGCTGTTCAAAGGAAGTATTGTCCAAAAACAGACTTCCTCTATCTTTGTACCCAAGTTTTCTGTAAAAATGCTGGGCGCCTTCATCGACTTGTGTTGATGTCATAATGGTTTTATAGCCAAACCTCCACATCTCCCGCTCCCAGAAAAGCATGGCCTGCCTGCCAAAACCTTTGCCCCGGTAAGGTTCATCCAGATAAAGTAAGGTCAAAAACGGTATGATATCCAAAAACAGATTATAACGCAGAACGCCTATGGGTTTATCCTCATCACAGATGATATATCCCCGTTTGTCCCGGAATTTTAATAAAAGTTCAAGTTCACTTATATGTGTATCGTAAGTAAGCCATAGAGATTTGTCAGATTCTATTGCATATCGGATTTTAAACAATGTAACACCTCTTATCTTTTTTTGAAGGATGGATTACTATGGAGATAAGGTTATAATCCACATTATTTGTCGTTATTTCATTTTTGTCAAGCAAAATCACCATTTCTTAGTTGTTATGGAAGTGGCTGCCATGACGCCTCTTATAACCATTCAGGTTCTGGGATTGACGATGAGGGGAAAGCAGTATCCTAACCCAGGAGGAGTATATGGAGCAGGCGGAGAGAAAATATGAACTGGTGGTTGCAGTGAAGGACCATTTTATAGGGATTTGACTATAAAGATTTGACTTTGTTCGAGCGGAATGATACAATTTAACGTAGTAAATTTCTGGAGGACATTAAGATGATCAACGATAAAAAAGTATTATTCAGCGGAATGCAGGCAACCGGAAACCTGACACTTGGAAACTACCTGGGAGCGCTGAAAAACTGGGTGACATTGAGTGATGAATATGAGTGCTTTTACAGCGTTGTGGACATGCACTCCATAACTGTGCGTCAGGACCCGGCTACTCTTCGCAAAAGAGCCCGTGCACTTCTGACATTATATATTGCGGCAGGACTGGATCCAAAGAAAAACTGCATTTACTACCAGTCCCATGTATCAGGACATGCGGAGCTGGCTTGGATCTTAAACTGTTTTACTTATATGGGTGAGCTGAGCCGTATGACACAGTTTAAAGACAAATCTGCAAAACATGCGGACAATATCAATGCAGGGCTTTTCACTTACCCGGTATTGATGGCTGCTGACATTCTGCTCTATCAGGCAGATGTGGTTCCGGTGGGTATTGACCAGATGCAGCATCTAGAGCTGACACGTGATATTGCCACCCGTTTTAACAATATTTACGGAGATGTGTTCACGATTCCCGAAGCTTATATCGGCAAAGTGGGCGCAAAGATTATGAGTCTGCAGGAGCCTTCCAAAAAGATGTCCAAGTCAGATGAAAATCCCAATGGCAGTATCTATCTCATGGATGACCCGGATACGATCATGCGTAAATGCAAACGTGCCGTGACAGACTCCGAGGCTTGTATCGCATACAGAGAGGAACAGCCGGGACTTAAAAACCTGCTGGATATTTACTGTGCATGTACCGGTAAGACAACTGATGAAGCGCTGCGCGATTTTGAGGGCAGAGGATATGGGGATTTGAAGATGGCTGTGGGTGAGGCTGTCGTAAGTGTTCTGAAACCTTTACAGGATGAGGTTGCGAGACTGGAAAAGGATAAGGCATATATTGATTCCATCATCAAGGAGAATGCCGAAAAAGCCAGCTATTTTGCCAACAAAACGCTGCGTAAGGTACAGCGGAAAGTGGGATTTCCAGATAGGATCCGTTAAGCTGCGCCGCGGGCCAGCCGCGGCATATATTTGAATTACCGTAACAGGGAAGATACGGAACTGTTACAAATCTTGTACAGGAGGGAATGTATATGACAATGGATGAAGTGATCACCGTACTCAGTATGCAGGAGGAGATACTCCAGTTTTCGCATTTTACAAACGAGGATGCATGGGAATTGGGAATGATGCTTGTGGCGGAGAGCAGACGAAGGGGTTTGGACTGTGCTGTATCCATCCGCAGGAATAATGGCTACACAGTATTTAAATACGCGGGGAATACAACCAATCTGAACAATGACCGCTGGATGGACAGGACATTCAATACAGTCCGTACGCTGGAAAAGAGCAGCCTTCTGGTATACAGTGAGCTGCAGAAGAATGAGGAGACCATGGTGGATATCGCCCTGGATCCGAAAGAGTTTTCCTGCATGGGAGGCGGTTTCCCTGTGCGTGTGGAGGAAGTAGGCGTGGTAGGCGCCATTATGGTGACTAATCAGAATCACTATATCAACCATGATATTATTGTAAAGACACTGGGAAGATACCTTCATATTGATGAGGTGCCCAGGATCAGAATGCTGTAAGAGGCAGGGGTTCATATTTTTAGCATGTGAAAGCCGGGCGGAGGTTTATGCTCCGCCCGGCTTTTGCATGCTTGGCACAGAGAGAGGAACCCCCCTTTCCTGATTCTGAAGCCGGAAATTTATTCTGCGTCCAGGAATGTGATAGATGCATCTGCCTTCAGCGCCAGATTGGCCTCGGCCTCAATGCATTTAGTGATCCCTGCGATGACAGGACATCCTGCATGTACGGGGAAGCTTTTGCCGGCATACTCGAAGAAGGGTCCTGCACCCGGCTTGACGAGACAGACCTCGTAGGCATCAAAGGTGTTTCCAAGTTCTTCCATCATCTTTTTGACGCTGGGACAGCCGCTGGCAACTTTTATGGTGACTTCGGTCTCTTCATCTTCTGATGCGGTGGCAGTGACGAGAGTGGAAAATTTACAGATACCCGGTTCAATCTTAACTTTAGTCATTTGAATTCCTCCCTTGATCAATATTGGCAGGACTGTCCGGGGTTTTACAGTAGGACAGCCTTCCAATATAATGTATAAATACATATATAGTTTATAATTTGTTGCGATTCACAGAACTGCGCTTTTTGCAGAGCTATGCATCGTAACTATAATTTTCATTATAGCACTTCTGTAAAAGAATGAAATAGAAAAATGGTATGTTAATTTATTCCCAATTTCCTAGGAACCCTATACGCTGGGTTTACGTTATATCCGCCGGGGCTGTCTGGCCTTTTCCATATCCTCAGGCAGCGGTACATGGAACCGCATGGGTTTTCCGGTTATGGGATGGATGAATTCCAGGGCGGAGGAGTGCAGGGCAACTCTGGAGATCCTGGTGAAATTCGGGTGATAGAGATAATCCCCCATAAGGGGGGCGCCCAGGTACTGCATATGCACCCGGATCTGATGGGTGCGCCCTGTCTCCAGACGCAGTTCAGCCAGTGTGACTTGACTGCATGTCTCCAATACTCGGTAGTGGGTGACCGCTCGTTCTCCATTTTCAAAGTCTACGCACCGCTCAATGGCAGAACCTTCTCTTCTGGCAATGGGGGCGTCTATGGTTCCCTGGGAGGAGGGGAGGGTTCCGTCACAGAGAGCCAGATAGGTCCTGTGGATCTGCCGTTCCTTCATCTGTGCAGACAATATGGAGGCACTCAGGGCGTTTTTAGCCACGATCAGCAGGCCGGTGGTATCCCGGTCCAGACGATTGATGCAGCGAAAGACAAATGGCTCTTTGTCAGATTGGTAATAGTACGCAACGGCATTTGCCAGAGTGTTGTCATAATTGTTGATGGAGGGATGCACGGGCATATCAGCGGGCTTATCAACCACCAGAATATCCTCATCTTCGTACACGACAGAGAGCGGGAGAGGTACCGGAAGAATGCGTTCTGATGACTGGGGTTCTTCCAAGAATATCATCAGCTCATCTCCGGTGTGGAGCATGGTCTTTATATAGGCCCACCTGCCGTTTGCTTTTATGCTGTCGCTGTTTTTCTTTAATTGTATGATGATCTGCCGGGAGTATCCCCTGGCTTTTAAAAAGGATTCCACCGTGCAGGGGGAATCCTTTTCGCTTATTCTGTAAATCAGTATCCGATTCATAAAAACTCCTATATCTATTGCAGGCAGCAGCTTCTTATTTGGATTTAACTTTGTTCCAAAGTTCATTATAATAGGAATCTGCCTCATCGCCAAGGAACTGGAAGGTTTCACTTCCCTGCAGATCCTCTGCTTCCGGGAAGAGTACCCTGCTGTTTCGGATGCTCTCATCTTCGATCAGTTCTCTGGCTGCCTTGTTAGGTGTCGCGTAGGTGATGTATTCAAAGTTCATCAGAGCAATATCGGGACGGCAGAGGAAATTGATGAATTTCTCCGCGTTTTCCTTGTTCTGCGCATTGGAGGGAATAACCCAGGAATCGATCCATACATTGGTCCCCTCCTTGGGAATGACATATTCCAAGTCGGGATTTTCCCTCTGGGTATAGAGGGCTTCACCGGAATAGATCACACCCAATGCAGCCTCATTTCCAATCATTTTGTCTCTTACTTGGTCTACTACATAGGCCTGGACCAGCGGTTTTTGAGCGATCAGATCATCAGTAGCCTGGATCAGTTCATCCACGACCAGGGAGTTCAGAGAATAACCTCTGCGCTTTAAAGCCACCGCGAAGGCATCCCGTACAGAATCCTGCATGAGAATGCTGTCTTTATATTTCTCATCCCACAGTATATTCCAACTGTCCACCTGTTCTTTGACCATGGTTTTGTTATAGAGGATACCTACAGTGCCCACACAGTAAGGCACCGAGTATTTGTTTTCCGGGTCAAAGCTTTGAGACTGTTCCATATAAGTCGGATCAATATTTTTGATGTTGGGCACATTGTCCCAGTTGATCTCAGCCAGCAGATCGTTTTCACGCATACGCTGGATCATATAATCAGAGGGGCAGACCACATCGTAGGCAATGGCCTTTGACATGATCTTGGGATACATGATTTCGTTGGTTTCATACTCCTCATAGGTAACCGTTATACCGGTCTCCTCCTGGAAGATATCTATGACTTCAGGGTCCAGATATTCCCCCCAGTTGTAGACAATGAGCTTTTCATCCGACACACTTCCCTTGTTTCCCAGATGGAAGAAGAATCCGGCCCCAGCCACAAAGATAACAAGGGCTGCCGGGATTACCTGACGGAGAGGAAGCTTCTTTTTATCAAGGTCTGAGGAGCGCTTTTTATCCGGTTCTTTAGGCGCTGAATTTACCAGTATCATGATGACCATGACAGATAAAAAGAGCAGGGTGGAGAGCGCATACATCTCAGGCCTTATACCCTTTCGCACCTCGGAATATATTTTGGTTGACAGGGTATCCACCCCCGGTCCCTTGGTGAAATGGGTGATGATAAAATCATCCAGGGACATGGTAAATGCCATGAGAAATCCTGACAGCACACCGGGCAGTATATCCGGGAATACCACTTTCATAAACGCCTGGAAAGGGCCTGCGCCCAAGTCCCTGGCAGCCTCATAGGTACTCTTGTTGGTCTGCTTCAGCTTAGGCATAACGCTCAGGATCACATAGGGAATGTTGAACGTTATATGCGCCATTAAGATCGTAGAAAAACCAAGGGTAAACCGGCATGCAATGAACAAAAGCATGAGGGAAATACCTGTCACAATATCGGAATTCAGTATAGGGATATTAGTCACACCCATGAAAACTGTGCGCCACCTGCTCTTCATGGAATTGATGCCGATAGAGGCGCAGGTTCCGATCAAAGTTGCCAGTATTGCAGATAAAAACGCAATGACCAGCGTATTGTAGAGGGCACTCATGATGGCGTCATCCCGGAACAGGGAGCCATACCATTTCAAGGTGAATCCGCCCCATTTGGAGCGGGATTTGGAGGCGTTGAAGGAGAGGATCATGAGTGTCACAATAGGCGCGTACATGAGGATCAGAATAAGCGCCAAATAGATATTTCTGGCTGTCTTCTTCATCAGAACATACCTCCTTGCCCGTCTTTGTCATACTTTGTGGTAACCACCATGCTGATCAGGATAAAGACCATCAATACCAGGGAGAGTCCGCTTCCCACATGCCAGTTGCTGCCCTGCTTGAATTTCTGTTCGATGACATTTCCGATGAGCAGGATCTTGCTGCCGCCCAACAGATCGGAGATAACAAAGGTTGTGAGAGCAGGTACAAATACCATGATGACGCCGCTTACAACACCGGGCAGACTGAGAGGAAAGATGATCTTCCTGAAGGTGTACAGCTCCGTGGCACCCAAATCTCTGGCTGCAGATATAACGTCTTTGTCAATCTTGGACAGAACATTGTACAGCGGCAGCACCATAAAGGGCAGGAAGTTGTACACCATGCCCAGTATAATGGCGTAAGGCGTATTGATGAGCTGGATGGAGGGCAGGTGAAGAAAATTTAAAAACTGATTGATCACGCCGTTTTTCTCCAGCAAAGTCTGCCACGCCATAGTGCGCAGCAGAAAGTTCATCCACATGGGAAGGATGAAGATCAACACGATAAAACTGGTCTGATTCACCTTCATGCCGGATAAAATCATGGCAAGGGGGTAGGCTAACAACAGACAGATGACTGTGCTGACAATAGAGAGCAGCAAAGAGAGGCACAGGGCCTTGAAATTCTCCACAGTTCCGATCGCCAGAAGATTTTCATAAGTCAGATGCCCGTCCACATCTGTCAGACCATAATATAAGACCATGGCAAGGGGAATCAGAATAAATGCCACGGCCCAGAAAAAATAAGGTCCGGTCAGTAATTTTTTTCTATTCATTCACTCCTATGGCCTCCTCGTCTTCCGATACCGGCTTGTGCATGATCTGGATGTCAAAGGGGTCAACATGGATGCCGACTTTCTGGCCCACAGGGAACATGTCAGTGCTGTGTACCAGCCATTCAAATCCGTTTGCCTGGACCTCCATCTCATAGTGGACACCTTTGAAGATCAGGTGGGAGACTACGCCCTGGATCGTGCCCTCCTCGGGCTTTACCAGGTCCACATCCTCAGGCCGGATGACAACATCCACGGGTCTGTTGCGGCCGAAGCCTTCGTCCACACAGGGGAACTTGGCACCCAAGATCTTCACCAGCCTGTCCTCAAGCATAGTACCTTCTATAATATTACTCTCACCGATAAAGTCGGCTACAAATGCGTTCTGCGGCTCATTGTAGATATCCTCAGGGGAACCCATCTGCTGGATATACCCTTGGTTCATGACCACAATGGTATCTGACATGGTAAGGGCTTCTTCCTGGTCATGGGTCACGTAGATAAAGGTGATGCCCAGTTCGTTTTTCAGGCGGATTAGCTCATACTGCATGTCCTGGCGCAGCTTCAGATCCAGGGCGCCCAAAGGTTCGTCCAGAAGCAGAAGACGCGGCTCATTTACGATCGCACGGGCAATGGCCACACGCTGCTGCTGTCCGCCGCTCAGGGAATCAGGCAGGCGGTTTTCAAAGCCTTCAAGATTTACCAGCTTCAGTGCGTATTTGATCTTGTCTTTGATATAAGCGTTGCTCTTTCCGGCAATTTTTAAACCAAAAGCAATGTTTTCTTCTATATTCATATGGGAGAACAGCGCGTATTTCTGGAATACGGTGTTCAGATTTCGCTTGTTGGGCGGAAGATTGGTAATATCCTCTCCGTCAAAAATAACCTGTCCGAAATCCGGCGTCTCGAAACCGCCCAGGATACGGAGAGTAGTTGTCTTACCACAGCCGCTGGGGCCTAAAAGGGTAAGAAATTCATTTTCCCGGATGGACAGATTCAGCTTGTCCAGAACAATCTGATCGCCAAATCCTTTGGAAATGTCAATTAAATCCACCAGTGTATGATTCATTCGCGTTCTCCTTTACGTGATATGAAATAATGCTAAATTTGTCCTTCCAAACCGGCTCTTCCGTGGAAAGACTCTGAATTTCATTATACTAAACCCACAAACCTTGTCAACATAAATGTTGCGAATTTGGCGGGAATTGCATTGTATAAAGAAAAAGTTTGTGGTAGAATGTCGGTAGACCACGGATAGCGGCAGGAAATCATTGCCAAACGGGGAAAATCAGAATAAAACAGGAGGGTATTGCATAAATGAAAGAGAAGTATGTTGCATATGTTGGAACGTATACCCATGGAAGCAGTATCGGAATCCATTTATATGATGTAAATGTAGAAGAGGGGACACTTACAGAGAGAAAAGTCATTCCTGTAAATAATTCCTCCCACCTGGCCATATCATTAAATGGGAAATATCTCTATTCCATTGCCGACGAAGGAGTTGCCGTATTTTCGATTGATTCGGACGGAGATCTTACCTTTATTAATAAAGTAGACATTGACGGAATGAGAGGCTGCCACCTGTCCACGGACAAGGAAGGGAAATATCTCTATGTGGCAGGTTATCACGACGGTAAAGTTACCGTGGTACATACCCACAGGGACGGACGTCTGGGAAGTGTCATGGACGGGGTATTCCACAGAGGATTGGGAAGTGTTGCGGAGAGAAATTTCCGTCCCCATGTAAGCTGTGTGCGTCCTACACCGGATGGAAAGTATCTCTGTGCTGTGGACAACGGGATTGACCAGATGAAAATTTACCGTGTCAATGCCAGGACCAGCAAGTTAGAGCTTGTGGATGTGCTGCGCTGTGTAAGAGAATCCGGGCCGAGACTGATCAAATTCAGTCCCAACGGCAAGTTTGCATTCCTGAATTTTGAGCTGAGCAATGAAGTACAGGTGTATCGTTATGACGGAAGCGGCAAGAACCCCGTTTTCGAGCTGATCCAGACAGAGAGCACGCTGGCGTCCCATGATGATGAGACCCATGATGCCACATCCGGCATGTGCCTGTCACCGGACGGTGAGTATCTGTTCTGCTCCACAGCAGGGGAAGATACGGCATCCATGTATAAAGTGGATGAGGAGACCGGCAGTCTGGAAAAACAGTTTATACTGCCCATCAGCGGTGAGTATCCCAAAGACCTGGAGGTATTCCCCGACGGAAAACATCTGGCAGTTGTGAACCATGAATCCAACTCTATCACCACGTTTACCATTGATTATGAGAATAAACTGCTGGTTATGAAAGGGAAACCTTTGAAGGTAGAGACACCAAATAGTATAATCTTCCATAAATGTGAGGAAGAATAAGAGAAAGGAAGTGTTATCATGGAAGGTGGGCCTTGTCCCGGGAAATCGAATCAAGACAATAAAATAAAGAGTAGAAACCCCATAGGCAGGCACATCTGAATCTTTGTGCCCGTTTATGGGGCATGAAGGGAGATAACATGATCAGAATTTTTAAAACAATAGATGGAAAAATACATCAGGTGGAAGAAGCCACAGAGGGATGCTGGATTGCTCTCACAGATCCCACAGCCACAGAAATTTTTGAAGTTTCCAACAAGTACCAGATAGAGGTTGACGATCTGCGAGCACCTCTGGATGAGGAAGAGCGCTCCCGTATAGAAGTGGAGGACAATTACACGCTCATCCTGGTAGACACCCCCATCATTGAGGAGAGGGGTGACAAGGACTGGTACGGAACTATCCCTCTGTCGATCATCGTGACAAATGAGATGATCATCACTGTGTGTCTGGAGGATACCTCTGTACTTGGCAAATTCATGGACGGCCGTGTGCGGAACTTCTATACCTATATGAAGACCAGATTTATCCTGCAGATCCTTTATAACAATGCCAGTATGTTCCTGCATTATCTGCGCATCATAGATAAAAAGAGTGAGGAAGTGGAGGAGAAGCTTCACGCATCCACCAGGAATCAGGAGCTGATCGAGCTTCTGGAACTGGAAAAGTCCCTGGTGTACTTTACCACATCCCTGCGTTCCAATGAGGTGGTGCTGGAGAAGCTTTTGAAAGTGGAACGGATCAAACAGTATCCCGATGACACAGACCTTCTGGAGGATGTCATTGTGGAGAACAAGCAGGCCATAGAGATGGCCAATATTTACAGTGGTATTCTGAGTGGAATGATGGATGCCTTTGCATCGGTTATTTCAAACAATCTGAATATTGTCATGAAGTTTCTGGCAACCGTAACCATCGTTATGTCCATTCCGACAATGATCTTCAGTGCGTACGGCATGAATGTAAACACATCCGGGATGCCCTTTGCGGGGAGTCCCTACGGGTTTGTCATTGTGATCGTACTGTCTCTGGTACTGAGCTTACTGGTTGCATTGATCTTCTCCAAGAAGAACCTGTTTTAAGATAATAAAACGGTATATCTTCGGTATTGCGGCAGTGCAGTACCGATTTCCCTGAGGGGGGAAAGATAAGATTAGAAACGAGGAGAATATATGAATTTTTTGAACAAAATGGAAAGGAAATGCGGGCGTTTCGCTATCAGGAATCTGACAAAGTACATCATCCTGCTTTATGTGATCGGATATGTGCTTTATTTTCTGGGCAACGTTACAGGAATTCCTTTCAGCGCTTACCTGATGCTGAGTCCTGCCCACATTCTGCACGGACAGATATGGAGACTTGTGAGCTGGCTTTTGATCCCGCCTTCCAGTCTTAATATTTTTACGATCATTATGCTTGCATTGTATTATTCCCTGGGAACTTCTCTTGAGAAGACATGGGGAGATTTCAGATATAATGTCTATATCTTAGGAGGTATTTTAAGTACGATCATCGGTGCTTTTCTGCTCTATTTTATTCAGGGACCAATGAACTCCCTGTACGGAATGGCTGCCATCTCCACATATTATATCAACCTGTCCATCTTCCTGGCTTTTGCGGCCAGTTATCCGGATATGCAGCTTATGCTGTATTTTGTGATCCCGGTGAAGATCAAGTGGCTGGCTTATCTGGATGTGGCATACCTGGCCTATAACTTTATAAAAACACCTATATGGTCCATCAGAATGATGATCATCGCATCTCTGCTGAACTTCATCGTGTTCTTTTTTGCCACCAGGAATTACAGCCATATCAATCCAAAAGAAGTGCACAGGCGGCAGCAGTTTCAAAAAGCAGTTCATCCGAAGATGGCACCTGGTGTAACGAAGCATAAATGTGCCGTGTGCGGCAGAACAGAAAAGGACGGAGACAATCTGGAGTTCCGTTTCTGCTCCAAATGCAACGGCAATTATGAATACTGCCAGGATCATCTTTTTACTCATGAACATATAAAGTGACGATATCATTAGGAGGAAATTATGCGCAAGACGAAAATTGTATGTACCATGGGTCCGAATACGGACAAAAAAGCTACTATGAAAGCTCTGGTGAGACACGGCATGGATGTGGCCCGCTTCAACTTTTCACACGGGGATTACGAGGAGCAGAGAAACCGTATGAACCTGCTGAAAAATGTCAGAGAAGAGCTGGATAAGCCGGTAGCTATACTGCTTGACACCAAAGGACCGGAGATCCGCACCGGAGTTCTGGAGGATGGAAAGAAAGTAATTTTGACAGAGGGCGCAGATTTTACTCTCTATATGGAAGAAATGGTGGGTAACGAAAAGGGATGTTCCATCACCTATCCCGGACTGGCAAGAGAAGTTAAACCGGGCAACAAGATTTTGATCGATGACGGCCTTATTGAACTGGACGTCAAAGTGGTGAAAAAAGACCATATTGTCTGTACAGTTGCCAACGGCGGCGAGCTGGGTGAGAAAAAAGGCGTCAATGTGCCGAATGTAAGAGTGAAGCTTCCGGCTATCACAGAAAAAGATAAAGCGGACATTATCTTTGGCATTCAGCAGGATATTGATTTCATCGCCGCTTCTTTTATCAGGAATGCAGCAGGGATCAAAGAGATCCGCAAGATCCTGAAGGAGCATCACGCAGAGCAGATCAGCATTATCGCCAAGATCGAGAACGCAGAGGGCGTTGAGAATATTGATGAGATCATTGCAGCAGCAGACGGCATCATGGTAGCCAGGGGTGATCTGGGTGTGGAGATACCTGCCCAGGAAGTGCCATATATCCAGAAGCTGATCATCAAGAAATGCAATGAAAATTACATTCCGGTCATCACTGCCACACAGATGCTGGACTCTATGATTCGCAATCCCCGTCCCACCCGAGCAGAGGTTGCGGACGTGGCAAATGCCATCTATGACGGAACCGATGCAGTTATGCTCTCCGGAGAGACCGCAGCAGGAAAATATCCGGTGGAAGCTCTGACAATGATGGGTGAGATCGCTGAGGATACAGAAAAGCATGTGGATTATGACAAATACATTCAGCACAGGACCATGTACAAACAGACATTGGTTTCCAGTGCCATTGGTATTTCCTCTGTCCGCACAGCCAGAAATATTGACGCGGACTGCATTATCACTCCAACCATGTCCGGCAAGACGGCAAGACTGGTATCCAGTTTCCGCCCCACCATGCCGATTTACGCCATCACACCCAACGAATTTGTACAGCATAAGATGCAGCTCTATTGGGGTGTAAAGCCTCTGAAAGGAAATACAAAAGACACCACAGAAAACATTCTGACAAGTGCTATGGAAACCGTAAAACGCAAACGCCTTGTGAAAAAAGGCCAGCTTGCAGTGTTCACCGCAGGTGACCCGGCTACCAACAGCCGCAAAGATGAGCAGAATGTTACCAATATGCTGCATGTGATCGAAGTAAAATAAAGGTATGGTTTTTACTTTTGACTGTGAGGCTGCCCAACGGCTGCCAATAAATAATAGAATGGGATTTGGAAAAGCCGCAGAATTATAAGGTCTGCGGCTTTTCTGTGAGCTTTTTTGTTGCAAAATAGGCGAAAAACAGTTATGATAGTATCCGTATAAAAAAGGAGCAGAAATATGGAGAAAAGAGAAATCCACGGTGTCGTCTTCG